>ONRC01000031.1 GCA_900320085.1 uncultured Eubacteriales bacterium
TGGCCCGGCGGCGAAGCCGCCAACCCGGATGCTTTGCATCCGGGGAAAGCCAGGGAATCATCCGCAGGGGAAAGTTTACTTTCCCCCTCGGATGTTCCCAGGCTTTCTTGGGCCAGAAGCCCTCGAACTTTTCGTAACCCCAGCTCACCAGGCGGAGCTTGTCTGCTTATCCCAACCACGTTATTTCGCCAGTTGCGGGTCCAGGGCGGTCACCGCCCTGGTGGGGTCTGGGGTGAAACCCCAGCGTTTCCTTCTTGCTGGATTAAAAAATCATCCTTGAGAACAAAGCTGCTAAGAATTTAGACGTGAAATCATATGAGGTGATTCCATGACCACCGCTCCCTCCGTCAAGCGAAAAATGAGCCCGCGCACGCGAAAGCAAGCGCTGATCGGGGCTGGGTACATCGCGCCCAGCTTCATCCTGATGATGATTTTCAACGTGACGCCGATTTTCCTGTCGGTCTATTTTTCGTTCACGAAATACAATATGGCTTCTCCCCCGGTGTGGATCGGTCTGGAGAACTACGCCAAGCTGTTTGGCAACCGGGTGCTGAGCGAAGCGCTGAGCAATACGGTCAAATACGTGCTGATCACCGTGCCCGTGCAGACCATTTTATCCCTATTGATCGCCGTGTTCATCGCCGAAAACATGAAGAACCGCTACGGCTCCTTCATGCGCAGCGTGATCTTTATTCCGGTGATCGTTTCGCTGATCGCCTCCGCCACGGTGTGGAACATCATGTACCAGCCCAAGGGCGGCATCATCAACCAATTTCTGAATTTTCTGGGCTTTGATTCCGTGAACTTCCTGGGCAAAAAAGCCAACGCCTTGCCCAGCGTGGCGGCGGTGGCCATCTGGAAGGGCACGGGGTACTACATGGTGATTTACTACGCGGGCGTGATGAACGTGCCTGCCGACGTGCGGGAGGCCGCCATCGTGGATGGAGCCACGCCCATCCAGCGCTTCTGGTACATCACCCTGCCCATCCTAAAGCCCATTACCTATATGATCGTGACCCTGGGGATCATCGGCTCCTTCCAGGTGTTTGACCTGGTGTACAAAATGACCGGCGGCGGACCGGGGCGCTCCACCTACACGGTGGCTTATGTCATCTACACCTTCGCGTTCCAAGACAAAAACTACGGCTACGCCAGTGCGGTGGCCATCTGCCTGCTGATCGTGATTCTGCTCATTCACCTGATACAGACGCTGTTTTTCAAGGAGAAGGACTGATGAAAAAGAAAACGATTTCGCCCTGGGTGATCGTGGGCGTCGTGCTGGTCACGCTGTTCGCAGTGCTGTGCGTGCTGCCGCTGATTTACATGGTGGCCGTGTCCTTCACCGATTCCGAAACGCTGTATATTAAATTGAAGGACCTGCGGCCCAGCCTGTACAATTATTGGTACGCCATTGTGAAGCGGGACTTTGGCACCGCCCTGAAAAACAGCATCATCACCGTAGTGGGCTCCTGCCTGCTGGTGGACGTGGCTTCCGCCATGGCAGCGTATGGGTTTGAAAAGAAGCCCGTGCCCGGCAAGGAAGCGCTGTTCCAGGGGTATCTGGCCACCATGATGATTCCCGGCCAGGTGGTGCTGATTCCCATGTTCGTGATGATCAACCGGGCGGGGCTGACCAACACCTACGCCGCCCTGATCCTGCCCATGGTGGGCGCGTTCGGCATTTTCCTGATGCGCCAGTTCATGGTGGCGGTGCCGAATGAACTGCTGGAAGCGGCGGAGATCGACGGCTGCGGGGAGATTCGCCGGTTCGTCACCATCGTGATCCCCCTGGTGCAGCCCGCGCTGATCACCCTGACCATCTTCACCTTCAACGCCGCCTGGAACAATTTCCTTTGGCCGCTGATCATCAACACCCGGTCTGAGATGCGCGTTCTGCCCGTCACCATGTCCACCCTGGCCAGCAACTCCACCACCAACTACGGCATGGTGATGGCCGGCGCGACGCTGACCTTCCTGTTCCCCTTCATCCTCTACATCTTCCTGCAAAAGCAATTTGTAGAGGGCATTGCGTTGGGAGGCGTGAAAGGCTAAACAATGAAAGGTCGGGACGAGTGAACAGAGCACAGAGTGCAGAGTACAGATTCATCTTGTCTGCTGTAAATCAGATTCCGAAGTATTTGTCTATATCATCTGCACTCTGTACTCTGAACTCTGTACTCTTTTCACACCTTCAAGGAGGATCAAATGGAAAAACTGAAACGCCTTTGGCAAAAAGAAACGCTGCGCGTGATCGGCCTGATGAGCGGCACGTCGGCGGACGGGATGGACGCGGCGCTGGTGGACATATCGGGCTGCGGCTTATCCACGAAAGTGACCACCCTGGGTTTTGTTTTCGTGCCATATCCGGAAAAGATCAGAAACGAAATCCTGCGCCTGGCCTCCGGCGCAGAGGGCGGCAGCCATGACCTGTGCCTGTTCAGCTTCCTGCTGGGCCAGCTGTCTCTGGATGCCTGCCGGGCGGTGTGCGACCAAGCGGGCGTCTCCTCCGCTTCCGTAGATTTGGTAGGCAGCCACGGCCAGACCCTGTGGCACATCCCCAAAGCGGAGGATTATTTGGGGTATCCGATACGCGGCACCCTGCAACTGGGCGAAGCGTCGGTGATTTGCGAAGGGCTGGGCTGTCCCGTGGTCAGCGATTTCCGGGTGCGGGACATGGCGGCGGAGGGCCAAGGCGCGCCGCTGGTGCCCTACGCGGAATATCTGCTTTACCGCAAGGAAAATAAAACCGTCGCCCTGCAAAACATCGGCGGCATCGGCAACATCACCGTCCTGCCCCAGGGCGGCACGCCTGAGGATACCTTCGCCTTTGACACCGGGCCCGGCAACATGGTCATGGACCAATTGATGGAGCGCTTCACCAACGGCCAGCAGCGCTACGATGAAAACGGCGCCTTTGCCACCAAAGGGGAGTGCGATGAAAAGCTGCTTGCCTGGATGCTGCAGGACCCCTACCTGAAAAAAGCCCCGCCCAAAACCACTGGGCGGGAATACTATGGGAAAGAATATGTGGATGCGCTGCTGGCTCAGGCGGCGGGCATGAAGCCCGAAAACATCGTCGCCACCGCCTGCCGTTTTACCGCCGAATGTATCCGCGCCGCCATTGCGTCCTTCTGCCCCGCCCAGCCGGATTATCTAATCATCGGCGGCGGCGGCAGCCGCAACCCCACCCTGATGCGGAACATCCGCCGGGCACTGCATATTCCCGTTCTGGTCAACGAGGATTTGGGCTTTGACAGCGAAGCCAAGGAAGCCATTGCCTTCGCCATCCTCGCCAACGAATGTATCCACGGCAAACCCAACAATGTCCCCTCCGTCACCGGCGCGAAGCATCCGGTGGTGATGGGAAAAATCAGTCTGTAAACGCCGCTTCGATCGAGCCGAAGCCCAGAATAAAACGCGCGGAAGCAGATGCTCCGCGCGTCTTTGGAACGTATCAAAGCAGGGAAGCCGTACAAGTCCTGTCACAAACAGCCCTTACTTTTTTCCCAGGTTGGCCAGCACGTCCAGCGCGCCGCCAAGCAATCCCTCCATCAGCGGGTTGCCGCCCTCTTCCTGCACCTGCTTTTCGCCCTTCAGCACAGCTTCCGCGTCCTTGCGCACGGCGGCGCTGGCGGCGCGGTACAATGTCAGTATCCGCTTTTCCGCGGCGGTCAGCTTGATTTCCTCGGTGGTTTTGGCAGCCGTGGTTTTCTTCGCGGCGGTGGACGCGGGTTTTTTCGCCGTGGACGCCGCGGGCTTTTTGGCGGTGGAAGTAACAAACCCCGCCGCTTCCAGCAGCGATTTCTGCGTCACGCCTGTTGCCTTGGCGATGGCTTTCAGCTCGGCCTGCGTCAGCTCCTTGTCGCCGCGCTCCGCCTTGCTCACTTCGCTGGCGGACAGGCCGTCGATCATCGCGGCCAGTTTTTCCTGGCTCAGTCCGGCTTTCGTCCGGGCTTCCTTAATCAGATCACCCACTTTTTTCTGTGTCATGGTGTCGTCCCTCCCGGCTTTTTTCTACATCATACCACACGCGGCCTGTATCCGCAAGAAAAAAACCGACCATTTTATCCGGAAGGAGTTTCGCTATGCTGCCATTATTGCTCTGTATTGGAATGGATGAAAACCAATTGATGCGCATTGCCTTCATCGCGTCGGGCCTGGGCATTCGCGTAAAGGCCGTGACTCCGGCGGAGTGGGGTCAAACCATCGGCGCGCTGTGCGGGCTGGATACGCCTGCCGTAAGCCCGGCAAAGGTCCGCGTGCAGGAAGCCATGCTGGTGATGGCTTTCTTTAACAGCGCGCTCATGGATCAATTGCTCAGGGAGCTTCGCGCCAATGGCCAGACCGTGCGCCTCAAGGCCGTGCTCACGCCCCATAACCGCCGCTGGACCTGCGGCGCGCTTTGCCGCCATCTGTCCCTGGAGGCGACGCAGGCAGTTCAGTAAAACAGATGCCAAAAGAACAAAGGCTGGTCCGCTGTTGCTCAGCGAAACCAGCCGCGCAGGGAGAAACGGCTCAGGCCTTTTCTCCTTCTTCTTTATCGCTCACCAGGGCCTTTAATTCCTGCATAAAGGTAGGAATATCGGTAAAGGAACGGTACACGGAAGCGAAGCGGATATAAGCCACCTCGTCCAGCTTCCGCAGTTCTTCCATCACCATTTCGCCGATTTGACGGGTGGTGATTTCCTCCTGCAAATTATTATACGCCAGCTGCTCGATGGAGTTGACGATTTTCTCGATCTCCGCCGCGCTCACAGGCCGCTTGTGGCAGGCTGCGATGATGCCGCTGCGCACCTTCTTGGGGTCGAACAGCTCGCGGGAATTGTCCTTTTTGATCACCAGCAGCTGCTGCACCTCGATCTTTTCATAGGTGGTGAACCGTTTGCCGCAGTTGATACATTCACGGCGGCGGCGGATGGAATTGCCGTCGTCGGTGGGCCGGGAATCCACCACGCGGCTGTCGGCGCAATTACAGAATTGGCACTTCACAGCGCTTCCTCCTTTTCATTTGATGATCGCTTGCGTATCATCCGTTAAAAAACAAAAACAATACTGCGGAGCGGAATTCGCCTCGCAGTATAATTATAACTATTTTCTTTCAATTTGTCTACATTTTTTACGAAATTATTTCAAAATTATTTCAATCTTCCAGCACATCGCCGGGCTCCAGCTCCACCAGGATCACGTTTTCGCCGATTTTGCAGATGCGCTGCCAGGGGATCACAATGCCGCACTTTTCACCCCGGATCACGTTGCCCACCTTGAATTCACCCGGCACCACCAGCGCGTCCACGCGGCCGTCGCGCGCGTCGAATTCAATGTCCATCACTTTGCCAAGCCGCCGCCCATCCAGGGTGTTGACCACGTCCTTCGTGCGCAGTTCCGACAGGCTCACCCCATCACCCCCCTGCAAGGAAGATATGCGCTCCCGGCAGGAAAGATGCGCCATGACCGCAGGCTTTGCGGCAGCACGAGGAAACCGGCGAAAAAACCTGCCCGTTTATCTGGCGAACAGCTGGGTCACGTATACGTTCCCGTTTTCGTCATAGGCGATGCCGATACCCACCTTGTCCCACTGGCTGCCGAGGATGTTGCGGCGATGGCCGTCGCTGCTCATAAAAGCGGCTTCGGCTTTTTCCACGTTCGCGTGGTGGGCGATATTCTCGCCCACGCCCAGATAATCGTACCCGAAGGTATCCAGCATCTGGCCCGCGGTGCCGTAGGTGGGGGATTCATGGGCGAAATAATGGTTGCTGTTCATGTCGCTGGATTTGAGCTGGGCCAGGCGGGAAAGCTCGGGGTCCAGGGTCAGGGGCGGCAGACCGTTGCGCGCCCGGTCCGCATTCAGCAAATTCAGCAGTTTTTGCTCTTGCATAGTGGAATCAAATGTAGTATAATCACCCGTGCTTACGGTAGGCGCATTGGTCGGCCGTGCCGTGGGCCGGGGCGCAGGCGCGGGCGTATTCCGGACGGGCCGGCTTTCCGGCGTGGGCGTCAGCGCGGGCTGAGCCGTATAAAACACGGCGGGGTCCACCGTAGGCACCGGCGCGGGCTGAGCCGTATAAAACACAGCGGGATCCACCGTAGGCGCCGGCGCGGGCTGCGGAAGCGCGGTCTGGAACACGGCTTGGTCCAGGGGCTCCCAGGTGTTTTCCTGGGCTTCCGTGCGCAGCTGGGTTTCCACCCAGTCCACCATTTGCAGGATTTCTTCGCCCGTCAGCGCGTCGTCCGCGGGCTGCGGAGCGGGGGCGTCCGGCAGAACGGAGACCGCTGTCTCCGCATAATATACAAGGGTATAAGTCGCGCCGTCGGCGCCTTCCCAGGTGTGGGACACCATTTCGCCGGGCTCCAGCGTATCCGGCAGGGAAGCCAAAAGCGAATCAAGGGAAGCGGCGTCCTTCTCGCCGCAGGCGAAGGATTCGATCGCCAGACGCACAGGATCAAGCTCCTCGGACAGCGCGGCGGACAGGGCCAGCAGAGTCATCATGAGGGCCAATAAACATATGATGAAGCGTTTCATTTTTCTGTTTATCCTCCTTATGTGGTTCAGAGCTCTTGTACGTTTAGTATAATAATACAAAGCCGGTAAAAAAACAAGCAATTACCGGCAATTTGATAACATGTAATTATTGGGAAATCAATTATTCACAGGGAGGTAACAAACCATGCGTCTCATCAAATGCCCGCGGTGCGAACTGAATTACATCACTCCGGAGGAGGGCTACTGTAAGGTCTGCAAGCGGGAAATGAAAGGCGAACCTCAGCACGAAGAAGTGGAGCTGTGCACCGTGTGCAACGAGCATCCCGCCCTGCCGGGCAAGGACGTATGCCTGTTCTGCCTCAAGGAAATGAACGCCAACGACGACCGGGATACGGAAGAAACCGAAACCCCCGTGGACGAAAGCAGCCTGGGCGGCATTGATCCCGTGAGCGCCATGGATGAGATCATCCCCGATATTCCCGAAGACATCCACGACCGGGAATACAACGAAATCGAAAACGAAATGTCCTTGGAGGAACTGGAAGAAGAGGAAGCCGACGAGGACGACGACCTGGAAGACGAGGAATAAGTGATTATCTACGCGATTGGCGATCTGCACCTGCCGGGCGGCGACGACAAACCCATGAACGTGTTCGGCGATCACTGGTCGGGCCATTTTGAACGCATCTGCCGGGACTGGGCTGCCCGCGTCCGGGAGGAGGACGTGGTGCTCATCCCCGGCGACATCAGCTGGGCGATGCAGCTGGACGATGCGCTGCCGGACCTGAAGGCCATTGGCGCTCTGCCCGGAAAGAAGATCTTGCTTCGGGGCAATCACGACTATTGGTGGAGCGGCATTTCCCGCCTGCGGGACGTGCTGCCGGAGGGGATGTACGCCATCCAGAACGACGCGATGACGCTGGGCGATACCGCCTTTTGCGGCACCCGCGGCTGGACCCTGCCGGGCAGCGGCGTGACGGCGGAGGATGAAAAAATCTACCGCCGGGAGCTGCAAAGGATGGAAATGTCCCTGGACCGGGCGATGACGCTGAGGGCTGACCGGCTGGTGGTGATGTGCCATTATCCCCCGCTGGGCGAAGGCGGCGCGGAAACGCCGCTGTCCCAATTGCTGGCCCGGTATCCGGTGGACGACGTGGTGTACGGCCATCTGCACGGCCCCTCTCTGCGCAGCGCGGTCAACGGGCTGTTTTACGGCACCCGCTACCACTGCGTTTCCTGCGACGGACTGCAGTTCCAATTGCTGCGCCTCCCGGACGAGAAAGTGGAGCGCGATCCCATCCAAACAGCTGAATAAGGCATGTCTTTCCCATTCAGCGGCTGAAAAAGCCGCTGTTTTTTTGTTTTTTGGGCCTCTCGTTCCCACAAAGTGGCGAGTTGGGGAAGGCAGAGGGTTTGCGCGTCTATTTATGAACTTTTTATTACAGACGCCCCAAAAGGTTGACACAAAAAATCAATATAAATTTATGTATTTTATACTATTTTCTGTGCTTGTTTTTATTCATATTAACATATTTTTTGAAAATAAGAAAGCATGTTCCCCATGAAATTGCTGTTTTTTTCAGCAGAAAAATAAATATGTAACAAAAGAAATACGAAAATATGACGAAAGTGTTTCCCAAAGAGCATTTTCAAAAATGAAACCGGCCTTGACAAAGCGGTAAAAAGTGCCTAAAATTGGTGGCGAGGTCACAAAAGTGGAGAATATGTGGCAGATAAAGGTGGTGATCTGGTGGCAGAGGATGAATTCACGCGCGAAAAATCCGCCGTGGAAAGCGATCAAGCGACCGCAGCCAGCGCCCCGGACAGCACCGACAATCATGGTGCGCCGCCCGATTCCCAGGCGTTCCTGGGGTTCACCGGGTCTTATCCCCACTCCATCGACGCCAAGGGCCGCATGATCATTCCGGCCGCTTTCCGTGAAGCGCTGGGCAGCCGGTTCGCCGTCGCCCCTTCGCCGGATTATCAGGCCGTAGCGCTCTACCCCATCGCGGCGTGGATCGCCCGGCGGGATATGCTGGCGGCGCTGGTCAAGCGCAAGCCCGTCGCCCAGAAGTTTCTGACCCAGTTCACCCGGTACAGCTACACCGACTGCGAATCCGACGCCCAGGGCCGTCTGCTTCTGCCGCAGCGCATCCGCGCCTGGCGGCTGGGCGACGCGCGGGACGTGGAGGTGTCCGGCGTGTATGACCATATCACCATCATTCCCGCCGCCAAGGGACAGGATCAGGATCGCGCCTTCGACGAAGCGTTCCCCGACCCGCTGGCCGCGCTGACGGAGCTGATGGAGGAAGAGTGACGGGGCGTCGTTCGGCATTGGATGATCTTTTCCAGTTGTTCGTTTTCAGAGAAACGTGAATAACCGCGCTCGTTTTCAGGGAACCGTTCTATTTTTTCTGACAGGGGGATACAATGATGTATAAGGGCAAGAATGGACAGTACGTGTCCGCGGGGGTACAAGGCACGCCGGCCATGCGGTTGAACGTGCGCGGCAACGTGCGCCTGCCGGATTCGGAAGCCGGGGCGTCCTGGTACGATCCGGCGCAGAAGCCCTTCTATGCCGAAGCGGTCGCCCAGCGGAAGCGCGGTCCGCTGACCGTCTCCCTGAACAGCGCGCTGATCGTGCTGTGCATGCTGTTTGTGCTGTTTGGCACGATGACGCTCAGCCGCGTCATTCGCAAATCCGCCATCACCAAGGACATTTCCGCCATGGAGCAGTCCATCCAGGAGACGGAGAGAAAGAACGCCGACCTGGCCCTGGAGGTAGCGGAAGCCCGCGATATGGCGCGCATCGGCTATGACGCCGCCCACAAGCTGCAAATGATCGCCGCGTCCAAGGCGGAAACCGTGGCCGTTCACGCGCCCGACACCCGCCCCTTCGGCGAAGAGCCCGCCGCGGTTTCCGGCGGCATGAAAACCGGCAGCAGATAAAAGAAGATCAAAATAAAAAACTGCCGCCTGGAAGGAAAACGATGCGAGCAGGACTTGTGACCCGGAAACGGTTACTGACGATGCTCACGGCGCTGACGCTGCTGTTTGCGCTGGTCGGAATACGAATCGGCTTCCTGACGGTCCGGGACAGCGAGGCGCTGACCGCCCGGGGCGTGCGCCAATGGACGCGGGAGGGCGTGGTGACGGCCCAGCGGGGCCGGATCGAGGATACCAACGGCGACGTGCTGGCCCTGTCCGCCACGGCCTACATCGTGACGGCGAACCCCCAGCAGGTGAAGGACGAAGCGGCGTTTTCAAAGGCGCTCTCCCCCCTTCTGGACGCCGACCCCCAGGCGATGGAAAAGCGCCTGCAAAACAAAAAGCTGGCCTCCGTGATCTTAAAGCGGCAGGTCAGCCGGGATACAATTGATACCATTCGTTCCCTGCGGACAGATAATTTAGAAATGAATGCTCTGCTGCGGGGAATTTCATTTGACGAAGACACCAAAAGGGTGTATCCTAAGGGGGAACTGCTGAGCCAGGTTTTGGGCCTGACCAACGTGGACTCCGTGGGCCAGAGCGGGCTGGAAAGCCTGTATGAAACGCTGCTGCGCGGCAAGGCCGGTTCCCTCCGCACGGAGGTTGACGCCCGGTCGCGGCTTCTGCCCGACGGCAAGACGGCCTATACCGCGCCCCAGCCGGGCTTTACCCTGCGGCTCACCGTGGACAGCGCCATCCAGGGCGTAGTGGAGAGGGCCATGCGGGAGTGCATCCAGGTCAATGACGCGGCGAGCGTTCAGTGCGTGGTGATGGACGTGAACACCGGGGCCATACTGGCCGTGTGCATGAAGCCCGACTACGACCCCAACGACCCGCCCCGGAACGACGTCGAAGCGCTGCGGGAGCTGATGCGCATCACCGTCGTTTCCGATGTGTACGAGCCCGGCTCCACCTTCAAAATGCTCACCTGCTCCGCCGCCCTGGACAGCGGCGCGGCCTCCCTCACCGACCGGTTCACCTGCACCGGCGCCATCACCGTGGACGGCGACCGCATCCGCTGCTGGAAAAACAGCCACGGAAACCAGGACCTGCCCACCGCGCTGGCCAACAGCTGCAACCCCGCCTTCGTGACGCTGGCGCTGCGCATGGGCACGGAAACCTTCTATAAATACCTGCGGGCCTTCGGCCTGGGGGTGAAAACCGGGGTGGATCTGCCGGGCGAAAGCGCGGGCATCCTGATCAACCCCAAGTATGTAAAGAACGTCGATCTGGCCCGCATCGGCTTTGGCCAGAGCGTGGCGGTGACGCCGCTTCAAATGATCACCGCCGCCTGCGCGGTCGTCAACGGCGGCAGGCTGATGAAGCCCTACATCGTCCGGGAAGTGCTGGACGATCATGGCGCCGTCCTGGAGCGCGTCTCCCCCACCGTCGTGGCCAATCCGATCAAGCCCGAAACCAGCGCCGTCATGCGCACGCTGCTGGAAAACGTGGTGGAAAACGGCGGGGGCAAAAACGCCGCCGTGCCCGGCTACCGCATCGGCGGCAAGACCGGCACCGCCCAGGTGTACAAGGACGGGCGGGTGGTCAGCAACGTGCACATCGGTTCCTTCCTGGGCTTCGCCCCCATCGACCAGCCCCGCTTCGCCGTGCTGGTGACGGTGAACGAGGCGAAGGTGCCCGTGGACTTTGGCAGCGCCACCGCCGCCCCCTTCGCCAGCCAGATCATGGCCGAGGTGCTGAATTATCTGGGCGTGCGCAAGGCCGACCCCGACGCCACCGAGCCGCCCGCCGTCACCGTGCCGGACGTGCGCGGGCTGACCGTCGCCGAGGCGCGGAAAGCCCTGTCTGACGCCATGCTGCTGTATGAGACCGACGGCCTCACCCAGGCCGTCAGCGATCAGGCCCCGGCCGCGGGCGCGAAGCTGCCCGCCGGGTCGAAGGTGATGCTCTATACCTTCGAGCGGGAGCCCATCCAGCCCATGGATCTGGTGTCCGTCCCGAATGTGAAGGGCCTGTCCATGGTGGAGGCGGGACGGCAGCTGCGCGCCCGGGGCTTTGACATGGAGATCACCGGCAGCGGCCTGGCCATAAAGCAGGAGCCCGCCGCCAATACCTTCGCCCCGCCGGGGAGCAGGGTGAAAGTGACGTTTGAGCTGCCGTAGTTTTGAAAGACATTTTTATTGCGGGCAGAAAGAAGAGGAAAGTGTACAGAGTGCAGAGTGCAGAGTACAGAGGAATATAGTCACCCAACCACACAGCTCAGCAAATTTGGAAAAGCTATTTCATCTGAACTCTGTACTCTGAACTCTGAACTCTCCCTTATTCCCATAAACCCAGAACGGAGTGAAAAGAAACATGCTGCTGTCACAATTAGCCAAAGCCGCAGAAACAGAAGTATTGACCATCCGGGGCGACTGCGACATCCGCTCCATGAGCCTGGACAGCCGGAAAAAGCTGGACGCAGGGCTCTATTTCTGCATACCCGGAATGCGGTTCGACGGGCATACCTTCGCTCCTCAGGCCATTGAAAACGGCGCGGTGGCCCTGGTGGTGACCCATTTCCTGGACAATGTGGACGTGCCCCAGGTGCAGGTAAAGAACGTCCGCGCGGCCATGAGCCTGATGGCGGCGGAATTCTACGGCCACCCCGACCGGGAAATGAAGCTGCTGGGCATTACCGGCACCAAGGGCAAAACCACCACCAGCTACCTGGTGAAGGCCATCATGGAGGAAGCGGGATACAAGGTGGGCCTGATTGGCACCACGGGCAACATGATCGGCCAGGAATATGTCAAGAGCGAATTCACCACCCCCGAGCCCATCGACTTTTTCCGCACCCTGCGCCTCATGCGGGACGCGGGGGTGACGGTGGTGAGCATGGAGGTGTCCGCCCACGCCATCGAAATGGGCCGCCTGGCGGGGGTACATTTTGAGGCGGGCTGCTACACCAATCTGAGCCAGGATCACCTGGATCTGTTCGGCACGATGGAGCGCTACTTTGAGTGCAAGAAGTCCTTCTTCCGCCCGGAGTGGATCAGCAACGCCGCCATCAACGTGGACGACGACACCAGCAAATCCATTTTAAAGGACATCGCCGTGCCCCACTCCACCTTCGGCATCTGCAACAACGCGGACATTTTCGCCCGGGACATCGAGATCACCGAGAACGGCGTCAGCTTTATCATGAAGCTGTTTGACGTGAACGAAATGCCGGTGCACCTGCATTTGACGGGCATGTTCAACGTATACAACGCCCTGGCCGCCGCGGCCATGGGCCTGATCATGGGGGTGGCCCCGGAGACGATCACGGCGGCGCTGGAAAAGGTCAAGGGCGTGCCGGGCCGGGCCGAGGTGCTGGACACGCACACGCCCTACAAGGTCATTCTGGACTACTCCCACTCCCCCGACGCGCTGGAAAACATCCTGACCGCCGTGCGGGAATTCGCCCGGGGAAGGGTCATTTCCCTGTTTGGCTGCGGCGGGGACCGGGATCATTTGAAGCGCCCCATCATGGGCGAAATCAGCGGCCGTCTGGCGGACTATTCCATCCTGACCAGCGACAACCCCCGCACCGAGGACCCCATGGAGATTTTGGCCGCTATTGAAGAGGGCATTAAACCCACCGGCGGCAAGTACACCGTGATCGAGAACCGCCGGGAGGCCATCCGTTATGCCCTGGAAATGGGCCGCGACGGGGACATTATCGTGCTGGCGGGCAAGGGCCACGAAACCTATCAGGAGATCATGGGCGTGAAACGGCCCTTTGACGAAAAGGTGGTCGTGGCGGAGCTGCTGAAGGAGATCAGGCAGTCGTGATACTGCCCTGCTGTCATCCCGACCGGCGCGGACGCTATCCCGCGCACCTTCGCTCGGGACGGCAGAGCGGGGCGCCTGGGCGCTCCTCCTGATCCCATATTTTTCTTTTCACACGCTTACACGCTTTGCAGCGTAACTTGCTTCTTATACACACACGCGCGCGCCGCGCCGGAGCATCCCGGCAAACAAACGAAGAAAGGTCTAATCCATCATGTATCTGTACGGAGTGTATGCCATGGTATGCGCCGTGGCGGTGGTATTGCTGGTGATGCCCTGGTTCCTGCCGTTCTTGAAAAAGCTCAAGTTCGGCCAGACAATCTATGACTTGGGTCCCCAGGCGCATCTGGCCAAGCAGGGCACGCCCAACATGGGCGGCATCGTGACGGCGCTGGCCACAGTGCTGGTGACGGTGGTCATGACGGTCATCCTGAGCGTCAAACGGGGCTGGACATTTGGTCTGAGCAATTCCCTGTGGCCGCTGCTGTTTATCACCGTGGGGTGCATGGCGCTGTTTGGATTCCCGGATGATTATATTAAAGATGTAAAAAAAGATCATGAAGGACTGAAGCCCAAACAGAAGCTGATCGGTCAGATGATCATTGGCCTGGCCTTCTCCTTCTTCTGCTATCAGAAACTGGGCAGCGACGTGATCATTCCCTTTACGAGTAAGACCTGGGATGTAGGGATATTCTATATTCCGATTATGACCGTATTGGTCATGTTTATCACGAACTCCGCCAACCTCCAGGACGGGGTGGACGGTATCCTGTCCTCCGTCACCGTCATCGGCATGATCGCCTTCGGGCTGATCGCCCTGTTCATGACCGTCGGGAAAACCCTGACGGAGGCCTGGGGCATGCCCATCGCGCTGCTGTGCTTCGCCCTGGCGGGGGCCAGCATCGGCTTCCTTCGGTATAACCATCACCCCGCCAAAATCTTCATGGGGGATACCGGCAGCATGTTCATCGGCGGGGCCATGGTGGGCGTCGCCATGCTGACCAAGACCCAGTTCCTCCTGATCCTGATTTCCTTTACCTGCATCATGAGCTCCGTCTCCGTGATGCTCCAGCGGGGATATTTCAAGTATACCAAGAAGAAGTACGGCGAAGGCCGCCGCATCTTCAAGATGTCCCCCCTCCACCACCACTTTGAGCTGTGCGGCATGAAGGAAAACCAGATCGTGCTTATGTACGCCGCCGTCACCCTGGTCCTGTCCGTGATCGCGGTGGTGAGTATGCGGGCGTACTACTGAGGGTGTGTTTTTTCCGGGGTGTGTGAAATTCCGCGTGTGTGCGTGTAAACGTGTAATGAGGGAGAGAGATCAGAGTACAGAGTTCAGAGAACAGATTATATAGTCATCAATTTTGCATACCGTTGCTTAGTTCACTCTATGATCTGAACTCTGTACTCTGCACTCTGTACTCTGCACTCTGCGCTCTCTCTTCCTGCTCACTCCTCCTCCCAATAACTTTTCGAGGTGATTCCAATGGACTGGCAGAACAAAAAGGTGCTGATCGTGGGCATGGCCCGCAGCGGCATTGCGGCGGCGCAATTATTGCATGGGGCCGGGGCCCAAGTGACCGTCAACGATATGAAGCCGGAGAGCGCCTTCGGCGACAAGCTGGACGCCCTGCGCGGGCTGGACATTTCCTTCCGCCTGGGGGAGGACGGCCTGGACGCCCTGCGCGGCCAGGACATCCTGTGCATCAGCCCCGGCGTACCCATTGACGCGCCCATTGTGAAGGCCGCGAAGGCCGCGGGCATCCCCGTGACGGGCGAACTGGAAATGGCCTCCACGCTTGCCAAGGGCACCTTAGTGGCCGTCACCGGCACCAACGGCAAAACCACCACCGTGTCCCTGCTGGGCGCGATTTTCGAGGCCGCTGGCAAGGTGGCCCACGTGTGCGGCAACATCGGCTACCCCCTGTCCGCCGCCGCGATGGAAAGCAAATACGACCACGTGATCGTGGCGGAGGTCAGCTCCTTCCAGCTGGAAACCACCGAAACCTTCCATCCCCTCTCCGCCGCCGTGCTGAACGTGACCGAAGACCACCTGAACCGCCACGGCACCATGGAGGTCTACACCGGCTTAAAGCGCCACATCTTCGACGCCCAGGGGCCCGAGGACTTCGCCGTGCTCAACTATGAGGACGAGGCCTGCCGGAAGATGGCCGAAGGGCTGAAACCTCAGGTGCTGTTTTTCTCCCGGCTCCACGAGGTGGAGCAGGGCGCGTTCGTCCGGGACGGCAAGATCGTCGTGCGTATCGGCGGCGAGGAAAAGACCGTCTGCGGCGCGGAGGAGCTGCGCATCCCCGGCCCGCATAACCTGGAAAACGCCCTGGCCGCCGCGGCCATGGCCTTCTCCCGGGGCGTGCCCGCGCCGGTGATCCGCCAGGCCCTGCGCACCTTCACGGGCGTTGAGCACCGCATCGAATTCACCCGGGAGCTGGATGGCGTGCGCTACATCAACGACAGCAAGGGCACCAACGTGGACAGCACCATCAAGGCCGTCCAGAGCATGAAGGCCCCCACCGCCCTGATCCTGGGCGGCTACGACAAGCACGTTTCCTTTGACCCCCTGGCGGCGGAAATCATCAAAACGCCCCTGATCGAAAACTGCGTGCTCATCGGCGTCACCGCGCCCCAGATCGAAGCGGCCCTGCGCAAGGCGGGCTATACCGCCATCCACCACGCGGGCAGCATGCAGGAGGCGGTGGAGGTGTGCAGGTCCCTGAGCCGCCCCGGCGGCAACGTGCTGCTCTCCCCCGCCTGCGCGTCCTTTGATATGTTCGAGGACTATGAGCAGCGGGGAAGGATTTTTAAGCAGATCGTGAATGAACTGAAGTAAGCATACTTAGAGAGTACAGAGTGCAGAGTACAGAGGATGTGCCCTGCGCTCTTTTTTGTTGATTTACTCTTAAGATCAAAAGGGTATACTAAAGCCTTCCCCTCGCAGGGGAAGGTGGGCCGCGCGGAACAAAGCAGGAAATAGAAGTCAAGATCATTCGCGCGGCTCGGATGAGGTGTACTCACCCGTAGCAGTGTGAACATGTCAGGAAAAGGAGCACCTCATTCGTCAGGCGCGAATTGACTGAATCACGCTCTCCATCTTGGTTCCGCGCCTGCCACCTTCCCCTGCGAGGGGAAGGCTTTTGGACGCGTTCTTTCATTCACATGTGGAAAAACAAACTGGATATCTTTACATCGGTTCATATTAGACATAGAAAGGATCTCCTGCCATGGTAACAACTTCGACCCGCCGCCGGGAAAAGCCGGTGGACAAAACGCTGCTCACCATCCTGGCGATGCTTCTGATGCTGGGGCTGCTGACCCTGTTCAGCGCCACCTATTACAAGGCCCAGGACGGGGGCGACCCGCTGAGCGAAGTGAAGAAGCAGCTCTTTGGCGTGGCGGTGGGCGCGGCGGCCATGAGCGTGACCATGCGCATCCCCTACCGCTTCTGGCAGCGGCGGCGCGTGGTGGTGGGCGGGGTGATCGTCAGCGCCATCCTGCTGGTGCTGGTGGCGATCCCCGGCATCGGGCGCTCCATCAACGGCTCCCGGCGCTGGCTGGCCCTGGGGCCGCTGTCCTTCCAGCCCAGCGAACTGGCGAAATACGCCACAGTGCTGTTCATGGCCATGACCCTGACCGTGCGGGGCAGGAAGATCGAACGGCTGCTGACCGGCATCCTGCCCGTGCTGATCGTGCCGGGCGTTATGTTTCTGCTCATTTTAGAGCAACCCAACCTGTCCACCGCAGGCACGATCATCATTGTGTCCGTACTGATGGTGATGCTGGCCGGGGCGAAATGGCGGCATATGCTGCTGCTGGGCGCGGGCGGGCTGGCCGTCGGCGCGTACTACGCCTGGAGCGCGGAGTACCGCCGGGAGCGGCTGCTGTCCTTCACCGACCCCTTCGCCAAAATGAGCGACGAGGGGTATCAGCTGAGCCAGTCCCTGATCGCCTTCGGCTCCGGCGGACTGTTCGGCATGGGTCTGGGCCAGGGACGGCAGAAGTACGCTTACCTGCCCTACCCGGAGAGCGACTTCATCTTCGCCATCGTGGGGGAGGACTTCGGCCTGGCCGGGTGCCTGGCGGTGATCGCGCTGTTTGTGGCGTTCATGATCGCCGGGCTGCGCATCGCCATGCGGTGCGAGGATCAGTTCGGGTGCCTGCTGGCGGCGGGCATCATCGGCATGATCTCCGTCCAGGCGTTCATCAACATGGGTGTGGTGGTCGGCATCCTGCCCACCACCGGCCTGCCTCTCCCCTTTTTCAGCGCCGGTGGCACATCCCTGTCCATCACCATGGCGGCGGTGGGGATCGTGCTGAATATCAGCCGGAGCGGGAGCAATAATTTGAGGTAGGAGGTAGGAAGTAGGAGGTTTATTTTCGTGTATCAATTGATAGCCGACAATTACCATGTGCCGTATGATGGTCACATTATAAAACTCCTACCTCACTGCCTCCTTCCATAAAATTTCCTTCCGTTTTCGCTGCATAACCCGCCTCTCCCGGTGCCATACTGCTGTTGACGGAGGGAACAGTATGGCAACAAGCAAAGTGGAAATCTGCGGCGTGGATACCGCGACGCTGCCCGTACTTACCAACGAACGGATGCGCGAGCTGTTTCCGCTGGTGCACAGCGGCGACCGCGCGGCCAGAGAAGAATTCATCCGCGGCAACCTGCGGCTGGTGCTCAGCGTGGTGCAGCGGTTCAGCAACCGGAACGAGAGCGCCGACGATCTGTTTCAGGTGGGCTGCATCGGGCTGATCAAGGCCCTGGATCATTTCGACGTCACCCAGAACGTGCGCTTCTCCACCTACGCCGTGCCCATGATCATCGGGGAGATCCGCCGCTACCTGCGGGACAACAACCCCATCCGCGTCAGCCGCTCCATGCGGGACACGGCGTATAAAGCGCTCCAGGCCCGGGACCGGCTGGTGATCTCCCTGCACCGGGAGCCCACCGTGGAGGAAATGGCGGCGGAGCTGGGCGTGCCCAGGGAGGACGTGGTGTTCGCCCTGGAGGCGATCCAGGACCCGGTGTCGCTCTTTGAGCCGGTCTACAACGACGGCGGCGACGCCATCTACATCATGGATCAGGTGAAGGACACCAAGCACCAGGACGACACCTGGCTGGAACGCATCGCCATCAAGGAGGCCCTGCGCAGGCTGAACGACCGGGAAAAGAAAATCCTGAAGCTGCGCTTCTACGAGGGCCGCACCCAGATGGAGGTGGCCGGGGAAATCGGCATCTCCCAGGCCCAGGTGTCCCGGCTGGAAAAAAACGCGCTGGTGCATATGCGCAAATATGTGGCGGTGAATTGAACGAAGCCGCGGCCGGGGCCTTCCCCTGAATGCAAATAAAGCGTGACCTATCCGGTCACGCTTTTTGCTGTTTGTCTTCTTTCTTCTTAAGCTTCATGTTGCAAAAGGTAACGATGGAGCGAGGGTCTACTGCGCTTCTTCCTCCGTCTGGCAGGGGCAGGCGTAGCCGATGAAGCGGCTTTTGTTCACAATGAACTCGTCGCTTGCTTCCTGTTTCAACGTTTTATAATCACCGGGCATGGATGCCTCCCTTATTCTGCACAGCGTACGGAAACCAAAAGGCTTCCGTACTTCTCACGCTTTATCCATTCATGCGTAAGCTGTGCCGAGAAAGCAATACAGATTTGCATTATAAATAAGCGCTATTCCATCCCATACAAATGATGTCCTCGATAGATGAATATCAACGGATTATTGTAGTGATCATACAGATAACCAAGATAGTATTCACGCTGACCTGCCGGTTTTTCTTTTTCCCGTCCATCCACAAAAAACCAAGCGGAGCAATCTACTCCGCCGAGACTCAGCCCAATAATTGCTTTCTCGTCCAATCGGATGTCCAGGCTTTTTCCCAATTCGTCAATCAAGAGAGCTGGCGTCTCTCTTGTCCATTCATCTGGTATATCCCACTGAGGATCGTCCACCGAAAAGGCCATGATTTCATAGCCATCTTTGTATTGCATCAAATCAGTCCAATTGACATAATCAATCTGTCTTAACCCCGCTGTGTTTTCCAGATGGACAGCTTTCAGAAGCCTGTTTCGGTTGATCATGTTCTGAATGAACCGAACTCCGAAAAAGACAAGCAGAACGCAAAATAAAGCGGCAATCAATATGCGTATTGTTTTCTTGTCCTTCATTGCCTTTATTATCTTACCTCTCAATGGCTTTCTCGGAAAGGGGACTGGGGGAAACCGCTCTTTGTCCCACAAAGAGCGGTTTCCCCCAGAGAAATATTACTTCAGCACCACCCGGCAATAGTTCTTCTTCCCCTTGCGCAGCAGGATGCCGTCGGTGGGGAACTGGTCAGCGGTCAGGACGGTGTCGATATCGGTGACCTTGCAGTCTTTCATGACGACCGCGCCTTGCTGCACCTGCTTGCGGGCGTCGCCCTTGCTGGTGCACAGACCGCAGAGGTTGAGCAGCGTGGTCAGGCGGTTGTCCTCATCCATCTGGGCCCGGGTCCATTCGTAGGTGGGCACGTCCGCCGCCGCGCCGCCGGAGAACAGAGCCGCAGCGGCCAGCTGGGCTTTCTGGGCTTCCTCCTCGCCGTGCACCAGCTTGGTGCATTCAAAGGCCAGGACCTTCTTGGCTTCGTTGATAGCGCTGCCTTCCAGGGCGGACAGGCGCTTCACTTCGTCCATGGGCAGGAACGTGAGCAGGCTCAGGCACTTTTCCACGTCGGAGTCGTCCACGTTGCGCCAGTACTGGTAGAACTCGTAGGGGGTGCACAGGTTGGCGTCCAGCCACAGCGCGCCCTTTTCGGTCTTGCCCATCTTCTTGCCCTCATGATTCATGAGCAGCTTGAAAGTGCAGGCGAAGGCGGCCTCGTGTTCCTTGCGGCGGATCAGGTCGGCGCCCGCCAGCATGTTGCTCCACTGGTCGTCGCCGCCCATCTGCAGGCGGCAGTTGTATTTCTTGAAGAGCTGCAGGAAGTCGTAGCTCTGCATGAGCATGTAGTTGAATTCCAGGAAGGTCAGGCCCTTTTCCAAGCGCTGCTTGTAGCATTCGGCGGTGAGCATTTTATTGACCGAGAACAGCGCGCCCACGTCCCGCAGAAAGTCCATGTAGCCCAGGGAACGAATCCAGTCCGCGTTGTTGACGATATGGGCCTTGCCCTCGCCAAACTCGATGAAGCGCTCCATCTGCTTCTTGATGCAGGAAACGTTGTGGTCGATGGTTTCCACGGTCATCATTTTGCGCATGTCGGTCTTGCCGGAGGGGTCGCCGATCATGGCCGTGCCGCCGCCCACCAGGGCGATCGGGATATGGCCCGCCCGCTGCATGTGGGCCATGGCGATGATCGGGATGAAGTGGCCAAAGTGCAGCGACGTGGCGGTGGGGTCAAAGCCCACGTAAAAGACGGTCGGTTCTTTTTCCAGCTGCTTGTACAGCTCGTCCTCAAAGGTGATCTGGGCCAGGAATCCGCGTTCGCGGAGGGTGTCGAGTACATTTTGCATGGTGATGTTCCTCCATTTTTATTTTTCTGGGGAAACCGCTCTTTGAAAACCTCATCCGGCGCTGCGCGCCACCTTCCCCTGCGAGGGGAAGGCTTAGAGCAGTTTCCCAGGCCCCTTCCGAGAAAGGCGGTAAGGGGGGATTGATAACAAATTGCTTGGGGTATGTCAGGCATTTTCAGTAAAAACCTGATTCAGCTTTTCCATACCGATTTTGATATTCTCCACAGACGGCATGGAGAAATTGAGCCGGAAGGTGTTCATATGCCCGCCGTCGGCGTAGAAGTAGGTGCCGGGCACATAGGCCACGCCCTTGTCCACGCACTTGGTGAGCAGCTGCACGGCGTCCATGCCCTCGTTCAGTTCCGCGAAGATGAACAAGCCGCCCTGGGGCCGGGTATATCGGGCGACCCCGCCGCATTTGTCCAGCAGCCCCAGCATGGTGTTCATCTGCTGAGCGTAGCTCTGGCAGATTTCCTTCACATGGGGCATCAGCAGCCCGCGCCGCAGGTAGGCGTCCACGATAGCCTGGTTCAGGTTGGCAGTGTGCACGTCGCTGGACTGCTTGCCGATGGTGCACTTGCGCAGCAGCGTTTTGTTGGCGCACAGGAAGCCCACGCGCAGGCCGGGAGAAATGACCTTGGAGAAGCTGCCCATGAACGCCACCCAGCCTTCCGTGTCGAAGGACTTGATGGAGGGCAGCTCGTCGCCCGCGTAGCGCAGGTCGCGGTAGGGGTCGTCCTCGGCCACGATCACGCCGTACTGGGAGGCCAACGCGGCGATCTTTTTGCGGCGTTCCAGGGACAGGGTGCGGCCCGTGGGGTTCTGGAAGGTGGGGATCACGTAGAGCATTTTGGGATGCTCCCGCTTGAACACTTCCTCCAGCTCGTCCACCCGGATGCCGTCCTCGTCGCTGTCCACGGGCAGAAGCTGGGCCTGATACAGCCGGATGGCCTGCATGTTGCCCAGGAAGGTGGGGTTCTCCACCACCACCTTGTCGCCGGGGTCGATCAGCGCCTTGCACAGCAGGTCCATGGCTTGGGTGGAGCCGGTGACAGGCAGGATCTCGTCCGCCGCGCAGTCAAAGGAAAACCGGTCCTTGAGATAGGGCACCAGGCTTTCCCGAAGCGGCGCGTAGCCCTCGGTGGCCCCGTATTGCAGCAGGATCTTTCCCTTGTCCAGCAACAGTTCCTTGGCCAGCTCCGCGCAGGTTTCATCCGGCAGGGCGCTGGCGGCGGGGTTGCCGCCCGCAAAGGAGATCATGCCCGGCACGGCCAGCAGCTTGAAAATCTCGCGGATGGCGCTGCCCGAAATCCCGTCGAAACGGCGGGCAAACCGTAAATTTTGAATATCCATAGGTGCCTCCTTTTATTCCTTGATTAGTGTTGGTAGGTAGGAGGTAGGAAGTAGGAGGTAGGAGGTTTATATGGCTTTGATATTCCGTGAGCACTGAAGATTGCGTTCATCTTCCGGCACTTTAAACTTCCTACCTCCTACTTCCTACCTCCTACCTAAACTAAAACCGCCTACCCCCTATCAGGGGGAAGGCGGATGATCGCTGTACCACTTCCGTTCGGCAAAAGCGGAAGCCGCGTTTTGCCCTCGTGTGCGCTGTAACCGGCGCTCCGGCGGGCCCCTACGCAAAGCGCAATCCGCTTCTTCAAGGCCGGGCTCCGGGAGGTAATTCGCCCGCTGGCCGCCGCTGTTTCCTTGCACCGCCCGGAAACTCTCTTCAATCGCGCATCGGCCGGGTTACTTTCTTCCCATCATTGCCATGGAGGAATTATAACGGATAAGCGGGCGGAATGTCAAGCGAAAAATCCATCTTTCTTTGGAAAAGGGCTTGCCAGTTTTTCCGCGCGCGGTATAATAAAGCAGAGAAAACTTCGGAGGACAGGCATGACGGCACAGCAGGTATTGACGGCGCTGGCGGCGATCCGCGCGCCGCAGACCCAGGATGAATACGACCTCCACGGGCTGGTGGCCGACGCTTTGCAGCGGGCGGACATTGACTTTCACCACGAAGCGCCGCTGGCCCCCCGGTGCAGGATTGATTTCCTGTGCGATACCGTGGGCATCGAAATCAAACGGGGACGGCCCGACGTGACCGCGGTCACCCGGCAGCTGAAGCGTTACGCGGATTCGGGCAAGCTGACCGCCATCATCCTGCTGTCGGAGAAAACCGCCCCCAGCCTGCCGGGGTTCGTGTCGGGCATTCCCGTGTATCCCGTAAGCCTGCAAAAGCTGTGGGGCATCGCCATTGGGGTGGGAGAGGAAGAAACGGCAGTTTCATCTTCCAGTTCAGAGTCAAAAGCCAATAGCGCCTTTGATATTCAGCCACCCCTTCCTGTCATCCCGAGCGAAGCGGAGCGAGAGCGCAGCGAAGTCGAGGGACCTGAGCGTCCATCTTCAGCCGAGGAACCATTTTCTGTAGGGGCGGATATCATCCGCCCGTCACTTGAAGAGCCTCCCGATCAGGAGTCTGAACGGGCGGATAATATCCGCCCCTACAAAGAAACGTCGCCCTGCTCCTTCGGTTTGGAGGACCGCATCCTGCGGGACCTTTCCAACGAGGACGTGCCGCCTTTCCTGCGGGAGGGGGAACCCGCCTCCTATTACTACGGCACCCTGTCCTACAACGCCCGGCGCAAATGCTGGACCATCAAGGGCGACCCCGCCGTGACCGAGCTGGCCAAGCGCCTGTTTCCCGGCAGCGACGCCAAGCGGGGCGAAGCCCGCTTCACCGCCCACCGGCGCATCATCGGGGATGTGAACTGGCTCATGCTGCGCTACCCTTTGCAGGTGGCGGAGCGCGACCGGGAGCGCTGGCGGCAGGCGCTTAACCAAGCCCGGGACTACTACCGGGAGCGGGAAAAGGCGAAGATCCTCACCCTGGCCCCCCAGCCCTCCCCGGCAGTATTCCACGGCGAGCTGCGCCCCTTCCAGCAGCAGGGACTTAACTGGCTGCTGCTGACGCCCCGCGCGCTGCTGGCGGATGAAATGGGCCTGGGCAAAACGGTACAAGCCCTGGCCTGCGCGGCCATGGAGGGCATCTTCCCCCTGCTCATCGTGCCGCCGCCTCACCTGGCCCGGAACTGGCTGGCGGAAACGAAGCGCTTCCTGCGCATTGAGGGAAGGGAGCCCCGGGTGCATATCATCAAGGGCCTGACCCCTTATCCTCTGCCCGAAGCGGACGTATATATCCTGCATTATCTGCTGCTGCGGGGCTGGAAAAAGGCCCTGCCCGACATGAATTTCCATACCGTGATTTTTGACGAGGTGCAGGAGCTTCGCCGCACAGGAACGGAAAAATACAGCGCGGCCAGCCTGCTCAGCGAAAGCTGCCAGCGGGTGATCGGCCTGTCTGGTACGCCCATTTACAACTACGGGAGCGAAATCTGGAATGTCATTAACATATTGGACTATCACTTCTTGGGCGATTGGGAAACCTTCACCCGGGAGTGGTGCTCGGGCTATGGCAACCGCATCGTGTCCAAGCCGGAATTATTGGGCGACCATCTAAGAAGAGAGGGCCTGATGCTGCGCCGCACCAAGCAGGAGGTGCTGCCGGAACTGCCGGAAAAGCGGCGGCTGGTGCAGGAAATCGACGCGGACGACGCGCTGTACGTGCACCTGATGGCTCCGGTGTGGGAAAAGCTGTACCGCTGGCGGCAGGATCAGGCGCTTTCCGCTTCGGCCCGGGCGCTGCTGGAGGATCAGATTTCCCAGGAAGCGCGGCAGGCCACGGGCCTGGCGAAGGCCCCCTATGTGTGCCAGTTCGTGAAGGCGCTGGTAAACGCCGGGGAAAAGGTGCTTCTGTTCGCCCACCATCACGCGGTGATGGATATTTACAAAAAAGAACTCAAGCAGGAGCGCCCCGTGTTCATCACGGGCCGGGAGTCCGCCGCCCAGAAGGAGGACGCGGTGGACAGGTTCATGCTGGGCAAGACGGATTTATGCGTCATTTCCCTCCGGGCGGCCAGCGGGCTCAATTTGCAGCGGGCCACCTGCGTGGTGTTCGGGGAGCTGGACTGGAGTCCCGCCGTCCATTCCCAGGCTGAGGACCGGGCCCACCGCATCGGGCAGAAGGATTCCCTGCTGTGCTATTACCTCGTTTCGCCTGGCGGCAGCGACCAGGACATGCAGGAAGCGCTGGGCCTCAAGGTCAGCCAGTTCCAGCTGCTCATGGGCGACGCCGCCGAAACCCAGGCGCAGGCCCAGGCCCAGGCCAACTTCGCCCGGAAGCATGTGGAAAAGCTGATTTTGAAGATGAAGGATTAAAAGTCGTATTGCTTCCGCTTCCTTCGTTCCTGCGCGGCCAGGCGCAATTTTCTCTTGTTTCACGCGGGGTTGTCTGGTATAATGCTGTCTGTACCGCCAGCGCGCGAATACCAAAGCGCAAGGAGCTTACCGCATGAACACCACCATCCAGCGTGTGACACTGCCCGATCATCGGCGCATCCTGATGATCAGCGATATTCACGGCCACGCCAACGGGCTGCGGGCGATCCTGGACAAGGCGCGTTTCAGCCGGGAGGACGTGCTCATTATCGTGGGCGACCTGATCGAAAAGGGGCCGCAGAGCCTGGACACGATCCGGCTGGTGATGGACCTGTGCCGGACGCACACAGTTTATCCCCTGATGGGCAACGTGGATCTGTGGCGGTGGGAATTCCTGACCGAGCAGCGCGGCTCCGACTGGCAGCGGATGGCGGACTATGCGTTCAGCGCCAAGGGCTGGTGGGGCAGCAGCCTGCTGCACGAAATGTGCGCGGAGATGGGTGAACCGCTGACCCGGGAAACGGACAAGGACGCGCTGCTTCCGAAGGTGCGAAAGCATTTCCGGGAAGAAATCGATTTTTTAGGCAGTCTGCCCACCCTCCTGGAAACCCAGAACATGATCTTCGTCCACGGCGGCGTCCCGCACGAACGGCTGGAGGAGCTCGACGGTACCGACGCCTTTCCCCTGCTGAAGTTCGACGATTTTTACAGCGCGGGTTTATCGTTTCAGAAAACCGTGGTGACGGGCCACTGGCCCACGGTGCTGTGCAGCAAAACCTATCCCACCTATGGCCCCATCATCGACCGGGAGCGGCATATCATCTGCCTGGACGGGGCCTGCGGCGTCAAGACGGAAGGTCAGCTGAACCTGCTGACGATGCCAAACTGGCAAAGCGAAGCCTTTACCCTGTACACCTGGGACGATTTGCCCCGCATCACAGCGCTGGACACCCAGGCAAGCTCCCCCCGGGAGGAAGCCCGCTATATCCCTTGGAACGATCACGCGGTGGAACTGATCGAAAAAGGCGACGAAGTGTCCCGGGTGCTGTATCACGGCAGGCCCATGACCGTGCCGACGCAATATATCTTTGACCATAATGGGGTGCTCAGCTGCATCGACACCACGGACTATGAGCTGGAGGTCCAGCTCGGCGACCGGCTGTCCCTGATCCTGAAACTCAACTATGGCTGCTTCGTAAAGAAGGACGGCGTGTCAGGATGGTACTTTGGACGGTATAAAACGAATGAGGTGAATGAACCATGAAACTGTGGGGCGGACGATTCGAGAAAGAAACCAACCAGATGGTGGACGGTTTTCATTCTTCCATTTCCTTTGACAAGCGGCTCTATCCCCAGGACATCAAGGGCAGCATGGCCCACGCCAAAATGCTGTGCAAACAGGGCATCATCGGCCCGGAGGACGAGGCCGCGATCCAGCAGGGCCTGGCCTCCATCCTGGAGGATATGAAGGCCGGAAAGGTGGATTTCCCCGCCGAGAGCGAGGACATTCACATGCTGGTGGAGCAGATCCTGACCCAGCGCGTCGGCGACGCGGGCAAGCGCCTCCACACCGGCCGCAGCCGCAACGACCAGGTGGCCACCGACATGCACCTCTACGCCATGGACACCTGCGACCAGACCATGGCCATGCTGCTGGAACTGGAGGAAGTGATCGTCACGTTGGCGGAGCAGCACGCGGGCGACGTGATGCCGGGCTACACCCACATGCAGCGGGCCCAGCCCGTCACCCTGGGGCATCACCTGATGGCGTATTTTGAAATGTTCAAACGGGATTACCAGCGGGTGCGGAACGCGAAGCAGTCCGCCGACTGCTGCCCCCTGGGCTGCGGCGCGCTTGCGGGCACCACCTATCCCCTGGACCGGGAATTCACCGCCGCTGAATTGGGCTTTTCTTCCGTCAGCCAGAACAGCCTGGACGGGGTCTCCGACCGGGATTTCCTGCTGGATTATCTCTCCGCCGCCTCTATCGGCATGATGCACCTGTCCCGCTTCTGCGAAGAACTGGTGCTGTGGAGCAGCCTGGAATTCGGCTTCCTGACCCTGGACGACGGCTTCGCCACCGGCTCCTCCATGATGCCGCAGAAAAAGAACCCCGACGTGGCCGAGCTGATCCGCGGAAAGACGGGCCGGGTGTACGGCGACCTGACCGCCCTGCTGACTGTCATGAAGGGCCTGCCCCTGGCCTACAACAAGGACATGCAGGAGGACAAGGAAAACTATTTTGACGCCCGGGATACCTGGCTCAAGTGTATGCACGTATTCACAGAGATGCTGCGCACCGCCGCCTTCCGGGTCGCCAACATGGAAAAAAGCGCCAGCGCGGGCTTTGCCAACGCCACCGACTGCGCCGATTATCTGGTGAAGCGGGGCGTGCCCTTCCGGGACGCTCACGCCGTGGCGGGCCGCCTGGTGGCCCACTGCCTGGAAAAGGGCTGTGCCCTGGACGACCTGACGCTGGAGGAGCTGCGCGCCTTCTCCCCCGCGTTCGATCAGGACGTGTACGAGGCCATTTCCCTCCAATCCTGCGTCGCCGCCCGGAGCCTGATCGGCGGCCCCGCGCCGGAGCGCGTATTGGCCGCGGTCCAGGCGGGAAAAGCATGGATCGAAAGCTGCAAATAACTGTATATAAAGACGCATTCACCGCATGAGTCCATCCGCGTCTGTCAGCTTCCCCGCAGGGGGAAGCTTTTTTATCGTCTGCGCATCATAAAATCATTCTCAAAATCTATATTAACATTCTAATTTATTATGTATAAATAGATGTTTTGGCTGTTTATATACCTCATTTTCTATTATTTTCTTTGAAAAATCATATGCTTGCAGGTTATTCATAAAATTTTTTTATGCTTCTATAAGCAATTATTCATTGTATTATGATTTACATCACGCTATAATACAGGAAATTCAAACAGGAGAAGGAGCTTTCAGGCTGGATCGGCCGAAGGTTTCTTTTCTCTTTTACTCTTTGAATGGATGATGCGGCAGGAAGGGAGTGGTGATTATGCCCAAGTATGAAAAGGATTTGTTTGAAAATAGTCCCGTGCTGAAAGCCATTCTGCGGCTCGCCGTTCCGACGGTGATCGGGCAGATCATCCTGGTGATTTACAACATGGCCGATACGTTTTTCATCGGCCTCACCGGCAGCGACGCCAAGCTGACCGCCGCCACGGTGTGCATGCCCGCGTTCATGTTTTTATCCGCTATTTCCAATCTGTTCGGCGTGGGCGGCTCCAGCGTGATTTGCCGCGCCATGGGCAGCAGCCATTTTTCCCGCGTCAAAAAAGCTTCCGCCTTCGCGTTTTGGGGCTGTATTCTGGTAACGGTATTTTATTCCCTGGCCGCGTGGCTGGCCTGCGACGCGTTCATCGACTGGCTGGGCGGCAAGGCGGCAGAGGTGCACGGCTTTGCCCGCGAATACCTGACCATTACCGTTGTGATCGGCGGGCTGGTGACCGCGCTGAGTACGCTGCTATCCCACCTCATCCGTTCGGAGGGCCACTCCATGGAAGCCAGCCTGGGCATTATGATCGGCGGCATACTGAACATCGCGCTGGACCCGCTGTTCATGTTCGTGCTGCTGCGGCCCGGTCAGGAGATCATCGGCGCGGCGGTGGCCACGATGCTGTCCAACTGCTGCTCACTGCTGTTCTTTATTATTTATTATTTCCGTCACACCACCCTGCTGTCCTTTCAGCCGAGCGCTTCGATGCTGGAATGGAAAGTGGTAAAGGACGTGCTGGGCACCGGCCTGCCCGCCTGCCTGATGACCTTGTTTGAAAACATTTCCTACGCGGTGCTGGACAACCTGATGGCCGCTTACGGCATCGCCTGCCAGGCCGGTCTGGGCGTGGCGAAAAAAATCAATATGCTGGCCCATTCCATCGTGCGCGGCATGTCTCAGGGCGTGCTGCCGCTGATCAGCTTCAACTACGCCGCCAAGAGCTATCGGCGCATGAAAAACGCCATCCTTTATTCCGGTGCGATCTCCGTGGCTGTGGCACTGCTGTGTATGGTCATTAACCTTGTTTTCAGCGAACCGCTGGTGTCCATTTTCATCGTGGATGAAAACATCACTTCCATCACCGAAGGCGCGAAATTCCTGCGCATCCTGTGCCTCGGCTGTCCCTTCTCCGCCTGCGCCTACGCCATCATTTCCTTCTTCCAGGCCACGGGCAAGGGTATGAAGTCCTTCTCCCTGGCCATCATGCGCAAGGGCGTGCTGGACATCCCAATGATGTTCCTGCTGAATGGTCTGGCCGCTGCCTACGGCATCGTGATGGCGACGCCCATCGCGGACGTGCTCTGCTGCGTCGCCGCCCTCATCCTGTTTATCGCGTTCCTCAAGCAGCACAGCGAGATCGAAAAAGCATGATTTATCACTATTAACAGCTTTGTTCTCAAGGATGAATTTCTAATCAAACAAAAGGGAACGCTGGGGGCTGCGCGCCCCCAGACCTGCGCCAGGGTCCTGAGGACCCTGGACCCACAATAGGCGATTTTGCGCTGTTGGGATAAGCAGACAAGCTCCGCCTGGTGCGCTGGGGTGACGGAAAGTTTGAGGGCTTCTGGCCCAAGAAAGCCCGGAAACATCCGAGGGGGAAAATACATTTTCCCCCTCGGATGTTTCCCTGGCTTTCCCCGGATGCAAAGCATCCGGGCTGGCGTCCGAAGGACGCCGGGCCAGAAGCACCACGGCACCAAGCCAAACTTCTTCGTCACTCCCCGAATCAGCGGGAATCAAGCATTTTTCTCAAGCTATGCTGTTTCCGCTATGGAGGTCCAGGAGATGAAATCTCCTGGTTCAGGGGTGCAGGGGCTGAATAAGCCCCCTGCTTCGTCTTTGCTTTTCACCCTTTACAACACAACTGTTAAGAATTAAGAAAAGAAACAGTGTCTTTTAAGCTCTTGATTTCCGTTCCAAAACCGATTATGATAGAAAATGTGAATGAATTGGAAGAGAGGGGAAAAAGAATGTATGATTATCTGATCGTCGGCGCGGGGCTGTTCGGGGCGGTGTTCGCCCGGGAAGCGAAGGACGCGGGCAAAAGCGTGCTGGTGATCGACAAGCGGCCGCACGTGGCGGGCAACGTGTATACGAAGAATGTGGAAGGAATCCACGTGCACGAGTATGGCGCGCACATTTTCCACACGAACAATAAAACAGTGTGGGATTACGTGCAGCGCTTCGCGGATTTCAACCGCTTCACCAACTCCCCCGTGGCGAATTACAAAGGGGAGCTGTTCAGCCTGCCCTTCAATATGTACACGTTCAACAAAATGTGGGGCGTGGTGACGCCGGAGGAAGCCGCTACGAAGATCGCCGAGCAGCGGAAGGAAATCACCTCCGAACCCCGGAACCTGGAGGAACAGGCCATTTCCCTGGTGGGCCGGGACATTTACGAAAAGCTCATCAAGGGGTACACCGAAAAGCAGTGGGGCCGCGACTGCCGCGATCTGCCCGCCTTCATCATCAAGCGGCTGCCCGTGCGGCTGACCTTTGACAACAATTATTTCAATGCGCTCTATCAGGGCATTCCCATTGGCGGGTATACGAAGATGGTGGAAAATATGCTGTCCGGGATCGAAGTGCGGTTGGAGGAGGATTATCTGAAAAATAAAGCCGCCTGGGATGCGATGGCGAAAACCGTGATTTATACCGGCCCCATCGATGCTTACTTTGCCTATCAATTGGGCACGCTGGCATACCGTTCCGTACGGTTTGAAACGGAGCTGCTGGATATGCCCAACTTCCAGGGCAATGCCGCCGTCAATTACACCGACCGGGAAACGCCCTGGACGCGCATCATCGAACACAAATGGTTTGAGTTCGGCAAGGACGCGGCGGGAAACGACCTGCCCAAGACCGTCATTTCCCGGGAGTATTCCTCCGAATGGAAGCCCGGCGACGAGCCGTATTATCCCGTGAACGACGAAAAAAACGGCGCGCTCTATGCCGCCTACAAAGAATTGGCGGACAAGGAAGAGCACGTCGTGTTCGGCGGACGGCTGGGCGAATATAAATACTACGACATGGATCAGGTCATCGCCTCCGCGCTGCAATGCGCGAAGCGGGTCATCCAATAATTCAAGCACGATCCCCCATTGTCATCCCGACCGGAGGTGAGCAGGAGGCGAACCGAAGTGGAGGGATCTTAGAGCGGATGATAACGCTGCATGGCTGAAAGCATTCTTTCAGGTCCCTCGACTCCACTTCGCTCCCGCTTCGTTTCGCTCGGGATGACAGCGATGATGACCGATTGTTCAGACAGTTCAATCAAAACCACCGGCTGAGCCGGTGGTATGCACCATGCCTTCAAGGCAATGATACCAGCCGCGCCTAAAGGCGCATTGAACAGTCCAGCAACCGCAG
>ONRC01000052.1 GCA_900320085.1 uncultured Eubacteriales bacterium
GGCGGCGGTCAGGGTGGTCTTGCCGTGGTCAACGTGGCCGATGGTGCCGATGTTTACGTGCGGCTTATTGCGCTCAAATTTTTCCTTTGCCATGGGAATTTCCCTCCAATATTCAATCAGATAGAAATCAGTTACGCTTGCCTACGACCTTTTCAGCGACGCTCTTGGGCACTTCCTCATAGTGGTCGAACTGCATGGTATACATGCCGCGGCCCTGGGTGCGGGAGCGCAGGTCGGTGGCATAGCCGAACATTTCGCTCAGGGGAACGAAGCAGTGCACGCTCTGTTCGCCCAGACGGGTTTCGATATTGTCGATGCGGCCGCGGCGGGAGTTGATGTCGCCCACCACGTCGCCCAGGTACTGATCGGGCACGATGGTTTCCACTTTCATCATGGGCTCCAGCAGCTTTTCATCCGCCTTTTCCAGCGCGTTTTTGAACGCCATGGAACCGGCGATCTTGAAGGCCATTTCAGAGGAGTCCACGTCGTGGTAGCTGCCGTCGATCACGGCGACCTTGAAGTCCACGACCTCGAAGCCGCCCAGCAATCCGGAACCGGCCGCTTCCTGAATGCCCGCGTCGATGGGCGCGATGAATTCCTTGGGAATCACGCCGCCGACGATCTTGTTTTCGAACAGGTATCCGGCACCCGGCTCCTGCGGCTCCATTTCGATGACGCAGTGGCCGTACTGGCCGTGGCCGCCCGTCTGACGGACGAAGCGTCCCTCGGCGGTGACCTTCTTGGTGATGGTTTCCTTATAAGCCACCTGGGGCTTGCCGACGACGGCTTCCACCTTGAACTCGCGCATCATGCGGTCCACGATGATCTCCAGGTGCAATTCGCCCATCCCGGCGATGATGGTCTGGCCGGTTTCCTGATCGGTATAGGTCTTGAAGGTGGGGTCTTCTTCCGCCAGACGCTGCAGCGCGATGGCCATCTTTTCCTGACCGGCCTTGGTCTTGGGCTCGATGGCGACCTGGATGACGGGGTCCGGGAATTCCATGGATTCCAGCACGATGGGATGGCTCTCGTCGCACAGGGTATCGCCGGTGGTGGTGTCCTTGAGGCCCACAGCCGCGGCGATCTCGCCGGAATAGACCGTTTCCACGTCTTCGCGGTGGTTCGCGTGCATCATCACGATGCGGCTGAAGCGTTCCCGCTTCTTCTTGGTGGAGTTATAAACGTAGCTGCCCGCGTTGATGGTGCCGGAGTAAACACGGAAGAAGGCCAGCTTGCCCACGAAGGGGTCGGCGGCGATCTTGAAGGCCAGGGCGGAGAAGGGTTCCTTATCGTCCGCCTTGCGGATGACTTCCGCTTCGCCATCCTTCACGAAGCCGTGCACCGGAGGCACATCCAGGGGGGAGGGCAGGTACGCCAGCACGGCGTCCAGCAGGGGCTGCACGCCCTTGTTGCGGTACGAGGTGCCGCACAGCACCGGGGTCAGGGAACAGGAAAGGGTGCCGGTACGCAGGGCGCTCACGATTTCATCGTTGGTCAGCTCTTCGCCGCCCAGGAATTTTTCCATGAGCTCGTCATCCTGCTCAGCCGCCGCTTCCACCATTTCCTCGCGGAGGGCCTTCGCTTCATCCAGAAGCTCGGCGGGGATCTCCTCTTCGCGGATATCCTTGCCTTCGTCGTCGTAATAGACTTCCGCCTTCATCTTCACCAGGTCAATGATGCCGCGGAACGTGGCTTCCTTGCCGATGGGGAGCTGAATGGGCACGGCCTTGGTGCCCAGGCGCTGGCGCATCATCTCCACCACGCGGTGGAAATCGGCGCCGGTAATGTCCATTTTGTTGACGTAAGCGATGCGGGGAACATGGTACTTGCTGGCCTGACGCCAGACGGTTTCGCTCTGGGGCTCCACGCCGCCTTTGGCGCAGAAGACGGCCACAGCGCCGTCCAGTACGCGAAGGGAACGCTCAACTTCGACCGTAAAGTCTACGTGGCCGGGGGTGTCGATCAGATTGATTCGATAGCCCTTCCATTGGCAGGTGGTAGCGGCGGAGGTGATGGTGATCCCGCGCTCCTGTTCCTCTTCCATCCAGTCCATGGTGGCCGCGCCCTCATGTACTTCCCCCAGGCGGTGCGTCCTGCCGGTATAGAACAGAATGCGTTCGCTGGTGGTGGTTTTGCCCGCGTCGATATGGGCCATGATGCCGATATTGCGGACCTTGTCTAATGGGTGACTCCTTGGCATGTAAGCGTTCTCCTATTCTTAATATCTACAACTTCTTCTTTTCGCTAAGCCGCCTTGCGGCGCTCACGCCGCGTCCGGCTTACCAGCGATAATGGGCGAAAGCCTTGTTGGCTTCGGCCATACGGTGCATTTCTTCCTTGCGCTTGACAGCGTTGCCGCCGTTGTTGGCAGCTTCCATCAGCTCGTTGGCCAGGCGTTCCGCCATGGTCTTTTCGCCGCGCTTGCGGGAGAAATCCACGATCCAGCGCAGGGCCAGGGTCTGACGGCGTTCGGGCCGGATTTCCACAGGCACCTGATAGGTGGCGCCGCCGACGCGGCGGGCCTTGACTTCCAGCTGGGGCATGACGTTGTTCAGCGCCTGCTGGAACACTTCATTGGCTTCTTTGCCAGTCTTTTCCTTGATCGTCTCGAACGCCTGGTAGCAGACCTGCTGGGCCACGCCGCGCTTGCCGTCGAGCATGATCTGGTTGATGAGCTTGGTGACTACGACCGTTCCGTATACAGGATCGGGGAGCACTTCGCGCTTGGGAATAAATCCACGACGGGGCATCTAAGTTCCCTCCTCAAATTTGTCGCCGTTTCCCATCGGGCCGACCACAGCATGTCAGCATCATGCCGTTCCGGTCATCGGTGCGGGGCGCGTTCTTCAGGCGGCCTGCGGACGGATGTTCCTACCGTCCCGCGGTTCCGGCCCTTCAAAGCGCCGGGGCAGCGGCCCACAGGTATGGGGAGCGGTTCTTACTTCTTGGGACGCTTGGCGCCGTAGAGCGAGCGGCCCTGCATACGCTTCGCAACGCCGGCAGTATCCAGCGCGCCGCGAATGATGTGGTAACGAACGCCGGGCAGGTCGCGCACACGGCCGCCGCGGATCAGCACGACGGAGTGCTCCTGCAGGTTATGACCGATGCCAGGAATGTAGCAGGTACCTTCGATGGAATTGGTCAGGCGGATTCTCGCAATCTTGCGCAGAGCGGAATTCGGCTTCTTGGGCGTGGTGGTTTTCACGCTCAGGCACACGCCGCGCTTTTGCGGGCACCCTTGCAGGATGGGCGCGGTTGACTTGTTGACAACCTTTTCTCTTCCCTTGCGGATCAACTGATTGATCGTTGGCATGGAAGCACCTCCTATATATTTCGGAGCCGGGTTTACGGTCTCCTCCTATAACACCCCCGCAACCCTCGGAGGTATATAGTCAAACTTTGCGAATGAAAGTCCGCGAAGCGGTCTTTCATTCGGAGCATCAATTTCCTGTAAAATCGGCGTCAGAGCCGCCTGATTTTACGGCCGGAAATTGATAGTGGAAGCGGCTTACAGCCGCTCCTCGAACCGGCGGAGCCGGTCCTGCGGATTGAGGTCGAAGGCTTGGCCAGCCTTCGACGTATCTGACAAGTTAGATTGCTCGATGCGTCAATCCGGTACTTGGTTCTTTCTGATCGCCGCGGCGGCGGAGGGCACGTCCACCCGGCACAGCGCGGCCAATTCTTCCATGGTGGCCACCAGCCGGACGGGAACGGAATTTGCTTCCGCTTCCTTTTCCACCTGCTGTCTCAGGCGCGGGTCCGCGTCCATGGCGACAAACACCATGTCGGCGTCCTGCTCCTTCACTGCGCGCAGCGTCTGCCGCACGCCCACCACGCGCATGGCGCGTTTTTTCAGCCGTTCGGGCATGTGTTCCATCCTCCGAAACAGATCAAAGAACACCGTTGACCGCACATTGCAGCCAACTATACTATATTATCACAAAACTAAAGGAATTGTCAACGTTTTTTCCAAGGGAAAAGCGGGACAATTCCTTACTTTTTTGCGTTTTATTCAGCCCTGTGAGCAATCCGGAAAAAACCCTGCCAGCAGGTACAAAAGAAAAACGAACCGGAAAGCAAATTCCAAATTTTCTAATTCGCAATGAGTTCTATAGTTTTTTTCAATATGTTCTGATCCGTGCTGCTGCCCTGGGCCATGTCCGGTTTTCCGCCGCCTCTGGCCCCCGATGCGCGAAGCAGCGCGGCCATATCCAGCTTGACCTCGTTCCCCCGGGCGAACACCAGCATCCGGGCGTCTGCCTTGGGGCAGGAAAGCAGGACAATGGCATCCTGTTCTTTGGTCAGCTCCGACGCGGCTTTGAGCAACGTATCATGATCCGCAAAAGGCAGATGGCCTGCATATAGGTTACCCTGCCTTTCGGAACGCAGGATGTGCAAAGCGGCCAGGGCAAGCCGTTCCTTCAAATCCTTTTGCTGGATCAGGGCGCTTTCCCGCTCCCTTCGCAGGGCGTCCGGCGCGGTATCCAGATCCGCCGACAGGAGCGCCGCCATATCACCGGCAGCGTCAAAGGCCTTCCGAAAAAGGCGCGTCGCCCGCATCCCTGCCGCGAAGCACAGGCGCATATTGCCCCGGGAGGGCGTGCAAGAGATAATCTTGATCGGGCCGATCTGACCGGTGGTGGACGGGTGCGTGCCGCCGCAGGGCACCATTTCATAATCTCCCATGGCGACCATGCGCACGTGTTCCTTCACCGTAGGCTTTTTCCGGGCGGGCAGGGTTTCCAGCTCTTCCGGCGTGGGAAACCAGCAGCGGATGGGGTCGTCCTGCTGAACACGGCGGTTGACGGTATCCTCCAGCGCTGTGATTTCATCGGGGGTCAGGTGGGTACGGCCATCCGGCAGGGTCATGTCGATGGTGCTGTTTTCCCTGCCCAGGTGCAGCCCGATGGTCACGCCGCCGAACAGCTGCCACGCGGCCCCCGCCAGCATGTGGTCGCCCGCGTGCTGCTGCATATGGTCGAAGCGCCGCTCCCAGTCGATTTTCCCGTGCGCCTTCTCCCCCACGCTCACCGGGCCATCCAGCTTGTGCCAGACCACGCCATTCTCCACCTCAACATCGGTGACATGGAGTATTCGCTCTCCAATCGTCCAGTCACCCGTGTCATACGGCTGTCCCCCGGACGTGGGGTAAAACGCCGAGCGGTTTAGCGCCGCCCAGCCATTGGAACGGATTTCTATGACTTCTCCGTCAAATTCCGTCAGGTATGCGTTGTCATAATACAGTCGTTCTGTTATCATGGAAAGCCTCTTTTTTATGTGTCTATATGATGAAAAAAAGGCACTTTAAATCACGATACAAAAGCCTTCCCCTCGCAGGGGAAGGTGGGCCGCGCGGAATCAAGATGGAGAGATAAGTCAAGCGATTTCGCGCGGCTCGGATGAGGTGAACTCACCCCTTGGAATGCAAACATGTTAGGAAAAGGTAAACCTCATCCGTTAGGCGCGAATTTACTTGATCACACTACCTATATTGTCTCCGCGCCTGACACCTTCCCCTGCGAGGGGAAGGCTTTTGGGGACGCTTTTTCTACTTGTCTTTGTGAATTAAAGTGCCCAATAAGCAACGCCATTTACAGCCCTTTATACAGCAAATCCCGGATCGTGGGATGGATCACATCGTAGGCATAGCCGAAGGAACGCACGTGCATGGCGAAGAAGGCGGACAGATGGTTGACCGGGTCGATCATGGCGTAGGAGCAGGCCGCGCCGTCCCAGCCGAATTCGCCCAGCTGTCCCCGCCCGCCCAGGGGCAGAGCGGTGATCCGGGTGCGCACGCCCAGGCCATAGGAATAGCCCAGGCGCTTCCAGGCGTCGAAGGACTGGCGGCTCTTGGGGCCAAGCTGATTAGCGCTCCAAAGCTGGATCATTTCGGGAGAAAGAATGTGCTTGCCGTCCGCCGACTGTCCGCCGCAGGCGATGGCGTCCAGGAATGTGATCAGGTCGTGCACGTCGCCGATGAGGCCCGCGCCGCCGCTTTCGTAGTTGGGCGTAAAGTGGAACCAATTGTCGTTGGCGTCCATGGGGGTGAAAGTATTGTCCTCATGGTGCATCACCTGCACCGCCTGGCGGGCGTTCAGTTCCTCCGTCAGGGTAAAGGACAGGGTGTTCAGGCCCAGCGGCAGATAAATGCTTTCCTTTAAATATGCAGAGAATTTCTGCCCGGACACCGCTTCGATCACCGCGGCCAGCACGTCGTGGCTCAGGCTGTATTGGAAGTTTTCACCAGGTTCAAAATCCAGCGGCTCCCTGGCCAGGGCGTCCACGATCTGCCGGGTGGTGGCCTGGCGGTTGGTTTCCTTCAGCACCGCCTGAATTTCCGGGGCGTCCAGGTTGTAGTTCAGTCCGCTCTGCATGCTCATCAGGTGGCGGATGGTCATCGTCCGTTTCGCCGGGCGAACCTTCTCCCCGTCCTTCACGGTCATGCTGGCAAAGGCGGGCAGATAATCGCTCACCGGATCGTCCAGGTTCATTTTCCCCCGCTCGATCAATTGCATCGCGGCGCAGGTGGTAAACAGCTTGGTGCAGGAAAAGAGCCAATAGGTGTCGTCCGGTTTCACGGGCTGGGTTTTGGCCGCGTCCCGATAGCCCGCGCTGTGGCGATAGACCTGCTTGTGATCCTGATAGATCGCCATATCGCACCCCGGCACGCCCAGGGCAGGAATGGAATCCAGATAAGCCGTCAGTTCCGTAAAGTCCATATGCTCCGTCTCCTTTTTTCTTTTACCGCTGGGCCGATGCGTCTGGTTCATTGGTGAACAAGGTGCATCCGGTCTGCTTGAAATAACGGATTCTTTCCAATATATCTTCTTCCTTGACTTCAAAGTAAGCGGCCAGGCAGGGGACGCAGTAAAACTTCGCCGTGCCGCGGTTGATGAGCTTTTTCGTCACGGCGATTTCATCCCGCGTCACCGGCCTTCCGCAGGAAACGCATACTTCGCTCATGCCGGAACAATCTTCGCCAGCAGCACACGGCAGGCGTGAGCGGGCAGCATCACATGGTAGTAATCCCGATGCACGCCCAGGTCTTCCCCGGTGATGGCGTCGGTCAGGTGCAGGCCCAGACCGCTTCCGTAGGGCAGACCCGCGTCGGCGAAGATGAAGGGCAGCTCGCCGGATTTCGGGGCGAAGTTGAAGTAACCGATAGCAAACTCCCCGTCGCTCATGTGCTTGAACAGGGTCAGGCCGGAATCGGGATACTCATGCCACCAGCTGCCGGTTTCGGGGTCGTACTCGGTGTTCAGCACCCGGCCCCGGTACACGGGATAGGGCACGCGGCATTCCGCGTCCTGGCTGATGCACAGCAGGCCCTTGTTCAGCACCAGCTTTTCGGCAAACTCGCGCATGTTCCTCACGTCGCCGCCCAGCATCAGCGGCGCGCCCAGCATGCACCACAGGGCGAACTGGGTCTGATAGTCCGTGTCGGTGCAGGCGTCGCCCAGGGCCACGTTGCCCTTGCCGTACATGCCCACGGTGAGCATATCAATGTCGTTGAAGCACTGGGGGCCGCTCATGCAGAAGTTGTCCAGCTGCGACCGGGCGATGTTGGAGAAGGACTTGAAGTTGTCCTGAATATCGCCGGTGGAGCGGTACATGTGCACGCCGATGGACTTCATCCACTGCCAGGGCGCGTCGGTGCCCCAGTTGCAGGCGGCGAACAGGATGTCGCGGCCCGAGGCTTTCAGGGCCAGGGACATGGTGGCGTAGCGGTTCTTGCCGTCGCCGCTGGCCGGGAAGTTGCAGAAGTCGTATTTCAGATAGTCCACGCCCCACTCCGCGAAGGTGCGGGCGTCGATAAATTCATGGTCGTAGGAGGAGGGGTAGCCCGCGCAGGTCTGCACCCCGGCGCAGGAATACATGCCGAACTTGAAGCCCAGGGAGTGGACGTAATCCGCCAGGTCCTTCATTCCATGCGGGAACTTATCCGGGTCAGGCACCAGACGGCCTTCGCTGTCGCGCTCCTTCAGGCTCCAGCAGTCGTCGATCACAATGTACTGATACCCGGCTTTCAGGTATCCCTTTTCCTTCATGGTGTTCGCGGTTTCCCGGATCAGGGCGTCGGAAATGTTTGAACCGAACGTGTTCCAGCTGTTCCAGCCCATGGGCGGGGTCAAAAGATTCATATTATTTCCTCCATTCGTTGTGCGTGGTGATATTGGAAGAATTATATCACAAGTGAAGCAGGTTGTTCAATATGCTTTTCATGAATGATCGTTTCCCTAATAAATCTGTTCAGCCATTTATATGTGCATGGACGCTTAAACCTGTAAACCGTTCCCAAAAGCCTTCCCCTCGCAGGGGAAGGTGAGCCGCGCGGAATCAAGATTGACAGAAAAATCAAGCCAATTCGCGCGGCTCGGATGAGGTGAACTCACCCGTTGGAATGTAAACATGTATGGGAAAAGGAGCACCTCATTCGTCAGGCGCGAACTTGCTTGATCACGTTTTCCATCTTAGTTCCGCGCCTGACACCTTCCCCTGCGAGGGGAAGGCTTTTGGTCCCGTCTTTCTTGCTTGTGTTACAGAGTTGCAGTATCCTCGAAAAGATGTAACTGGACAATCTTCCTTGAAAAAAGTTTCATTCCCTTTTATATAATATAATTTCATTGTTTGTGGTGAATAATTCCCATTTCCGGAATCTCTCCTGACATATAATAGCAGATTTGTGGTGAATAAAAGCAGCACTCACTGTTTCCTGTACAAGTGGATGCTGCCTGTCAATCTGTTTTTCCCGGCCATCTGGTCACATTTCCTCATTGGCCAGATTGTCAAACAAGGTAAATTCGCCCAGCCAGGCCAGCTTGACCGTGCCCAGAGGGCCGTTTCTCTGTTTGGCGATGATAACCTCGGCGATATTGTCCGGGGTCTGTTCGTCGCGCTTATAGTAGGCTTCGCGGTGCAGGAACATGACCACGTCGGCGTCCTGCTCGATAGAGCCGGAGTCGCGCAGGTCGCTCAGCATCGGCCGGATGCCGCTGCCGCCGCGCTTTTCGTTGGCGCGGGACAGCTGGGCGCAGGCCACCAGCGGCACCTTCAATTCCTGGGCGATGGCCTTCAGGCTTCGGGAAATGTTGCTGACCTCCACCTGGCGGCTCTCAGCCTTGGTGTCGGAGCCCATGAGCTGCAGATAGTCCACCACGATCAGGTCCAGCCCGTGGTCCATCATCAGCCTGCGGCAGCGGGAGCGAAGCTGTCCCGGGGTCAAACCAGAGGTGTCGTCAATGTACATTTCGCTGGCGGACAGCGGCGCGATGGTGCGGGCCAGCTTCATCCAATCCTCGTCCCGGAGCTGGCCCCGGCGCACGAGCTGCATATTCACCCGGGCGTCGCCGCACAGGATACGCATGGCGATCTGCTCCCGGGGCATTTCCAGGGAAAACACCGCCACCTTGAAGCCCTTGCGCACGGCATGGGACGCCATGTTGATGGCGAAGGAGGTTTTGCCCATGGAGGGACGCGCGCCCACCAGGATCAGTTCGCCGCCGTGCAGGCCGGTGAGCAGGTTGTCCAGGCCGTAGAAGCCCGTGGGCACGCCGCTGACCCCGCCCTTGAGGCGGGCCAATTCTTCCATCTGCTCATAGGTGCGGGTGAGCACCTCGCGGATGTGCTGCAATTCCTCGCCGCCATCCCGCTGCATCACGATGTCGAATATTTTCTTTTCCGCCATGGCCAGCACCTGGGGCAAGTCCTGCTCCTGGGCGTAGCTGGCCTGGGAGATTTCGCCGGACGCGGTGATCAGCCGCCGCAGGGTGGACTTTTCCGCCACGATGCGGATATAGTCCTTCACGTTGGCAGTGGTGGGCACGAACTGGGTCAGCTCGATCAGATATTCGATACCGCCGACGCCGGGCAGCGTGCCGCGCTTGCTCAGCTCCGCGTTCATCGTCACCAGGTCGATGGCGGAATGTTGGTCGGAAAGCGCCTTCGCGGCCTCGAAAATCGCCTGGTGCGCAGGCACGTAGAAGTCGTCCTTCACCAGGATTTCCAGCGCCGTTGACACCGCGTTGCCGTTTTGCAGCATGGCGCCAAGCACCGAGCGTTCCGCTTCGGTGCTGTGAGGCGGGATGGGGGCGAAGGCTGCGGCGGGAGAGTCCATGCGGGTTTCCCCTCTTTCGACAGAAAATGATAAGAGAGGTAGGAAGTAGGAGGTAGGAGGTAGGAGGTTTATCAAGTCAAATGCTTATTGCGTTTGCTTTATAGCACTTCACAGCATTCGCTTGAAAAACTTCCTACCTCCTACTTCCTACCTCCTACCTGCGTTTTTACGCTTCCCCGCCGGTCACGCGCAGGGTCATCTTGGCGGTGATTTCCGGGTAGAGCTTGACGATGATGTCGGTTTCGCCCACGGTGCGCACGGGCTCGCCCAGGTCGATCTTCTTCTTGTCCACTTCCACGCCGTGCTGGGCCAGCAGGGCAGCTGCGACCTGCTCACCGGTGATGGAACCGTACAGACGTCCCTGACTGCCGCACTTGGCGACCACCGTGACCACCTTGCCCCGGAGGGAAGAAGCTTTCTTTTCGGCGGCCAGGCGGCGTTCGGTTTCCCGAGCGCGCTCGGCGGCCTGCTTCTTTTCCAGTTCCTTGGCCGCACCGGGGGTGGCGTCCATGGCCAGGCGGCGGGGGAACAGGTAGTTCCGGGCGTAGCCGTCGCTCACGTTCACGATTTCCTGCTTCTTGCCGACGCCCTTGATGTCAGACAGCAAAATCACTTTCATAAAAACGTATCCTCCTTTGGTTCCGGCGGCTTGCGCAGCCCCCGGGCATTATTCAATTGGTCAAAGATGCCGATGAAGGTCAGAAACGGCGTGGTCATCAGCAGTAGCGGCACCAGCACCCGCCAGAAGCGCCTGGAGCCGCGCCGTTTCTGGAAAAAGTTCAGGAACGCCGCGCCCTGGATCATGAACACGCTGGACGCCGCGCCATACAGCATGATGCCCGCGATCTTGAGGGCAAAGGTTCTGCTGTACCGCAGCAGATAGCCGCCGATCAGCGCCACGCCCACCTGCCAGCCGATGCCCCGGGGAATATGCCAGGTCTGGAAGGGCGGCATATCGAGGGTGGGGAAATCGACCTTCTGCTTTTCTCCCAGCTCGCCCATGGGTTCATCCCGCAGGAACGCCCGCTTTTCCTCCGCCAGGTAGCCAAACCTGAGCGGCAGCAGCAGGCACGCCACGCCGCCCTGGATGCTCTGGGTGGCGATCAGGTTGGGAATGAGCAATTGCAATTGGCCGGTGATCATCGTTTGCACGGACATGAGCATGTCCTCCCGCGCGGCGTCGGACAGGGAGAAGGTGTACAGGCCGGACTGCACCGCGTTGTCCCGCAGGCTTTCCCGCAGGTCGATCAGGCCCATGGAATAAAACTCGTACAGCAGCAGGTCGCCCACGTCCCAGGTTTTCAGGAAATCCGCCACGGCGATCCCCGCCTGGTTGTACAGGTCGCCCTTCGTCATCTGCTGGCAGACCGCGAACACCAGCGCCAGCGCGGCCACGTGCACGCCGATCATGATGGGGCAGCTTTTTTTGAACGTCACCTGCATCTGCACCAGCACCAGGAACGCGCCGACGACCGGCAAAGCATACATCGCGCAGAGCAGCAGCCCCGTCGTGCCCATCAGGGTGGTGATCGTGGAAAGCGCGGTGATCAGCCCGATCAGCATGGGCAGCACGCCGCACACCATCGTGACCAGGCACAGCGCCACCGGCAGCAGATACACCGTCAGCATCACCGCGTAAACCGCGGGCAGCGGGCCTAAAATTTCCCGCCCGGGAAGCAGCAGCAAATACGGAATCATCAATAAGATCGAGCCGACCACGGCGGATTTCACCGACCGCACGGCCGCAAGCGGATGTTTCATAAACCGAACCTCAAACCCGTTTTACACAAAATTGGTTATAAATCACCATTTATATTGTACGTTTCCCTTTCGGTTTTGTCAATGCGCAATGCGGAGGAAAAACAAAAACACCGGAGCGGTCTGCCCCGGTGTAAACCTGTGCGTAAATCGCGTATCCTTATTTTTTCTTACTGGAACCGATGCCGAAAATGCCCAGGATGGAACGGCTGATCTGACGGCCCACCTCGCGGCCCGCGCCGGTGGTGGCGGAGTTGAGGAAGCTGTTCAAGTATTTTTCCGCGGCGGTCATTTCGCTGGGCTTCTTGGCGGGCTTCTTGGCGGGCTTGGCTTCCTCCTGCACGGCAGGAGCCGCGGGCTGCTGCGGCTCGGCGGCGGGCACGGGTACAGGATAGGAAGGCGCCTGCTGATACACGGGCTGAGCCTGCTGCGCCGGCTGCTGGTACGCGGTCTGCACCGGCTGCTGCACGGGCTGCTGATAAACCGGCTGCTGGAGCGTGCTCATGACCTGTTCTTCATACTGGCCGGTGGCGGGATTGTACACCCGGAAGGTCATCGGCTGGTAGGACTGCACGGGCTGGACGGGCTCGCCCGCCTGCACCTGGGCGTCTACCGGCACTTCCTCCACCTGCGCCGCCACGGGGCGCACCACCTGGGTCTGCTTCGCGCCGGTCTGCACGAACTGGGCGGAAAGCAGCTCATAGGCGCTTTCCCGGTCGAAGGGCACGTCGTACTTTTCGCCGATGGCGTCGGTTTCCATGAAGGTTTTACGCAGCTCGTCGGTGATCATGCCGATCTGGCTCTGGGGCGGCAGGATGGTGGCCTTCTGCACGATGCCGGGGGTGCCGTCATGCTGCAGGAAGGAAATCAGCGCTTCGCCGGTGGCCAGCTGGGTCAGGGCCGCTTCGGTGTCGAATTCGGGGTTCACGCGGAAGGTCTGCGCCACGGCGCGGACGACCTTCTGCTCCTGGGGCGTGAAGGCGCGCAGGGCGTGCTGCACGCGGCCGGAAAGCTGTCCCAGCACGGAGGAGGGCACGTCGGTGGGAGACTGGGTGATGAAGTAAACGCCCACGCCCTTGGAGCGGATCAGGCGCACCACCTGCTCGATGCGCTCCAGCAGGGTCTTGGAGCAGTCGTCAAACAGTAGATGAGCTTCGTCGAAGAAGAACACCATCCGGGGCAGTTCGCTGTCGCCCTGCTCGGGGAGCAGCTCATACAGTTCGCCCAACATCCACAGCAGGAAGGTGGAGTACATCGCGGGCTTGCGGAACAGCTTTTCCGCCGCCAGGATGTTCACCATGCCGTGCCCGTCCTCGTCCTGCACCAGCCAGTCGGCCAGGTCCAGGCCCGGTTCGCCGAAGAACTGGTTGCCGCCCTGATCCTCCAAAATAGCGATGGCCCGCTGGATGGCGCCCACGGTGGCCTTGGCCACGTTGCCGTAGTCCAAGGTGTAGCGGGCTGCGTTTTCGCCCACATAGGCCAGCATGGCTTTTACGTCCTTCAGGTCCAGCAGCAGCATGCCTTCGTCGTCCGCGATGCGGAAGATGATATGCAGCACGCCGGTCTGGGTCTCGTTCAGGCCCAGCATCCGGGCCAGGAGCAGCGGGCCCATTTCGCTGACGGTGGTGCGCACCGGATGGCCCTTTTCACCGTACACGTCCCAGAACGTGACGGGGCAGGCGCGGAAGGGAAAGTGCTCCACGCCGCAGGTCGCCAGGCGGCTGTCGATTTTGCTGCTGCCCTGACCGGGAGAGCAGATGCCCGCCAGGTCGCCCTTCACGTCGGCCATGAACACGGGCACGCCCAGTTGGGAAAAGCCCTCGGCCAGAACCTGCAGCGTGACTGTTTTGCCGGTGCCCGTCGCGCCTGCGATCAGGCCGTGGCGGTTCGCCATGGAGGGGAGCAGTTCCACCGGCCCCTGAGAAGAAGTGCCGAGCCAGATGTTGCCATTGGAAAGCATGTTGGTTTCCTCCTTTGTTATATGTACATTTTTTCAGTTACTGAAACAGCATCGCAACGGCCTGGGCGCTGATGCCCTCGCCGCTGCCCTCGTAGCCCATATGTTCGGTGGTGGTGGCCTTGACGGATACCTGCCCCTGGGGAATGCCCAGCGTGTAGGCGATCACCTCGCGCATAGCGGGGATATAATCGGAAAGCCTGGGCGCCTGGCACACGATGGTCACGTCCACATTGCCGACGGTAAACCCTTCGTCCTTCAGACGCTTTCCCACCTTCCTGAGCAGCAGCACAGAGGAAATATCCTTGTATTCCGGGCTCTTATCAGGAAACAGCTTGCCGATGTCGCCCATGGCCGCCGCGCCCAGCAGCGCGTCCATCAGGGCGTGGAGCGCCACATCCGCGTCGCTGTGGCCCAGCAGACCCTTTTCATAAGGCACCTTCACGCCGCCCAGCCACAAATCCCGGCCTTCCACCAGGCGGTGGGCGTCGAACCCAGTCCCGATGCGTGGCGTCATCATGCCATTGACCATGCGCAGATCCTCCGGTGATGTCAGCTTGATATTGTCCGGGCTGCCCTGCACCAAGCGAACGGAATGGCCCGCCGCTTCCATCAGCGCCGCGTCGTCGGTATAACGCGCCTGCGCAATAGCATGAGCGGCCAGCAAATCCTTGACGAAAAAGCCCTGGGGCGTCTGCATCTGCCAAAGCGCGTTCCGATCCAGCGTTTCCAGCACATTTCCGTCCGCGTCTGCCCGTTTGATGGTGTCCCGCGCGGGCACGGCAGCAACCCCGCTGCCGTATTTTTCCACGCTTTCAATCACCCGGCGGACGACTTTCTCCGTCACAAAGGGGCGCGCCCCATCGTGAATCAGGGCGATATCGGCGTCGGTGGGCAGCGCCATCAGCCCGTTCAGGGCTGACGCCTGGCGGTCCGCTCCGCCGGTGATGACTGCCAGCGGTGTACAGCCATGGGACGACATCGCTTCCATAAAATCTTCCTTATCCCCCGCCCGCGTGACCAGTACGATCCCTTTTACCGCTTTCTGAAATGCCCGGAAGCACCGCACCACTGCGGGCACGCCGCCCACCTTCAGCAGGGTTTTGTTTCCGTCGGCCCCCATCCGGGTGCCGCTGCCGCCGCAAAGGATCAGGACGTATGCGTTCATGCTTCGTCCTCCGATAAAATCCGAATGACCATATCGTAGATTTTCCCGGCTTTCTGGGGCCAGCGCTGCGCCAGCTGGTCGGCCAGCTCCCGAGTGGGCAGCGATAGGCTCAGGCGCATCATGTCCATATCCTGCTCCATGATCTTCAAATGCAGTTCATATTCGCCCCGGTCGGTTTGCACGATCTGCTGGCTGCTCTGAGATTCCTCCCGGAAGCGGGCTTTCCAGCTGTTTTCCGTTTCCGCCAGCAGGGATTTCAGGCTCATGGGCACCCGCCCGCCGAACAGTGTTAAGGCTTCCTTGCCGGCCTCGGTGACCTGGTACAGATAGCCCGCGTTCTTTTTCACCCTGACCGCCTGGCCCCGGTCGCACAAATCGCCCAGAGCGAACATCATGTCAAAATAATTCAGCAAATCATTGTCAAACAGAAATTGCAGAAGCTGAAATTCGGTGCATGGCCCCAAACGCGAAAGGCTGTACAGCACCATCAGTTTCTGTTCATCGTCCGGCGCGCGCCGGGGAGGCTGAATCTTCATCGTCCGTCCTCCAAAGCACCTATTCATCCACTTATTATATTTCTTTCCATCGTTTCAAAATTCCTGCCAAAATCGGTGGGTTTGTCAAAAAATAATTGTGCTTGAACAGTGAAGGGGGGTATTGGGCACTTTAATTCACTAATGGTTCACCCAAAAGCCTTCCCCTCACAGGGGGGCCGCAGCACTCGGAAAAGGCCGGGCGGCAGTCCCGGATGGTGTCAGGCACGGAGCCAAGATGGATAGCGTTATCAAGTAGGTTCGCGCCTGACGGATGAGGTGTTCCTTTTCCTAACATATTTGTATTCTATCGGGTGAGTTCACCTCATCCGAGCCGCGCGAAAAGGCTTGACTTCTCTCTCAATCTTGATTCCGCGCGGCCCACCTTCCCCTCCGAGGGGGAAGGCTTTTGGATAGTGTTTTAAAGTGCCCTTTCAATTATAACTGTCCATTAAAAAATATTAGAAAATTCAAAATAATGCTTGACAAACAATACTATGTGTTGTATAGTATTGTCAAGGAGGCGATATTATGGATTCTCAAATGAAGAAGGGAATGATGGAAGCGTGCATCCTGTCGGTGCTGAGCCGGGGCGATTCCTACGGCTACCAGCTGATCAAGGACTTGGAACCCATCATGGGCCTTTCAGAATCCACCCTGTATCCCGTGCTGCGGCGGCTGGAAGCGGCGGGATGCCTGACGGTGTACAGCGTGGAGCATAACAGCCGCCTGCGGAAGTATTACGCCATCACGGACGAAGGGCGAAAAAGAATCGCCGATTTCATGGACGAATGGGCGGAGGTCAAGCGGGTTTATGATTTCATCGCGGAGGTGAACGTCGGTGTGTGACCAGGGAGATTGGATAACCAAGCAACGCCGGATCGAGAAAGTGTTTCCGAACGAATTGTACCCAACACCATTTTTTACAAACTATACGCTGATGCGTGAGAAGCAGTCTGCAACAGGAACGCGAAAGGGAGGCGGAAGGAAATGACCCGGAAGGAATACATGGAACATTTGGAAAAAGAACTGCGCTTTGTTCCCGAACTCCAGCGGAAGGCGATGCTCGACTATTACGAAGAAATGATCGAGGACCGCATGGAGGACGGCATGGACGAACCTTCCGCCGTGGCGGCGATGGAAACGCCCGAGGTGATCGCGCAGCGGCTGAAAGCGGAAGGGACTTATTTTAAGGAAGAAACGGAAGCGAATGATACCGAAAGCCTGACCGACGAAGCCATGCGTTTTTCCTCCCTGGCAGGCAGTCTGCTTCGCACCTTTGACGATCTGGAAAAAGCGGGCCGCGTCGCGCCGCCCGAACCGCCCATCCCCCCGGAACCGCCGGTGCCGCCCACTCCCCCGACGCCGCCCGAAAAGCCGTCTTTTGACGCGAACGACGCTGGGGAGCAGATTTCCGAAGCGGTGCAAAAAATTGTGGATTCCGCGGCGGACTTCATTCAGCGCCACACCACGGAAGCGCTGGACGGCGAATATGAAAAGAAAACCTTCACCTGCCCCGCGGACAAGGTGCGCGCTGCACGCCTGCTGTGCGGAGAAATGCCCATCCGGGTCACCGCCTGCGATGGCAGCGACCTGACCCTGATCTATTACACCTGTGCCGATGACCCCTATGAACTGAACCTGGACAACGGCGTGCTGACGCTGGAGCGCCTTTCCACCGCGAAGGGCGGCAGCCGTTTTAACTTTTCCATGCTGGGCGGTATCATCAAAATGGGTTGGACCAAGCCCGCCCCCACGGCCGAGCTATTCATTCCCCGGGACGCGCTGATGGACCTGGAAGCCCACGCCACCAATTGCTCCATCAGGGTAAACGATTGCCAGGCGCTGTGCCAGGTGGATTTAAAGACCACCAACAGCCGCATCGAGGCGACCGACCTTTCCTGCATCCATCTGTCCTGTGTCACCACCAACGCCCGGCTGGTGGTCAAAAACGTGCGCACCCGCCAGCAGCTCACCGGCAGAACCACCAACAGCCGTATCGAGGCGACCGACCTGCGCTCCGGCGGGGACATGCAGCTGACCACCTCCAACAGCCATATCGAGGGGCGCGACTTGCAATCCTTCGGCAGCCTGAATCTTACCACCTCCAACAGCGGCCTGCTGGCCGAGGACTGCGCCGCTAAGGGCGAGCTGCGTCTGACCACCAGCAACGGGAAGCTGGAAACCTGGCGCTCCCAGGGCGCAAGTGTGAATCTTAGAACCTCCAACGGCAATATCCGCGGAACCATCCCCGGTCGTCAGCAGGATTGGGCCATCGACAGCCATACCAGCAACGGCAAAAACTCCCTGCCCAAGAACCAGCCCGGCGAAAAGCCCCTCACCGTCCACACCAGCAACGGCAGCATCGACCTGCACTTTGAACAGGCGTGATTCCCTTGTACTGTTATCAATCCCGTTCTCAAAACGATTTTTATGGCCAGCAAAAGGAACGCTGGGGCTGTTCGCCCCAGACCCCAACCAGGGTGGTGACCACCCTGGACCCGCAACGGGCGAAATAACGTTACTGGGATAAGCAGACAAGCTCCGCCTGGCGCGTTGGGGTTACGAAAAGTTTGAGGGCTTCTGGCCCAAGAAAGCCCGGGAACATCCGAGGGGGAAAGTAAACTTTCCCCTGCGGATGATTCCCTGGCTTTCCCCGGATGCAAAGCATCCGGGTTGCAAAGCATCCGGGTTGGCGGCTTCGCCGCCGGGCCAGAAGCACCACGGCACCAAGTCCATCTTCCGCGTTCCTCGCGGTTTCAGCGGGACCCAAGCTGATTCACCAGTTCAAGCTATTTCCGCTATTGAGGTCCAGGAGATGAAATCTCCTGGTGCAGGTGTACGAGGGCCGCACAGGCCCTCGCCTCGTCGTTACCCTTTGCAATGAGCCTGTTATGATGATAGAAAAGGAGCGCTGAACCCATGCACTTTGTGGACGCGAAAGGAATCCTGACAAACAGCGGCGGGCACGTGGGCATGAACATTTACCGGGGTTGTTCCCATGGCTGCATTTACTGCGACAGCAGAAGCAAATGCTACCAGTTCACGCACGCCTTTGAGGACATCGAGGTGAAGCGGAACGCGCCGGAGCTGCTGGAGCAGGCGCTGCGGTCCAGGCGGCAGAAGTGCATGATCGGCACGGGGTCCATGTCCGACCCCTATATGCACTGCGAGGAACAGCTGGGCCTGACGCGGAAGTGCCTGGAAATCATACGGCGATATGGGTTTGGCGTCGCCATACAGACCAAATCCGACCGGATCTTGCGGGACATTGATTTGCTGGATGAAATCAATCGCGCATCCAAATGCGTGGTGCAGATGACGCTGACCACCTACGACGACGCGCTGTGCAAGATCGTCGAGCCCAATGTGTGCAGCACCAAGCGGCGCATCGAAGTGCTGGAACGGATGCGGGAGCGGAACATTCCCACCATGGTGTGGTTAAGCCCCATCCTGCCCTTCCTGAACGACACCGAGGAAAACATCCGGGCCATCCTGAAGGAATGCGTCCGCGTGGGGGTGAAAGGCGTCGTTTGCTTTGGGATGGGACTGACTCTCCGGGAAGGCGACCGGGAGTACTATTACGCCGCACTGGACCGGCATTTCCCTGGTCTTTCGCGGCGGTATGCCGAGCGCTACGGCAATGCCTATGAGGTGCCCAGCCCCAATGCGGGCAGGCTGATGGCGGTATTTCAAAGCATTTGCAAAGAAAACGGCCTGCTCTGTACCCCCGAGGATTGCTTCTCCTTTATGAATGAATTTCCGCGCATGTATAAGCAGACAAGTCTATTTGACTTTGCATAGCATTTTCATACGATGTTTCATTCCGTCTTCCACGCCCATGACCGTGTCCCAATCAGGCGATTGATTCAAATGTTCTGTCAAACCTTTATTCTCCCGAGCGGAACCGAGGGATCTGAGAGAATCTCAGGTCCCTTGGTTTTGTTTGGGAATGACTGAGGAAATGCTTTTCCGTCTTCCTCCCGCGCTTGCGGGCGGCCCGCCTTTGTGGTATACTATAAAAGGTGAAGTGGTTCCTGGCAGGGCCGCCCACCGGAGAGGAGATTAAAAACATGGCAGCAGAATCGAAAGCCGTTGTGACGGTGCTGGGCTTTGACCGCAAGGGCATCATCGCCGGGGTCAGCAGCGTATTGTTTGAGCGGGGCGTGAACATCCTGGATATTTCCCAGACCATCCTGGACGGCTATTTCAACATGGTGATGGTAGTCGATCTCAGCGAACCCACCTGCCCCTTTGACGAGCTGCAGGGCGCGCTGAACGACCTGGGCAAGGAGCTGGGGCTTCAAATCCGCATCCAGAAATCCGAAATCTTTGAAGCGATGCATCAGGTTTAAGATGAGTGAACAGAGCTCAGAGTACAGAGCGCAGATAGATTTTAGCGACTTATTTCAATAGTCAGAATATGTTCATCCTATATCATCTGTACTCTGCACTCTGTACCCTGAACTCTTTTCTCAATTGATCAAATATAGGACGGGAGAGAATCCCCTATGATTCAGACCAGCCAGATTTTTGAAACCCTGCGCATGATCGACCAGGAAAAGCTGGACGTGCGCACGATCACCATGGGCATTTCCCTGTTCAACTGCGTCTGCGACGACAAGCGCCGCCTGGCCAGCCGGGTGTACAGCCGCATCGCCCGTCAGGCGGAAAACCTGGTGAAGGTGGGCCGGGAGATTGAGCGGGAAATCGGCGTGCCCATCGTCAACAAGCGCATTTCCGTGACCCCCATTTCCCTGATCACCGGGGCCATCGACGACCCTCTTCCCGTGGCGGACGCCCTCGACCGCGCTGCCAAGGAAACGGGCGTGGACTTTATCGGCGGCTATTCCGCCCTGGTGCAGAAGGGCATGACGGCGGCGGACCGGCGGCTGATCGCCTCCATCCCCGAAGCGCTGAGTGAAACCGATCTCATGTGTTCCTCCATCAACGTGGCCTCCACCCGGGCGGGCATCGACATGGACGCCGTGCGCCTGTGCGGCGAAGCCATCAAATCCCTGGCCGAAAAGACCGGCGACAAAGACGGCCTGGGCTGCGCCAAGCTGGTGATCTTCGCCAACGCCGTGGAGGATAACCCCTTCATGGCGGGCGCGTTCCACGGCCCCGGCGAAGGCGACTGCGCAGTGAGCGTGGGCGTCAGCGGCCCCGGCGTGGTGAAGCGCGCATTGGAGAGCGTAAAGGGGGAATCCTTTGACGTAGTAGCGGAAACCATTAAAAAGACCGCCTTCCGCATCACCCGCGTAGGCCAGCTGGTGGCCATGGAAGCCAGCCAGCGCCTGGGCGTGCCCTTTGGCATCGTGGATCTCTCTCTGGCCCCCACCCCCGCAATCGGCGACTCAGTAGCGCATATATTGGAAGAAATGGGCCTGGAAAAGTGCGGCACACACGGTTCCACCGCCGCGCTGGCGCTGCTGAATGACGCGGTGAAAAAGGGCGGTGTCATGGCGTCCTCCCACGTGGGGGGACTCTCCGGCGCGTTCATTCCCATCAGCGAGGACATCGGCATGATCGAAGCCGCCGCCTGCGGGGCCCTGACCCTGGATAAGCTGGAAGCCATGACCTGTGTGTGCTCCGTGGGCCTGGATATGATCGCCTTGCCCGGCGACACCTCCGCCTCCACTCTGAGCGCCATCATCGCCGACGAAGCGGCCATCGGCATGATCAACAACAAGACCACCGCCGTGCGCGTCATCCCCGCCCCCGGCAAACAGGTGGGCGATTATGTGGAGTTCGGCGGGCTGCTGGGCCGTGCGCCGGTCATTCCCGTGCATCCCTTTTCCTCCGACGCCTTCATCGCCCGGGGCGGCAGGATTCCCGCGCCGCTGCATTCTTTGAGAAACTGAATACCGGGGGAAACCGCTCTTTGGAGCCAAAGAGCGGTTTCCCCCAGACCCCCTTCCGAGAAAGCTATAAACAAGCCTAAATCCATTACTGCTGAACGCCTAACGATCAATCGGCCACCGCCGGGGAGGAACCTATGAGCCAGTGTATCCAATGCGGAAGCCCCGATGGAGATGAACACCTTTATGTCTGCGTGGAGTCGGAAACGGAAACAGTGCCCAGCGAGAAGCGCGGATGGAAAAAGCGCATCCGGCGGGAGACTGTGACGGAGATCGCGCCTTATGCCGTATGTCCCGACTGCGCCCGGAAAGCTAAAATCAAGGCAGTGCTGATGACCATCCCCATCACGCTGATTTTTGTGCCGCTTCTGGTGGTCATGTCCTGGTTTACCGTAAGGCCCCACCGGAACATCCGGGAAGAAGTAGCGTCCTACCCGGTGATGGTTCCCCTGGTGGCGGTGATTTTCTGGCTCTGTGGCCTGAGCGTTTACCTGCCCCGGCCCAAGGAGCTGTACGCCGCCGAGCTGGTGCGCAAGCGCGTCGGCAAGCCCCACAACGCCTTCCTGGTCCCGCTGGAGCCCCGGTGTTACACCCGCCGGGAGAAGCCCGTCGTGCCTCTTGACATTACCTACCGTACCGCCCTGAAATCGGATTTGGCGGAGAAGTTAGTTCCGGTGATCAACGGGGAAGCGGACGTGACCAGTTTGCAGCCGCTGGTGGGCCAGACCTTTATCAAAGAAGAAAGCACCCGCCGCTGAGATTTGAGGATAGAAGTTATGAACATTCGCCGTTTTGCCTCCGGGGACGCTCAGGCGGTATCCGATGTAATCATCACCACCCTGCGGATTTCCAACACCCGGGACTATCCCTCGGCCATGATGGAAGAACTGATTCTGCACATGCAGCCTGAGGACATTTTACAGCGCGCTTCCTGGACGCACTTCTATGTTGCCGAAGACAAAGGCCGCATCGTCGGCTGCGGGGCCATCGGCCCGTACTGGGGCAAGGAGGACGAAAGCAGCCTGTTCACCATCTTCGTCCTGCCGGAATACCAGGGCCGTGGCGTGGGCCGAAAGATCGTGGAAACCCTGGAGCGGGACGAATACGCCCTCCGGGCCAAACGCATCGAAATCCCCGCCTCCATCACCGGCCTGCCCTTCTACCGGAAAATGGGTTATGATTACAAGAACGGCAACGACCAGGTGGACGAGGAAATGCTGTGCCGGCTGGAAAAGTTTCGGAAATAATGAAAAGAAAGCTGCGATAAAATGAACCTGAACAGGTTGACGGACAGAATCTGGGTGCTGCCCTTTGAGAAGGAGCGCGACCGGCCGAACCTGTCCTACATCCGGGGCGACCGGTGGAGCTTAGCCGTGGACGCGGGGCACTCCAAGGCGCACACGAAGCAGTTTTACCGTGCCTTGGAGGAAGCCGGGCTACCCCTGCCCAGCCTCACGGTGCTGACCCACTGGCACTGGGATCACACCTTCGGGATGCACGCCGTGCACGGCCTGTGCCTGGCCAACGAAAAGACCAACGCCCATCTGAAAGCGATTAAGGAAAAGATTGATCGAGAAGGCGTGGAAGTCTTTCTGGCGATGGATGCGTGTATCCGCAGGGAATATGACAATCACCAGCCCGTCATCGTGACCCTGGCCGACCTCACCTTTTCCGGGAAAAAGCGGCTGGAGCTGGGCAACTGCCCGGTGCGGCTGTTTCAGGCGGAAGCACCTCACACCGACGATTCCACGCTGATTCACGCCGTCGGCGAACGGGTGCTGTTCCTGGGCGACGCGGCAGGCGGCGTCTTTCCGACCTGGGAAAAAGACCCGGCCTTATGCAAAAAGCTGCTGGACACCGTCGCCGCCGTGGACGCGGACATCTGCCTGGAAAGCCATTGGACGCCGGTGACGAAGCGGGAAATGCTGGACGATCTGTGGACCGATATGAACCCTGAATAAACATCATAACGGAGTTATTACTATGAACGAAAACTTTAACGTATTGAACCTCCCCGACGAAATGCTGCACATCACCCTGATGGGCGGGCAGGCGAAGGTGCTCATGTGCCGCACCACCGCCATGGCCCGGAAGGCGGCGGACATTCACTGCCCCTCCTCCACGGCCCTGGCCGCCATGAGCCGCACCATGACTGCCACCGCCATGCTGGGCGTGATGATGAAGGACGATAACGCCTCCGTCACCGTCACCGTGGCGGGCGACGGGCCGCTGGGCAAGATGACCGCCGTGGCCCACGGAGGCAAGGTGAAGATTTCCGCGCATCACCCGGAGGCTGATTTGCCTCTTAAAAAGGACGGACATTTGGACGTGGGCGGCCTGGTGGGCCATCACGGCCGCCTGACCGTCATCAAGGACTTGGGGTTAAAAGAGCCCTACATCGGCCAGAGCCAGCTGGTCAGCGGCGAGCTGGGCGAGGACTTCGCCCAGTATTTCACCGTGTCCGAGCAGCAGCCCTCCCTGGTGGCGCTGGGCTGCCTGGTGCATGAGCGCTACTGCCTGAGCGCGGGGGGCGTGCTGGTGCAGGCCATGCCGGGGTGCAGCGAAGAGCTGCTGGAGCAGCTGGAATTCCGCTCCGTGTTCTTTTCCGCCATCAGCCGGGAGGTGGCCGACGTGCCGCTGGAGGACCTGGCCAAGGGCTGGTTTGACGGCCTGCAGATGGAAATTCTGGAGCGCGAACCGGTGCTGTATCAGTGCGACTGCAGCCGGGATAAGATGGAAAAAGCGCTGATCGCCCTGGGCCGCAAGGAGCTGAACCAGCTCATCGAGGAGGACGGCGGCGCGGAGCTGACCTGCCACTTCTGCCGCACGGCGCATCATTTCACCAAGCAGGATTTGACAGATTTGCTGGAGAGGGCGACCCGATGACCCGCGCAAGAACCAATATCGTGCCCTTCGAGCGCCCCGCCGCCTACTGGGCGGTGAAGGCGCGGAAACGCTACTACAATTCTTCCGAATTGCCCGACGCCGCCCGGATGATGCGCAAGGCGCTGGAAAAGAGCGGCGACATGGGGCTGGCCCTGGAGCTGGCGGAAATCTACTCAGGCATGGGCTGCTACACCGCCGCCGAACGGTGCCTGATCCGCGCTGCCGCGCGGTACGGGCTGACGGGCAGTTTATGTTATGCCATCGGCGTCTGCGCCTTGAACCGGGGCAACGAGGATTTGGGCGATATGGCCCTGGATCAAAGCCTGCGGCTGGAGCCGGAAGGGCCCTTCTCCGAGCGTGCCCAGGACTTGCTGGAATATTACAGCTGGAAGCGGGTTTTCTACCCGCCCCACACCGCCCGCAGCGACGCGCTCTGCCGCCGCAGCGTCCGGGCCCTGGCGCGAACCGACGTGGAGGAAGCGCTGCAATGGGCCCGGAAAGGATGGAAGCGAGGGCATTCGCCCCGTGCCGCGCTGTGGCTGGGCATGCTGCTGCCGCCGAAGGAAGCGCTACCCTATTTGAAGAAAGCGGCGGAGGGGCTGCTCCAGGAGTTGAAACCCCAGCTCAAATATGCGGAAGCGTGTTTTCTGTGCCGTCAGTATCCCGAGGCAAGGAAACGCCTGAACCAGGCGCGGCGGCTGTGCCAGACCATCACCGACGCGGAGGAATTCTGCCAGAGCGCGTGGCTGATGAATCGGCCGCAGGACGCCATGAAGCTGATCGATAAAAAGCTGTACGAGCTGCCGCAAAGCGTGGATTACCTGCGGCTCAAATACCTGACCCTGCGGCACATGGGAGCATTCGGCCAGGCGAACCGCACCCTGGAAACGCTGCTGGAAATCGACCCGGACGACGCCGACGCGCTTTTCGACCGCCGCCATCCCAACCAAAAGCAGCTGCACGACGACCAGGGGATGCTGCTGCTGGCGCTGGGCGGCATGGTGTATTCCCTGCCGGATACCAGAACACCGGGGCCGCTGAACCGTATCCTGCATTTGCTGGTCATGAACCTGAACGGAACGATCGACGCAGAAACGATTTACCGGCTGATCCCCCCGCTCTGGCGCCGTTTGACCCGGGCGGAACAGTACGCCTGTGACGAGTACCGGGACGACTGCTATCCCACGCTGTTCACCGTGTATCTGTTTGCCCGCGCCGGCCGCTGGCAGGACGCAAAAGACGCCCTGGCCGCTGCGCCGCATAAGAAACGGGTGCTGCGGCTGCTGGCGCGGGTTAGCGGAGAAAGAACAGAGCTGTAAAAGGGCATTTTAAATCAGAACGGGGCGAGGGCCTATGCGGCCCTCGTGCACCTGCACCAGGAGATTTCATCTCCTGGACCTCAATAGCGGAAACTGCATGAATGATATAATTGACTTGATTCCCGCAGAAGCGGGGAGGATCGCGGAAGTCTGGCTTGATGCCATGATGCTTCTGGCCCGGCGGCAAAGCCGCCAACCCGAATGCTTTGCATCCGGAGAAAGCCAGGGAACATCCGCAGGGGAAAATGAATTTTCCCCTGCGGATGTTCCCGGGCTTTCTTGGGCCAGAAGCCTTCAAACATTCCGTCACCCCAGCGCGGCAGGCGGAGCTTGTCTGCTTTTCCCAACAATGTTATTTCAACAGTTGCGGGTCCAGGGTCCTCAGGACCCTGGTTGGGGTCTGGGGTGAACAACCCCAGCATTTCCCTTAGTGACTTAAAGTGCCTAATAAAATATGCAAATTTCACAACGCAAAAGGAGCGATGACTATGCGCTGCATCAACTTTGACAAGGAATTTGAGCGGTATATCTCCGCCTGGATGAAGGAGCACGCCAAGGAATACAAGAACTACGACGAGATGGAAGCGGCGATGCCGGACGTGTACGAAGAATTTCTGGACACGCCGGTGAACTGGCTGGGCGGGGCGAAGCCCGGCGAATATTTCAGCCAATTCGACAACGCCCACCAGCTGGTCAATTGGATGGAGGATTATTTCAAGCAGCGCATTCCCGCGCCGGACATGCTGCTCAACCGCATCGCGGAGCTGGGCCTGGCGGCGGAGGAATCGCTGATGAACCTGCTGAAAAAGGAAAAGGCCACCCAGGAAATCAAGATGGCTGCCATCACCCTGCTGCGGGAAATTGAATCCATCGCGCCCATGGAATACTACATCGGCCTGCAGGCCATCCGCGAGGAGGGCGAGGACGAGCTGGCCGACAATGCGCTGGACAGCCTTTCTTCTATGGGTGAAAAGGCAGTGGACGCCATGCGCAAGGCCCTGCCCCTGGCCTCCCCCAACGGGCAGGAAGCCATGCTGACGGTGCTCTCTGACTATCCGGGGGACGAGAACGTGTTCCAGACCGCCCTGTCCCTGTTTAATTCCCGGAGGGAGAGCGTAGCGATTTTAGCTGACTGCCTGGGCAAGCTGGGGGACGAACGAGCGCTGCCCGCGCTCAAAGCCCTGGCCGCCAGCGAGGAAACGCCTTACCTGGATTATATCGAGCTGCGCAGCGCCATCGAAGCCCTGGGCGGCGAAGCGCCGGAGCGGAACTTCGACGCCGAAGACCCGGCCTATGAAGCCATGCGGAGTATGCAATAAACAGTCGGAACATGAAGTGTGGTGATTTGATTTGATCTGTGACCATTGCGGCAATTTTATCCCGGATGGATCGGCGGTATGTCCGCAGTGTGGCAAAGCGCTGAGCAGACGCCCGCGGGAAAGCGGCGCGGCCGCGCGGCGGCAGGGCAGGCCCGACCGGCAGCGGGAAGGCAGGCTGGGCAGCTATATGCCCACCGTGGACAATCCGCCGCTCACGCCGAACGAATCCTACGCCCCGCCGCGGCGGACAGGCAGCGAAGGACTGCGCCCCGTTTCCATGAATACCGGGATGCAGCCGCGTCAGATTGTGCCCCGGCCGACAGGGCGGCCCCTCAAGCGCCATCCGCACCGCCTGATGATCAACTGGGCGCTGCTATGGACTGTGCTGGCCGTGGTGGTGATGGTTGCGGTTATCGGCGCTTACGCCTTTCTGCGCTTTACCGATGCGGGCCAGCTCATCATGGCGCGCATGGGCCGCGACGCCAACGCCAACGCCATGTGGAAGTATGGCCAGGAGTTGTTGGATCAGGGCTATCTGGACCGCTCGGTTGCCGCGTTTGAGAAAGCGTATGAACTGGAGCCTGAGCGCGAGGATATTTACGACCGTCTGCTCCAGCTGGCCGACGCCTATGAAGCCGCGGGCAGGCTGGGCGACGCGGAGGCGGTGTACGTGAAAATATACACCGACATCGCGGAGGACGACCCGGAGGTGTACCGCCAGGTCATGCGCCTGATGGAAGGTCAGGGCCGCCAGATGGAGCTGGCCGCGCTGCTCAAGTTAGCGTATGAAAAAACGGGCGACAGCTATTTCCGCCGGGAACGCGACCAGCTGCTTCCCTCTATGCCCACGGCCAGCAAGGAAGCCGGCCCGATCAAATACGAGCAGGACATTCAGCTGCTGTCCGCCGAGGATTATGATATTTACTACATCCTCAGCGACGAAGGCGAGCTGCCGGAGGATGGCACGCTCTATACCGAACCGATCCATCTGGGCGAAGGGTCGCACGTCGTCCGCGCCGTGGCCGTATCCAGCGACCTGATCAGCGACGAAATGCGCATCCAGTATTCCATCAGCCTGCCGCGGCCCGCCGCGCCTTACGCTTCCCTGGCTCCCGGTCCCTATGAAAAGCGGCAGCGCATCTGGCTCAAGCTCATCAAGACCGAGGATCAGGAGCTGCTGGAGCAAAAGCGCCTGCTGTCAGACCAGGAAGAAGAGATCCTGAAAAAGCTGAACGACATCACGATCTATTACACCCTGGACAGCCAGACCCCCACCTCCAATTCCCCCATCTACACCGGCGATCCCTTCCTGCTGCCGCTGGGCCCCTCTACCGTGAAAGCTGTGGCGGTCAACGGCTTTGGCAAGGTGAGCAACGTGATGGAGCGCACCTACGACATCAAGAAGCCCTTCAAGCTCTATTTCAGCGACAGCGACAATTTCAGCGATTTCACCATCATGGTGACGGAAAAGGATGCTTTCATCCGCAAGTTCGGCACGCCCAACAGTGAGCGGGAAATCGAAGATGAAAACATGGAAGGCCAATGCCAGCTGCTGACCTATGCCTGGGGCGAAGCGCGCTTCTTCATGACAGACAGGGGGTACGTGATCTACGCCTTTGAAACCAACAGTCAGAATGTCGTCGGTCCTGAAAAAACCAAGATCGGCATGAGCGAAACCGACGTGACTTCCCTGTTCCGCGATATGGGCATGGAGCATAATCAGGATGGCAGCCGCAGTCTCTATTACGACAAACAGAACCGCAAGTACGCCATGATGTATCACCTGAGCCCAACAAACGATCGTATTGATTACAGCTACGTCCGCCAGGACAGCCTGGTGGTCACCCTCAGTTACTATCTCCAGGATCATCGGGTGATCAGAATGGGCATCCAGACATCCCTGGAGAATCAGTGGGGAACTTGACAGTTCCTCTCTCCCCTATCATGAGCCATGCGCGGACAAACAGCGTTTCATCCCTTGCGAACGCTTCTGTCCGCGCATGGTCTCCTGTATTGGAATGTGGCAGGAAAAATATAGAATTTGGAATTTGTGAAAAAAAGGCTTGATTTTTTTTCCGTTTGGTGATAATATAATTGAGCGTTGATTTTCCGGCCATGTCAGTACGGTTGGAAAACGCTAAATCATCGTGGGGCATTAGCACAGTTGGTAGAACGAACTACCACTTGTGCACTCCCGCCCCGGAGACATCGAAATCCGATGAGATGTAAAATATGGTCGGTAAAGTTACCAAATAAGGGGCTATAGCACAGTTGGTAGCGCGCTACATTCGCATTGTAGAGGCCAGGGGTTCGAATCCCCTTAGCTCCACCACCAACCCTCGGAGGCAGAAAAGCTTTCGAGGGTTTTCTCATGGCTTAACGAATTTGTCTGCGATTCATGTTCTGTTCAGCAAGAAGCGCCCTGCTGCACACTCTCGACATGTAAAGGAAGTGCAGCAGGGCGTTATCATATGATTCTTATCATTTTCAGCCGTTTCCGTCCCATAGATCACTGTCTTGGATCTGCCCAAAACTGTTGCTCATGTAATCCCAGAAAAACCATAGATCTTCATGGATACCGATCAGAATATGAGATGGAATTCGTTCGCCGGGCAGTATCTGCGTGTGCGTGTTTCCTTCTGCTGTAAGCCAGGTCACTGCGGTAGTCAGATGAAGCGTGTCCTTGTAAGGAACAGCAAGCTTCACTTTCTTCATATCACTACCGAAAGCAAGATATTTCGTCATCATGTAGCCTGTCATGGGACCAATCTGAACTTTCGTCCATTCCTGGCCCCTTTTCAGCACTTTTACTGGGGCCCCATTATAGAATTTGCCCAAGGAACGACTTCCTTTTTCAGCCTTCTCCCGCAAATGCAGACGGTCTTCAGGATTGCTGCTATTGGGTGTTGCCCAACTGCCGAGATCCAATTGTCCTTGCGCTTCCGCCGCAGTCAGCGGAATGCTGTTCCAGTCTATGGCGGTGATGTCGCTCCATGGGTGTTCTCCATAGCAACTGTATTCACTCCACACTGGATTCCCGTCCAGAGAAATCCAGTTTTGCCCCATGAAATAGAGTTCTCCCGGGGAGGAGATCATGGAACTGACTCCCCAGATTCCGTCAGCAAATCGTTGTACAGAGGGACCTCCATAAATGGTGGGGAAATACAGATTACTTGTGAAGTTTTCGACTCCCATAGTTGTACCGGCAGGCAAGGGGCTGCTTTCAACAAATTGCCAGCCTGTATCTTCTGCAAAGCTGCCACACAGCAGCACGCGGCTTCCGTTGGGCTTATCAGCAATGAATTGCAAGGTGTCCCGGTTGATCAGTCCATCCACGTAGGCATCATCCGCAAAGAAGGTACCGGTCTTCATCCTGTCAAACAACCGTTTCCTGACGATGTCAGAAGAATCTCCTAGATCCCTGTCCATATATCCGGTGCAGTACACGGGGCAAGTAAAGGGGCTCCAGTTCGCCAGATCCAGTTCATCCTCCGTCAGCACATCCGGAAGCGGAGGGGTGGTTTCCCGCCAGAGTATATTCTCGTTTTCATCTTCCAACAGGTAATCAGTGCTGATTTCATCATCCAACATATTCAGCAGAATTTCCTCGATGATAGGGATATCCCTTTCAGAAGGGCCCTGACCTGTATATCGAATGCCACCCAACAGCCAGCGATTATGAACATAATAGAAATCATATGTGGTGGTCTCTTTGCCATCGGCAACCGTAAGGTACAGAAGATCCTCGGTATCCATGTGAACGGTATACCCGGAGGACAGTACTGCATCTGTATTCTCTATCAGATGCTCTCCTTTACGCACCACCAATAGTCCCTTATCTCCCTGATACAGAACCGCTGCTGCGGCGTCTCCCCACTGGGTCACGCTTTCCGCAGACCATCCTTTGTTCACATATCGTTCATTCATGAATTGTTCGAAATCCTCCGCTTCATTTGTTGCAAGCGCGGTCGGAACAATCAGGAGCATCCATGCGATAAAAAACGGCAACCAGATTCTTCGAACCATGTTACGATTACCTCTTCTACTTATCTGTAAGGCACTGTATTCTGGCAATGAATCGTTTATCCATTATCTGATTCAGCCAGCCATGCCATGCCAGACTTGTCCTCTACGATGACAGTATAACCGTAGTCTCTTCCGGAATCAAAGCGTACGCTCCATTGCCCGGATGCTGCATCATAGCTGCAGGAAATGCGATAGCTCTTCAAGGTATCTGCCGTCACAGCTTTGCCTTCAGCGATCGGCCCCGTTGCAAGAAGTGCGGATTGCGCCAGACTTCTGACCTGTTCCTCTGTTAACGAAGTCAAATTATCAGAACGAATGAAGCCACGGATGGATTGTGTGCCAGTGTTGTATTCTACGTAAGTCCAGCTGCCCATCGTCGCCAGCCATCTCACCTCCGCATCTGCTGAGATATTCGCGATGGCAGTCATAGAAAACAGCGGATCATCTGTGATGGTACATTGAACAGCAGTACGCGCTTTGTGGTTTCCAAAGCTCAGATCGCTGACGCTTGTTTTCTTAGGCAGCGCGTCTTCACGGATCCAGCCAATTCTCATATGGTCGCTGGTAATATCGTACTGGATCATAATCCAGCCATTTTCTTTTCCGAAAACCTGAATCCAGTCATTGGTGGAAACAGAGGCTTTTCCATTGCCGCCGCGGAGATAGTTTTCACCGGGGCCGGAATAGACAGCATACTTTTTGTTGGACGAAAACTTGATTCTTTCCGCTGTCAATGTACCTCCGGGGATCGCTGGCGGGTCGGAGAAGGTTGCTTTTGCTTCCTTATATGATTTGGGGAGGGAGCTGAACGATGTGTTCAGCCCAAAGCTTGTATACAGATTCACATCGCCGAGCTTCTTATCCGCATCCCAATCATAGAATACGATCTTCCCATTTCTGATATATGCTTCTGTTGTTGTCGCTTTGCTCCGGTCAAACCAAGATACCACCTGGAACTGGCAGTTTATCACATGAACATTGATTCCCTGCATCCAGTATTCTTCATGATTCGGATCAATGCGATAAATCAGGAAGCCCTGGTCATCCTTATACAGACTGATATCTGTTCCCGTTCGGTCAGAAGCATTATGCCTCCGAAAAGCCACGATCCCTTTTCCCTGAGGTGCCAGGCTGTCATAGCGTGCTTTCAGTTTCCAGCCTTGATCCGCGTTTTCATCCGACTGATCGTTCGTAAAGTGGTAGACCTCATGATGTATTCCATCTTTGCTGATCAGGACAAACGTATGATCCAAATAAACTCCCTTCGGTGATTCAGTCCAGCTAAAACGGATATAATCCTCCGCGCAGTTTTCCAATCCCTGATCTGCAAGAATCTGCACGATTCGAGGAGAGAGCCCCTGAAGGGAACCATCCTCCGCCAGCGCCGCACAAGCCATGAACAACACGGCTGTAAGAACCAACAGAAAACCACAGAACTTTCTCATGATCCGATTCCTCCACATTTTATCATTGGTTCAGGCCTTTCACGATGACAGTCAGACATCATTTTTGCCCTGTCAACACAATATGACGTTCCTGAGGAGGCAGGTGTTACAGTGCACGCGAAATTTTTATTCGGCACTTTTCAGACGAACCGCAGCTGCAGGAACAAAACCGCGTACAGGCTGGTCTCCTCCGTACCATTCCAGATATACCCAGTCATCCAATGTTGCCAGCCACTTGGCCTCCGTGCTGGCCGGAAGTATATGCAGCGGCGTTTTCTCTCCAAAGGGATCATCTGTCAGATCTGTCTCATGTGTGATAACAGCAGGAAGATAGCTAAATTCCAAAGCCGTTACAGATGCATGCGTCGGTAACGCAGCCGCATCAATATATCCGACTCGGCGCTGCGTAGATGTAATGGCGTATTGAATCATGGCGAACCCGTTTTCCACGCCGAAGACTTCAATCCAGTCATTGGTTGAAACAACTGCTTTATTATGATTTGCCCGTTCATAACGTTCTCCCGGGCCGGTATATACAGCATATCTCATACCCTCTGGAAAACTAACCAGATGTGCTTTCAGCTCTGGTATATGGGGTGTGGGTTCTACAGTCTGCACTGCAGGCGTCGCTGTTTCCGTCTGCAGTGGTTCATTCGTGTGAGCGGACACCACAGTGCTGACAGGCGCTGTTGCTGGCGTTATGATATCCGGAGCAGGCCGGTTCACTCCCCAAACGATTAGAAGGACAGCTGCGGCAACTGCTGCTATTCCAGATACCCATTTCACGATGGAAACCTTTTGTTTCCGAATTAGGCGGAGGGCGGTATCGTGATGGTGTTTGTACAGAGCTTCCGATTTTCTCCGTTCTTCGTAAGTCAGGCTCTTCTCCAGCTGCTCCGTTTGCTCCATCGCAACGCTGGAAAAAGCTTCTTTCAATTTATCTTCCTGCTTCATAATCCCGCCTCCCTTCTTTCCAGCAGCTTGATCAGATGCTTTCTTGCCCGGCTCGTCCGCACCCTGGCTGTCGCCGGCAGGATTCCAAGCTCTTTGCTGATTTCCGCATCGCTCATCTCCCGAAAAAATCTCATCATCAAAATGTCTCGGTCGTTCTCGCTCAGCTGATAGATTGCCTCCTTGATTTCTTCCACACCGGCGGCTTCCAGCACATGATCCTCTACGCGGCTATTCGAGGGGATTAATTCCAGAAATTCATCCTCCAACACTGTCTCGCGGCTGTGCCGACGATAAAGGTTGATCGCCATGTGCCTGACAGTAATGACGGCATACGCCTTGCGTTTGTTACAATCCATATTCCTCAGGAGAGATATTTTTTTGATGAGGGCTTCAATTGCATCGCTTACTGCGTCCTCAGCAGCATAGCTGTTATTCAGAACCCTGAGCGCCTGCGCGTACATCAAATGATGATATCGAAGATAAAGCTCCTCCATAAGGGCCCTGTCGTCATTGTTCTCAATCGTTGTCAGTATCAACGGGAGCATTTGTTTTTACCTCCTGCATTATGCAGGGCATTCAGGATTTCCTGCAGATCCTCTGCAGAAAGGTGACCGTTGTCTACCAGTTGATTGACCAGCAAAGAAGCCTTCCCCCTGAATACATGGTTCAGAAGCTTATGGGTTTCCTCCGCGGATGCTTCCTCTCGGGTAATCAGCGGAGTATACTTCTTCGCCCGTCCGGAATCATCCATGCTGACAGCGCCTTTATCGGTCATTCGCTTTAGCAAAGTAATGACTGTCTGGCGTGTCCAGCCTGTAGCCGGTTCCAGCGTTGCCGTTATTTCACCCATAGTCTGTGGGGCATGATCCCATAAGCATTCCATGATCTTCCATTCTGCTTCCGTTACCTGTACAGCCACCTGTCATCACCTCTGATACGGAGTCGACGCATGTCTACATAAGACAGTATCACGCCTTCCCAATATGTGTCAAGAGGAAAACAGCGGTCAAAATTGATTCCATTAAAAGCCCTCACCGGTTTGGGTTCCGGCGAGGGCTGTGTTCATTTCAGGCATATACAAGTTCTTTGAGCACGATTTCTTCGGCAGAAACATGCAGCGAGTTCATTTTACGTATCCAGGTCATCTGTTCTTTGGCCTTCAGTTCTTCAGTGACACCTTCAGTCAAGGCCATTTCTCGAATCATCTGATCCATTCGTCTGCGGCAGGTTGCGTCAATCTCCTGCAAATGTTCCATCAGCTTTCCGCTCAG
>ONRC01000015.1:0-15760 GCA_900320085.1 uncultured Eubacteriales bacterium
CTGCGGTTGCTGGACTGTTCAATGCGCCTTTAGGCGCGGCTGGTATCATTGCCTTGAAGGCATGGTGCATACCACCGGCTCAGCCGGTGGTTTTGATTGCATGTACAATCTTTTCAACGGTTTCCCAATCACGATCATTTAATTGTATAAGAGAATTAATAATAGAATTTGCAATAGGGTGTTCATATAACATACGAGTGATCTCTTCTGCTTTTGGGTCATCTGAAGCGATAAGCATTTCTCCGCTTCCATCTTCCAACCATGCCTGGTTAACTCCATAAATTTGACATATATGGCGAACGACGGCTTCTGATGGGATACGTTTCCCACTCAACCATTGACTGACAGTTGAAGGAGCAACACCGACTGCTGAAGCAAAAGCTGTTTGCTTTATTTTTTTTACCGATAACAGTATTGCGAGTCTGTCATTCATAACACTGTACCTCCCCGATAAAAGTGATATCCAATAGGGCAAAAAAAGTATAACAAAAAAAATTCACAAAGTAAATAAAAAATTGTTGCAAATATTCACATTGTGTATTATAATAATCACGTAGTGAACTTTATGCGAGTTCACATCATACTTTATAACAATTATAATTGGGAGGTAAAACAATGTATAGGAATCGTGAATTGCGGCGTGGTGCGATCGCAGCAAAATTGGCAGAACATTGCAAACAAGGGGATGCATATCTTCCGCTTAACGAATTGCTTAGGCTCTGCCTTGCAGATGATCCTGCTTTAGAGAAAGATGTTTTTTTAGCAGACGTAGATGCTCTTTCACAATCCGGCTTTCTGCGCAATGAAAATGGAAGAATTTATACGGCGGCGACACTTCTTGGGGAAAATACAGCGGCCGATTGTTTAGCGCACATTTTGGAATTGCCCAAGTTGGATACCGTTTGCGTTCCTGAGGCAATTGAATTGGAAAACGGTATCTGTTTGACGGAAGAGCAGCGCATCGCGGTGAGCATGGGGCTGTCCAATCGTATCTCGATGATCATCGGCGGAGCAGGCACTGGAAAGAGTACGATCATTCATGCTATGAAAATGTGGTATCATGGCTTTCGTTTTCTGGCACTCGCTCCAACTGGAAAAGCGGTACGAAATTTGATCGAGCATGGTATTATTCCAGCGAAAACCATTCATAGTGCGCTGGGTATAAAAGACGCTGACGATGATGGCGATAGCATCATTAATTGGGAAAACATCAAAATGGTTTGTATTGATGAAGTGAGTATGGTAACAACACGATTGTTGGCGATGTTGCTCTCAAAGCTGGATGATAGTTGCAAGGTTGTGCTCTTGGGAGATGAACAGCAGCTGCCGCCCATTGGCGCGGGAAATATCATCAGCGACCTGTGCGCATTAGGGATTCCGCATATCCGTTTGCTGGATAATCATCGTCTTCACGGTGATGCGCACTGTCTTGCAAATAATGTAGTACATTACGACGAAATGCTTCAACGCCAGGATCTGAAATTCGGAACCAGTTTTGACATGATTCCTGTAATTGATGAACTTTTGGCTGATAGAGTCGCCAAAGACGCAGCAGAAAAAATCATCAATCATCAGAATGTGCAGGTCATTTGTCCTTATAATCAATTAACTGCAGTTCTGAATACGAAAATCCGGAATATTGTCAATCCGCCTTCAATAAACAAATACGAAATTCATTACAAGTCAACTGCTATCCGTGATGAAGATCGGGTTTTCCGTGATGGAGATCGGGTAATAATAACCCAAAATGATCGGGACCGCGGCGTCTATAATGGTGACATCGGCACATTGCGTATTCTTCGTAACGATGAGAAGAATTTGCGTTTTAGCATCATTATCTCCAAAACACGGACAATCCTTTGGTGTGGGCAGGCGGCAATTGAACAATGCCGTCATATGCTGCTTGCGTATGCAATAACAGTGCATCGCGCACAGGGGTCGGAATACGATTGTGTGATGATGCCCATTGCCACATGGATGAAAAACATGCTGACGCGTAATCTTTTCTATACGTCGATTAGCCGGGCAAAACAGCAAATGTTGCTGTATGGGGATCCCGGTGCCATCGACATGGCATTGGCAAACGAACTGCCAGCCCGTCGATCCATGCTTGTTAATAAGGTGCAAAATCTACTGAACGATAGTTTTTCCATGCCCGTATAAGAAGAAACAATTGAGATTTACAATAACATATGAGCACATTCTCTTAGCAAAAAAAAGGATTACCCAAAGTCAACGGTATACAATATGAACAGCAATATGAGCAATATGAACAGTAAAAACGGAAGGGCTTCACGCCCCTCCGTTATTTTTTGATATAAATCATTCGTAATGAGCCATTGTCATTCCGCCTTGTCCATAAATTTGATGCTCAATACCCATACACTGCCCCGTGTACGCATCAACTACAGCGTAATATCCAAAATCAAGTGTATCTATACTCGACTCGGATAATGGGACAAAGAATATTTTCCATACAAGTGCTCCATCTGAGGTATATTGCTTCGAAAACAAGAATGAAGAGCAAGTTTTAAACCGCTCTTGCACGAACTCGCGGTCATATCCTGTATTAGATTGAAGGGCATCCGTGGCAATCAGTTTTGTTTCATCTTCGGAAATGCATGATTCATTCGGAAGACGATAATCATATGTCATCAATTGCTTTGCATAGGCTGATAATGGATAATAAGATTCTACGGAAGCATCAGGATTCGCTTGATTGACATTGGCAATTTCCTGTTTGAATTCGTATTTCTGCTGGATGGACCATTCGACTAGTTCTTTTTCTCCATATTCAGCATACAAACGATGATAAACAGCATCTACAGGATGGTACGCCCTGGGATAAGTGATTTTCAGAAAATCACCGGTGTGTGAATTGATGTATACCATATAGGAGTTTGTGGGATAAACATACGAGTCGGGTCCGAAAAACAGAGCGATAAACGCGGGCGTTTCATTGTCCAGCCATTCGCTCCAGATATCATCCATAACGAATTGATTAACTTCATCCATATCCAATCCGCTGTATTCAGTAAAATATTGAGGGGCTAATTCCCTTGCTTTCTCTTCCCCAATCCAATTCTCAGCTTGGCAACCAACAGTTTTTACGATGAACAGCAACAATACAAGACACTCAATGACTTTTTTCATGGTGCCCCTCCTTACAGAGAAAATTCACTTTGTATTATAACACATCCCATGTAAAAATGAGATATATTCTTTAAATTTTACATTCCAATTATTGGTTGATATAATACAATGAACTATCAGGCATATTGTTCTGCGCAGAAAAAACACCAGAAGTCTTACATTTTCTTTTTCAGTATCCGAGAAAAGTGATAATAAATCTATATACTGTTGATATATCTTATCTTTTCTTCGCCATTCTGATAACACTGCTTACACTGTACCTGCAGATAGAATCAATGTAGATTTTATGACTCTTCTTAAAGCTGATCCTCAGCAACAGAGAAGAAATGGAAAGATGCCCTTTGGGGCATATAGCTTTCGTCTTCGTTGTTGGTGGATTTCACTATCTTTGTTAAGAATAATTTCAAGTACCGCAAAAGGGGAACCATTGAGTTCTTCTTTGAATCAGGCAAGCAGCGCGCAGACGGAAGCAGGACGCGGGTATGGACCAGCGACGCCCTGATGGGCAGGATGTTCGTTCAGTTTGTGGCCCTGTGCTATTACGAGTTCCTCAGCGAACAGATCCGGGAGATGAAGCTGACGCTGGCATTGGAGAACGGTGATCCGGAACATGATTCCAGGGAGAACATGAAGACGGAAAAGAAGCTCAAGAGTTGGCTGAAGAATACCCCGGTATATCTGGCCCTCCAATGGTTTGACGTAATTGAGGAAGTCAACGTATCATCCAAGCTCCACGCCAGGCGCTGGACAACTGAACTGACTGAGAGGGACAAAATGTTCCTCAGAAAGTTGGGCATGCAGCCTCACTGATTATTGAGTACTGATTATCCGACTTTTGGGTTTTCAATTAGAACCTTATAACCATATCGCCAAGTGTAATCCCAGTTTATGCGTAGGTCAAGCGATTCTTCTTCCTCCATGACACCGCTAAATGGTTCTGTGTGCATGCATCTTCTATTTTTTTTCTATGAGTGTCCAAAGGTTGCCCCGAGTATTCATACCCGGAGTGTCAATGGTTCGAATCCGTTCGGAGCCACCAATGAAAAATCCTTGAGAAATCAAGGATTTTTCTTTTACCTTGCTTTGAACCGATAGCCAAAAGGGTTCTTTTTTTCCGCTTTTTATTCCGCTTATGTTCTGTGCTATGCCGTGAAAGCCTTGATTGATCAGGGTTTCACGGGCTTTTTTGTGTTCTGTTTTTGTTCCGTCAAGCTAAATGACGGTCAAATATGATGCCAATTTTTCCATCTCTCGTTCCACTTGCTTATCCTGCATATTAATGTATCTTTCACGAGTAAACCGTGCGTCATAATGCCCCAATTGACTTTCAATGGTTTTATCGTCCAGTGCGGCGTTATTCATAAATGTTGCCACAGTATGACGCCCGCGCCGATTGATGCTCTTGAAATCAAAGGATATTCCACTTTCCTTCACAGCGATTTCAATTCGTTCATAAAGGCGCTTGACACCCTGACGGGAGATGGGCTCATCTTCTTTTGTCCGTTGGCCTTGAATGAGATAGCCGCTATCTTTTCTGTATTGATTCAAAACAGAAAGCAACTGCGGCAAGATAACAGGGCATCGGATTCCGTTTGGGGTCTTGGGTGCTTTGATAATTCCTTGATTCTGTGCTGGCCATGCTATTGATTTTTCAATATGTATCTTCCTTGATTTAAAATCAATATCTTCCCATCGTAATGCACAAATTTCTCCGCGCCGCATACCTGTGTAAAGCGTAATGGCGGCGAATAACCGTGCATTTTTTTCAAGAAGAGGGAGAACTTCTTTTTCAAAATCACGGAATTCATCCTCTGTATAAGCCTTGACAATGGCACTTTCTTTTCCGATCAGGCGCAACCGTTTGCTTCTGAAAGGATTCTTAGGGATCAAATCATCCTCAACAGCGCCATCAAAAGTCGTCGCCATTGGTTGCGCCGGCCGCGTATCTGATGACTTTCATTGTGCTTCCTCCTCTTTTGCGGCGGCAGGCATGTGCTGATGATTCCCGCCGTCTAACATGTGCTGTAGCTTCTCCAGCTCCCCGATGCAGTATTTGCACCACTCCTGCTGCATTTTTTCATACATGCGTCCGAATTCAATGGTCAGCTTCCAATACACCGCTTTCTCCGGATGATGGATCGCCTGTTTATACATTTCGGCATTCGCCGATACCTGTTTTCCTTCATCCGGAAAAACAGCGGCGTTTTGAAACGCCTGAAAGAATGCAATGCTTTCCTGCACCGGCAGCTCACCCATGAAAAAGGTTTTCAGCAAAAACGGGTTGCGGTACCCGGCAGGCAGATTATCCTGCCGGAGCCATGTCAGCAATTCTTCGTGTCCTGCAGGCGTAATCGAAAACACATTCTTATCGGGCTTTCCTGTCTGCGCTACATGCGTTTGGCTGATCCAGCCGAGCTTTTCCATGGTTTGCAGTTCGCGGTAAATCTGGCTGGTTTGGGCTGTCCAGAAATGATTCAGAGAATCCCTGAATACCGTCATAATCTCATACCCGGTTTTGTCTCCGCTGCTGATCAGCCCGAGGATGCCATGCTTCAACACAACAATACCCCCCTACAAATATTCCACTTATGGAATAATAACTCCACTTGTGGAATATGCCAACAGGCACAGTGAATTTCTCAAAAGAAAAAAGTCAGACCGCATCGGATCTGACTGAACCCCTTACGCTTGGCAGATTTCGTCCTTGCAGACCATCAAAACAAACTGCGCCTGCCGCGCAGGGGGTACTACGGGGGCTGCGCTGTCCGGGGTGCAAAATACTACGCCTGTGTTGCCACCTGCGAAGAGGCGGTGCACGCAATATCATTCTGAAAAAAGGTGCCGTGAAAGAAAGCGGGAAATTTCCTTGGGGGTGTCGGGCACGGCGCAATGCTTGCAGGAAAAAGTCCTGTCACGGGGATGCCTGCCGCCAGGTGCAGCGAATCGCAAGCCGTTGACAGCAGCGTAAACGGGGAAGAACAGCAGCTTCTTATTGCCAATCCGGGAATTGCTCCCGGAAGGTGGAGAAGCAATACTTCTTCATCACCGGCTCATACACCGCGTCGGCGTATTCTTCCAGCTTTCCCAGGTCATAGAGATATTGCAGGATCGTGTAGCGCTCCCGGAAGGTGCGGCCCCGCAGGATGCCTTCGGTGTAGCGCTCTTTATCGGTTACGGTGAAGGGGATTTGCAGGGTCTGCTGCAAGCGCTCAATGCGGTCAAAGGCGGGCAGATACTTTTCGATCAGCCCTTTGATATGCTGATCGTCCGTTTCCTGATAGAGCCTGCGGAAGATTTCGATGGCGGTAAAGGTGCCTTCGCCCACCTCGATGCCGTGCAGGTTGGGCACCTTGCCCTCCTCCACATCCATGACCTCCCAGGTCTGGCCGATCATGTGCTCGGTGCCGGAGGCGGGGCGGGAGGAGCCGCAGAAGGCGATGCATTCCCCGGACAGGATCAGTCCCTCGCTGGCGGCGCGGATGGCGGCTGTGTCCCGGGCTTTCAGGTTCGCGGCGGCGGTGACGCACTGGTCCGTGGCTTTCAGCACCATGTCGGCGATCTGAGCGCAGTAGTATTCCCCGTTCCGGTCACGGCTGATTTCCCAGTCCAGGATGGCCACGTATTTGCCGATCATATCGCCCACGCCGGAGAGCAGCAGCGGGTAGGGCGCCTGGCAATTGATGGACAGGTCGATGATGATGTGCCGGGCGATGGAGCAGTTGTATACGATCTTTTTCCGTCCGTTCAGCAACGGGGCCACCACGGAGGCGTAGCCGTCCATGGACGGGGCGGTGCCCACCACGCCGTAGGGGATGCCCAGGCGGTAGCTGACCATGCGGCAGGTGTCGTTCAGGGAACCGGAGCCAACCGCCAGGATATAATCCGGGTTCAGCGACCAGGCGTTGATGTCGTACACCTCCCGGTCGCGGCCCGCTTCCATGAGCACTTTGCCGATGTTTTCGGCGTTCGGCAGGGCGGGGGAGGGGAGCACCAGGGTATGGGACAGGATGCATTTTTCTTTCAGGATTTCTTCCACCCGCTGCCCGGCCACCCGGTAGGTGTTTTCATCCGCCACCAGGAAAATGCGGTGATAGTCTTTCAGGATGTCGCCCACCTTTTCGATGGCGTGGTCGGATACCTCGATCACTTCCGTGGGAATGCTGTGATGCTTTTGCACGCAGGTGCAGTCCATTTCGATCATGACGCTTTTCTCCCCTTCTTCTGTTATTCAGCCATATGATGGATATAGGGCATATCGGGCAAAGCCCCGAACCGGTAAAACGCCTGGGCATTGGTATGGAAAAACTGCCGCTTTTCCGCGTCCGTCAGTAGCGGCGATTTGTCAATAAAGTCCCAGCTCATGCGGTAGGTGATGGCGGTCATGGTGCGGGGATAGTCCGAGCCCCACATCAGCTTATCCATGCCGCAGATGTCCCGGGCCTCCAGGATGGCCCGGACAGCGGAGGGGTAGGGGTAAAACTCGCTGTTGAACAGCCAGGTGATACCGCCGGATTCCACATACACGTTGGGCAGCCTGGTCAGCCTGATCTGCTCCTGCCAGCCGGGCCGTGTCACCATGCCGAAATGGCCGATGGCGATGCGGAGAGACGGATACTGCCGGGCCATTTCCCGCAGGGACCCGGTCTGGACGTCGCCGTCCGCCATGTCGATGGCGATGAAAAAATTCTTTTCAGCGGCGTGGGCAAATACCCCCTCGCAGGCTGTCAGATCCAAATTCTTTAACCGTCCGCCGCAGATTTTGATGCCATCCACGCTGTGTGTATCGGGAACGCCATTTTCTTCGTACAGCGCCGTTACCCGGAAACGGTCAGGATATTTCACCCGAACCTGCCGCAAATATTCGTCCTGATTCCCGTCGATATATTCCTGGGTCACCACGGCCCCGGCCACCTGGGCAAAATCCATGTTGGACAGCAGCCGCTCGGCACTGTTCACCCCGTCGGTCATGTAAGGCGGCAGCATCTGGCACACCTCCGCGCCGAACTGGCTTCTGCCGTTGCCCAGATCATACACCGGCAGGCCGTTGACCATGCCCCGCTGCCTGAGCCACAAATGCACGTGCGCGTCGATCATGCGCTTTCCTCCTTTACCGCGTGGTATCAATGAAATCCTTGTTCCAGATGACCGCCGTTTTCATGGGCGCGCCCTTGCAGTAAATCTTGTTTTCGTAGGCGTCCATGGGATCGGCGGTGAATTCGTCCTTGTCGATCAGGCCCACGATCTCATCATACCGGCTTTTTGCCAGCATTTGAATGGCCCGTTCCATATGATCCTGGCGGAAGTTGATGGAGCCGAAAATCAAATGGTTCTGGAAGCCGAAGGGCATGGTATCGAAGGCAACGCGCGGCCCCAGGGAGAAGGAATTGTAGATGCCGTTGCAGCCCAGCGCGCCGTATTTCAGGGCGATTTCGTGCTCCACGTTCGTCCCGCTGACGCCGATAAAGCAGGTGGCTTTTCCGCCCAATGCGGCGATGATGGCCTTGGCGCAGTCAGACGGATCGCCGTATGTATTCTGCACATAGCCTGCTTTTGCCTGCTCCATGGCGAAGCGCACCTTTGGGCTGTCCTGAGGGCTTCTGCCCACAAACAGGAGGTTGGCATCGGGGTGCGCCTAGCGGATCACGTCCCCCACGAACATGCCCGTAGTGCCCAGGCCGAAAATTACCGTGCGGGCAAAGATTTCATCGGCGGCGTATGTCCGGGCGGTTTCCAGATCGCAGCGCCGCCGCCGGGCGGTCTGCCGGAACCAGTGGGCGCTGCCCAGGTCCTCCATGCGTTCCAGCTGGAACAGCATACAGGCGAAGGGATCGGGGAACACCATCTTCTTGGCGAAGGACAGGGCCAGCTTGCCGTCCCGCACGTACCCGTCCGGAATGTCCAGCAGCATGTCCGGGTTCACAAAGATGCTGTCGCAGAACAGGCCGTCCGCCTGGTCGCAGCCGTATTCAAAGTAGGTTTCGCCCTCTGTGAATCGGGTGGGGTCAACGCTGTCCCCGCCGCGAATGAGCACGATGGCGAAGCGGTTCTGTTCCGGCACCCATACCACGCCCTCATGCCCATTGATCAGGCGGTTCTGCCCGGCCGGGAATTTGGCCGTCAGTTCGCCCCGGCGGCCCATTTCCATCAGCTCGTGATCCGTGCCGCAAAAGCCCACGATCACCGGATGGGCCAGGATGCCTTCCTTGAGCGGCTCTCCCCGCAGCCGCTGCCGGGGCGGATTGATCAATTCCACTTCGCCGTATTTCAGCGGACGCTGGGGGTCGTTCTGAAAAAACGTGCCGAATACATGCATGAACATCTCTCCTCTGCGTACATATTTGCTGGATTTCCCGGGATCGGAATAATCCAATTACAGGCTGGGGGCTTATGATTCATCCCAGACAGAACGATCAAACCAGCGTCACAGCCAGACAGGGTACATACTGGGTCGGCAAACGTTCCGGCATCTGCGCCGTCAGGACGCCAAACTGATGGACGAAGGGCACTTCGCCCACGCCCAGCAGGCGGACGGAACGGATATGCTCCCCTTCCCCGAAGGAACGAAGTACGGCGCTTTGCCCCGGCTGTGCCCCCATAAGGAAAGCAAACACGGTGCCGTCCTTGCAGGTATAACGCACGTCCGTCGGGTTCCAGTAAACGGCGTCCTCCCGGAAATCCTTGAAATCCAGAAAGGAGGTGCCTTCGCTGACGGTCTTCCAGGGACGGCTTCCATAGATCGCTTCACCATGCGTCTGATACCATTCGGCCAGCTCGTCCAGGATATAGTCCGCCTCGTCGTCGATGGAGCCATCGGGTTTTTGCAGGATATTCAGCAGGAGGCATCCGTTTTTGGATGCAACATCAATGAGGATATCGATGATTTCCCGGGGCGTTTTATAGGCCGCTTTTGCGTCGTAAAACCAGCCGCCGATGCAGGTGTCCGTCTGCCAGGGATAGGGACTGGCTTTGTCCAGCAGCGCACGTTCCATGTCCAATATGCCCACCCGATACACCCCTTCATATCGGCTTTTTTGCGTATAGACCGCCCGGTTCTCGCCGTGGAGGGCTATGGACTGATTATACAGGTGCGCCACAACCTCCAGCGCTTTCCGATAGCGGCCGTCCAGCATATATTTTTCTTCTGCGCTCCACTGGTCACAGAAGGGCAGCGAGCCGTCGGAATACAGCAGGTCCGGCGTATACTTGTCGATCAATTCAAACATACACCGTTTCCAATAATCATGAAATTGCTTGTTGGCCGTATACCAGGGCTGAAGGGGCCAATCATTGATATGACCGGCGTATTCATAATTATCGTGATAAAAATGCCGCCAGGCGGGATCGTTGCCGTCGTAGGGAACGCCTTTATAGGGGCCATAGGCATCGCAGCCCTTGTTGACCCGCCACCAGCTGAAGGATGCCCCCAGATGCTCCGTGACGCCAAAGGGCAGGTTGTATTTTTCCGCCGCCGCTTTCCACAGTCCCACGATGTCCTTGCCCGGCCCCACCCGCACGCTGTTCATGGGGTTAAGGGCTGAATCAAAATTAAAAAAATGATCGTGATGCACAGCCTGGGCCACGAAATAGCGCGCCCCTGCCTTCACGTATTTTTCCATCAGGCGTTCGGGTTCAAATTTTTCCGCCTTCCACAGGGCGCAGATGTCCTTATACCCGAATTTTGAGGGATGGCCGTAGTGCCGGATATGATACAGGTATTGGGGCGTTCCCTGCACATACATATTCCGGGCATACCAATCCCCGCACATGGGCACGCTCTGGGGCCCCCAATGGCTCCAAATGCCGAATTTCGCGTCCCGGAACCAATCGGGGTATTCATGCTGATACAGGGAATCGAACGTGGCCTCAAACTTTTTCACGGCGTATCCTCCTCTGCTTTGGCGCTTGATAAAATCACAGCATGATTTCAACGCGGTCGCCCGCGTATTGCAGGATCTTTTCTTTTTCCCCCGCAAGGCGAACGCGGAATTCCTGCTTTTCCGGCATGCCGGGATAGCGGCCTTCCCGGCGGGAAAGCGTGAGCTTTTTCGTCTTGTCCTGCCAAGTGAACGATACGCGGGCGCATTCACCCCGTTCGTATCCGTAGCCGTCCCCGGCATCGTCATACCAAGTAAAGACGCCGTCCGCCCCGGGATAGACGGTCACCGTCAGGGGCGCGTCTCTGTTTTCGTCCACATATTGCCGCACGGGCCCCAGCAGGACGATACCGCCGGAGCGGACGAACACCGGGATCTTATCCAGCGGAGCTGAGACGGAGACGGTCTGACCGCCCGGATATTTTTCATTGGTTTCCCAATCATACCAATCCGCGCCAGCAGGCAGATATACGTTTTCCGTATCGTCCACGGGCTCGATTTTCCGGCTGTCCGGCAGGTATTCCATGGGCCGGGTCACGGGATGCACCAGCAGATCGCCCAGCAGCATTTCATGATCCACGGTTCGCAATGCCGCGTCCTCCGGGAACATGAGGGCGGGAACACGCACGGGCGGCAGGCCGTCAAAAGCGTACTGCGCCGCCAGGGAATAGAGCAGCGGTACCAGCCGGGAGCGCAGCCGGATGATGCTTTCCAGCGCGTCGTACCATTTTTCGCCCTTTTCCCCGAACTGCCAGATTTCCCGGGGCGTGCCGGTGCCGTGGGCGCGCATCATGGGCAGGAACGCGGCAAACTGCATCCAGCGCACGAACAGCTCCCGGAATCCGGGGTCCTCCACGCCATCGTTGAAATCTCCCGCGCCGAACCAGGCCCCGGCAAAATCTCCGGGGAAGAAGCCGCCGGCGTCGGTGCTCCACCAGCCTTCGCCTGTCGCCATGAAGTTCAGCCCTTCCGGCACCTGACGGCGCAGCACCTCCCAGGTGGAGGAAATATCACCGGACCAGGTGACCGTGGCGTACCGATGCTGACCGGCCCAGGAAGAGCGGGTCAGGTTCAGCACCCGCTTCTGATCGGTGGTTTTTCGTTGGCCCTGATAAATGGCCATGGCGTGGTACAGGCTGTACAGGCTGATTCTGCCGGGGTCCAGGTATTTCTTCGCTTCTTCGGTGTTGATCCGCACCCGTTCAAAGGGCTCCGGCTTGATGGCCCCGTGCCAGTCCGCCTCAAAGGGCTCGGAGCAATCGCACCACCACGCGTCCACCCCGAAGCGGAACAGGCCCTCGTTGGCTTGCTTCCAGTACAGCGCCCGGGCCTTCTCATCAAAGGCGTTGTAGATGGTGCGGTTGCCCAGCATACAGCCGCTTTTCAGCATTTCCATTCGGTTTTCGTTCTGTTCCCCCACCATGGATGGCCAGATGGAGATCATCATGTTCGCGCCCAGCCCGTGCAGCGTATCCGTAAGGCCCTTGGGGTCCGGGAAACGGCTTTCATCGAATACCTTATATCCCCACTGTCCCTCCGGCCAGGATTGCCAGTCCTGCACGATCAGATCCAGGGGCACCTGGCGGCGGCGGTATTCCTTCACCACGGCGATCAATTCCTCCGCATCCTTGTACCGTTCCTTGGACTGCACGAAGCCAAACGCGTACCGGGGAAGAAGCGGCGCGTGGCCCGTCAACTCGGCATATTGGCGGCACACCGCTTCATAACCGCCGCTGAAAAAATAATAATCCATTTCGTCGGCGCAGTCAACCCAGAGATAGGAGCCGCAGGCGTCATCATGGAAGCTCATCAGGCAGCCCAAATCAAACAATAGGCCCCAGCCCTTGGTGGATACCAGCATGGGTACCACGGCCTTCATGTTGTGCTGGTACAAATCCCGGCTTTTGCCCCGCAGATTGCCATAGCCCTCCTCATGGGAGCCCAGGCCGTACAGCCCCTCGGTTTCGTCAAAATCCAGGTTCAGCCTGCATGCGTACGCCGTTCGATCCTGATAGGTTTCATAATCCTGTACGGATGCCCGCGCTCCGTCCACGCTCGAGGCGTAAACGACTTCCCCTTCCTGAGGGAAGCGGTTCACCATCACCGGCTTTTCTTCCATTTGGCAGGGGCGTTGTTCATTTTCCCGAAGGAGCAACTGACCGTCCTGCCCGAAAAAAGCGACAGCCCCGGTTTGTTTGCTGACGGAGAGCCGCACGCCGCCGCAGTCCACGCGGTATGCGTCCCTTTCCTCCGTCACGGCGCAGGGCTTTGAGGTTCGGTTGATCACCGTGTCTCCTGCGTCGGGCAGGAAGAAAGAACGCAGGGTTCGGGTGATCCGCACCACCCCGCTTTCCAGCGCCGCAATGCGCAGCCTCATGCAGGAAGTATCCAACGGCAGCTCAACCGAGAACACCTGGGCGCCCAAAGCAGTTGTTTTATACATCATAAGCCGTTTTCCTTTGATTCAGCGGACCGGGAAACACCGGCCCGTCCGGATGGGGAGAAGCGAGGAAATCGCAGGAGACCAAAGGGTCAGGTTGCACAGAATGAATATCTTCGGGCGAAAGGATGAGGCGTAGCCGCTTCAATTGAGCGGGGAGGGCAAAGGGCTGATCGGCGCTTGGGCAGAAGCTGAATTGGCCGCTTTCTTCATCCAGACGCACATCCAGCCAGGCGTTTTGTCCCGCCTGATCAAATCCGTAAAACTCCCGCCAGGCGGGCAGATTCAGGCAGTTTTCCGGCTCCGGATACATGACCCGCAAATATCCGCCCTTCATTTTCACATACAGGTTGCCTTCTGCTTCGTTATCGGCGGTAGGAAAGCAGATGGCCGCTTCTCCGCAGTCGTAAAAGATGTTGTTGAAAACCTTCGCCTTGCGCGAGGTGCCGCCCCGGTCCAGGCCCGACATACGGAAGGACACAGGCTTGGCGTAGTATCCGCCGTAGCGGCACTTGCCGATCAGGTTGTGGCTGATATGCAGCCGGTCGGTGCCCTCGGCGTAAATGGCATAGCCGTTCACCACGTCGTGCTCCCGCAGCTTGTACCACCCGGAGGAGCCGGGCTCAACGGGCACCTTTGCCGGATCAAAGCGCCCCTCCACGTTCCAGATGATGTTGTTGTCGATCAGGTTGATTCCATCCCGGGTGCATTCGATGAAGATGGCCTCCCGCTGCTCGATGCCGTTTAAGAACAGGTTGCCGGTGATGCGGTTGTTTTCGTTGCCGCAGTCCAGCCACAGGTGATCGGCCCGGAGGGTGTTGCGGAACACGTTGCGGCGGAACAGCGCGTTCACGCTGTTGTGCAGCTTGATGGCCCCGGCCTCCCAGGAAAGCTCCATCCTTTGCCAGCCGGTGCCCTCGATCAAGTTGTCCTCAATGAGCATTTCCTCCGCAAACAGCCCGGCAATGCCGCACACGCCCGCGTCCCGGATCGTGCAGCCCCGGATGACGGAGTGACCGATGATTTGGTTAGGGATGCGTTCGTGGTGCCAACACTCGTTGCCCACGTCGATGGCGACGCCGTTGCTCCAGTTGACTTCGCAGTTTTCAATGATCCAATGATGTCCGCGATAAGCGGAAATCGCGCCGCGCTGGGGCACAGGCGCGCCGGTGGCGGCGTGCTCACAGATGAGGCCCTTCACCTTGATATAAGAGAGGAAGGGCTCTTCCGGGGCAAAGCACTGTTCGCGGACGGTCAGCTCGATGCGGTGATGGACCGGGTCATCGTCGCCGGGCAGGCGGAAATGCACGGTCTGGCCATTGTGCTCCACCCAGTAGGTGCCGTCGGCCTTGGCCATGTCCTGATACAGGGCCACCTGTTTGAGCGGCTTGCCGTCGCAGAACACGCAGCCCCGCCGGTTCAGGTAGGGGGTCATGTCGGTCTTGTCGTACTCGATGAACAGGCGGTCATGCAGGATATTCACCGCGCAGAAAGGATTGTAGCCCCGGAACATGTCTGGATTCAGGCGGTGGGCGTAAATCTTCACCCCGGAAACATCCGGGCCCGGGCCAAAGCCCCGCAGCCGCCAACCGGTGCTGGGGATGAAATCCGTTACTTCCTCCGAGGCGCGCAGGATCACCGGGCCGTCGCCATACGCTTCATAGCAGATCATGTGCGCCGCGTCGGTTCCGCTCCGGCGCGGGCGAACGCATTCCCGGTACAGCCCCGTGTGGATGCGCACCTTCGTGCCCGGCCCGGCCAGGTCGGCGGCGCGCTGGATGGTCTTGAACGGGTGCTTTTCACTGCCATCGCCGCTGTCCGATGCGGCGGGATCTTCCGTGCTGACATATAGCGTTTGCGGATAATCGCATTCCTTTTCCCAAAAGGGGAACAGGCTCCCGTCCGGTAAAATGGCGGATAAATCAGGCTTCATGCGGTTTCTTCCTTTCAGATAGGATGTTCGGGCGTTGTCATTTCAAGGGCACTTTAAATCACGAAGGGAAACGCTGGGGCTGTTCGCCCCAGACCCCAACCAGGGTCCTGAGGACCCTGGACCCGCAACTGGCGAAATAACGTTGTTGGAAATATCAACAGCCTCCGCCTGCCGCGCTGGGATTACGAAGAGTTAGAAGACTTCTGGCCCAAGAAAGCCGGGAAAATCCCAGGGGAAAAGTTCACTTTTCCCTGGGGATTGTTCCCAGGCTTTCCCCGGATGCTAAGCATCCGGGTTGGCGGCTTCGCCGCTGGGCCAGAAGCACATCGACGTCAAGTCAGACTTCCGTGTTCCTTTCTG
>ONRC01000015.1:15781-73136 GCA_900320085.1 uncultured Eubacteriales bacterium
AGCAGTATCCACTTAATGGGTCCAGGGGGCGAAGTCCCCTGGTGCGGGGGTTCGGGGGCCGCACAGGCCCCTGCTTCGTTTCGCTTGGTGCGTTAAAGTACCCTTTTATTCAATTGACCAGTTTCATGTTTAAAAGGGGGGAACGCCTCAAAAGAGGCGCTCCCCCTCGGATGACGTAATGTCAGGAATTACTGAGCAGCGGCAGCCGCGATCTTGGCGTCCACTTCCACCTGCCACTTCTGGCAGTCATAGTCGAACAGGGTCTGATAGTCCAGGCCGTCCATTTCGTCCACCATCTTGGCCCACAGGGCTTCAAATTCGTCGTCGGTTTCCGCGGCGAACATCTGCCAGGTGTACTTGCAGAGCACCTTGTTGATTTCGTTGCGGAGCAGCTCGATGTCGTTGGTGTCGGTGACCAGGTTGGCCACGCAGTTGGGGCTGATGACGATCTTGTTGTTCTTCTTCATCCAGTCCAGGGAATCCTCGGCGTCGAACCGGGCCTGCCATTCCTTCTTCATTTCGGTCATGTTCTTGGCCTTGTAGGAAGCCCAGTACTTCTGGTCGTAGGTTTCGCCGGTGTTGGGGTTCATACAGATGGAGCCGCACAGCCACTGGTTGATGGCGTTGTTGCCGTCCTGATAGCCGCCGCCGCCGAATTCTTCGGGCACGGGCAGGTTATCCATCAGCGCGTTGTCCTTGTAGGGGATGAACTTGCCGTCCTCACCCACAATATAGTTCAGGCCTTCGATGCCGCAGTGCTGGAAGGTCAGTCCTTCGGGGCTGGCGTACCAGTTGAGGAACTCCAGGATCTTTTCGTACTTTTCGCCTTCCACCTTGGAGCCGATGCCCCACACGCGGGAAGAACCGAAGTAGTTGTCGGCGTCAGCGTAGAACATAGCGTCTTCGATCGGGATGACCTGGAAGGCGGTGCCGTTGTCCATGCGCTCCTGGCTGTTCCAGAATCCCTGCTGCCAGGAGTACCAGATCAGGTCAACCTGGCCATTGGACAGCTTGCCCACGAAGGCGTTCCAATCCTGCTCGAAGGATTCGGGGTCCACCAGGCCCATCTGATACGCCTTGTTGAGGAACTTGGTGATCTTGTAGTAGCCGCTGTCCTTGTCATAGAGCTTGACGAAGGTGTTGTCGGGCTTGAGCATGGCGGCGCCCTTCAGCTTGTCGCCGTACCAGGTGGTCAGCTGCACCACGTTGGCGGGGCCGGACATGTTGTCGTTGTTGTCCCAGTCGGGCCAGAGGGAGATGGGATAGGCGGGATCGCCGTTTTCGTTGGTGGGATGGATTTCATGGATCTTGGCCAGCAGGTCCAGCAGGCCGTCCAGGTCCTTCACGTCCGGGCTGCCCACAGCCTTGTACAGATCCCAGCGCACCTGGGGAGAGGAGTAGATCATTTCGCCGGTGACGCCCACGGCGGAGGTGTTCACCATTTCAGCCGGGATGCCGTAGTACACGCCCTCGCCCTTGTTCAGGCTGGCGTTGTAGGCTTCGATCTGCTGATGGAAGGGCTTCAAGTTTTCGATCTCCAGCACGCGGTCGCTGATGTCTTTTACCAGGCCGGCCTCGATGCAGTTGACGAACTTGGACTTGTCCATGATCAGCACGTCGCCCAGATTGCCGTCGGCGGCGCGGGTGGCATAGACGCTTTCACCGGCGACCTGAGGCGCGATAATATTGAGCTCAATATTAAAGCGGTCCTTGACCACCTTGGCAAACCAGCCGGTCTGGATGCCGTGATAGTTGGCGGCATCATCGTAGAAGTCGATGACCATGGGCGCTTCTTCGGCCATCGCGACGGCGGACAGCATGGGAATGACCATGATGACCGTCAGCAACAGAGACAGAAACCGTTTCATTACAGGTACCTCCCTTATATTTTTTAAGGCATTCCATGCCTTAAGGTACAATTGAACATTCAGAGTACAGATAACAGGGTACAGATTGAAATGAAAATGCGATGTTTTTGAATATATGTTCTCAGGATGAACCGTTGATGATAACTATATCATCTGAACTCTGTACTCTGAACTCTGAGCATTCAGCATTACCCCTTCACCGCCCCGATCATGATGCCCTTGGTGAAGAACCGCTGGAAGAAAGGATACACGCAGATGATGGGGAACACGACCACCACCGTCACCGTCATGCGGATGGAGGTGGCCGTGGCAGCGTGGGCCAGGCTGGCCATCATGGCGGAGGAGGAAGTGGAGTTGCTCACCAGGGCTTTGAGCGCCGATGCCTGGTTGATGTACTGGAACAGCACGAACTGCAAGGTGTACAGCCTGGGCTCGCTCATCAGCAGCAGCGTATCCTGGAAGGCGTTCCATTGGTTGACGGCTGCAAAGACGGCGATCGTCGCCATGATGGGCTTGATGACCGGCAGCATGATCCGGAAAAAGACCGTCAGCGTGCCCGCGCCGTCGATTTCCGCGGCTTCCTGCAATTCCAGGGGCACCGATTCCACATAGGTTTTGCACAGCACGATGTTGAACGGCTGGATCAGCATGGGGAAAATGTAGCCCCAGAAGTTGTTGGTCATGCCCAGCAGCTTCATGGTCAGGAACCAGGGGATAATGCCGGCGTTGATGTACATGGTCACCGTCACCATCCGGTACCACAGCTTCCGGTGCCACAGGGTTTTCCGGGTAAACATGTAGCCCAGGAAGGCGGAGATCATCACAGCGCCGATGGTGCCGATCACGGTCCTCAGGACGGAGGTGCGCGCCGCGTCCCACAGGCCGGGAAGATTGAACACGGACGCGTAGTTTTTGAAGTGAATTTCCTGGGGATAGAAAATGATCTTGCCGCGCTCGCTCAGGTTGTTGGCGCTGATGGAGTTGATGATGATGTAATAGAACGGATACACGCAAACGAAGGCGAAGAACGAATAAACGATGTACGTGACCACGCTGATGATCTTGTCGCCGACGCTGGTTTTGATCCTGCTCTTTTGAGGTATTTCAGGGAGATGGGTTTTTGGCTGCATGGTTCATCCTCCTTTCAATGTTTCCGCGGTTGAAGGTTTTTAGATGAAGCCTTCGCCGCGGATCAGCTTGGAGGCCGTATTGGTGATAAACAGCAGCACGATGCTGACAAGGCTCTTTAAGATACTGATGGCCGTGGACAGGGGATACATGCCCGTGCCGCTGGTGGCCATGTTGTACACGTACAGGTCGAGCACTTCGATGTAATCCTGATTGAACGCGTTCTGGAACACGTAATACTGCTCCATGCCGTTGGAGAGGAAATTGGCCAGGTTCAGCATGACGATGACGAAATAGGTGGGCAGCAGGCTGGGAATGGTGATGTGCCAGATGATTTGCATCCGGGTCGCGCCGTCCACCTTGGCGGCCTCGATCATCTGCTCGTCAATGCCGCTGATGGCGGCCAGATACATGATGGCGGCCCAGCCGGCATTTTTCCAGGTCAGCCACAGCCACATCTTGAACCACAGATGATCGGTGGATTTGAGGAAGGAGATGGGTTTGGAGATGAGGCCCAGATCCTGCAATACGCTGTTCACCGCGCCGTTGGTGCCGAACAGCGTGAACGCAAAGGCGAACACCAGCACCCAGCTGATAAAGTTGGGCAGCGTCGTCACGGTCTGCACGAACTTACGGAAGGGCTTGCATTTGATTTCGTTGAGAAACACCGCGAACACCATCGGGAACCAGCTGAAAGCCAGGGAAATACCGCTCATAGCAAAGGTGTTGCGCAGCACCCGCAGCACGTTTTTGAGGCGGACGGGGTTGCTCACAATGGTGGAGAACCACTTGAACCCTACAAACGTTTCATTCGTGATGGGGAAGGGCGGCCGGTAATCATGGAAGGCATACACCCATCCGTACAATGGAAAATAAGAAAATACCGCCACAAGCAGAAGAAAAGGAAAAATGTATAAAAATTCCTGAATGGAACGCCTTTTTTTGTAATTTACGCGTCGGTCATTCTTCTGCATGACCTTTCCTCCTTCCCCTGTGCTCAAGACGGTTCGTTGTGTCATTTTCTGCAATTTGGGCAGGAATCATCGCCGTGTTCAGAGAACAAACTACTTGTATTTAATTTGATTATATGCCCGGAAGCTTTGTAAGACAACATCATTACATGCCTATATAGGGACAAAAAAAGCCATTTTTGATAATGGCTTGTAACATACAATAATTGTATAAAAACATGATTCGCAGTATGATATACTCAACAAAGGATGAGAGTTACAGGCGCGAGGGGTTTTAGTAATCAAAATCTCTGATATGCCAAGCTGCATTTTATTGCCATAGTTCGCAAGAGCTTAACAGCAAATCGGTTTTATTCCGTTCTTACTCAAAGGCAATTCTATCATGGCATTGTTTTGAAGCGGGCGATTGCCTGATGGCATTTTTCCTCAAAAGGAAGCCTTTTGATAATCCTCTTAAAACAGTTTTTGTTCATGCGCTCGTCCTGGCGCGGGGTTTTCCTTCCTTGAAATTCTGGGGAGGACGGAGTACAATTCCCTCGTTGATTAGAATTAACTAACTTTTAATCGTTTGCTTGATGAGAGGAAATCAACCATGAACATTGTATCATTCCAGGATGTGTCCCGCGTGTACAGGAACGACGATCACGAACAGCAGGCGCTTGACCATGTGAATCTGAATTTGGAATAGGGAAAGTTCATTGTGGTATTAGGCCCCAGCGGCGCGGGGAAAAGCACGCTGCGGCAATACAAGGCCCAGTTCATATCCATGATCATCATGATCGACCTGGCGTGTTCATCGGCTTCAACGTGGAATGGTACAGCCTGGAAATGGTGGCGGCACTGAAAACAGAAGAATAACCAATTCGATTTGTTATAGAAAAAATGAGACAGATCAAATCTCGGATATGTAAAGGAACCTGTAAAACAATTCGGGAAAGAAATGTAATGCAGACGACCATGGCGCCATGCGGCTGACCGAAGTTTATTCCTTCCAGAACAGGAAATAGGGCCGCTCAAAGCAGTCCTGCTCAATTTCGGAAAAATCTGCGTAAGCGTCAGTGCCGTCCAGGCGCACTTTGCCCTTACGGCCCGGCACGTCATAGCGTCCGCTGCCCTCCTTGTACATGGGGTCCCACACCTTCACTTCCGTGCCTTGGGCGGCGGCCAGCACGATATAATGTCCCGAATCGGAAAAGACGCCGATGTGTTCGGGCCGGTCGCCGTAGGTATTGGCGATCACCATGCCCCTGCCCGCTTGCAGGAAACGCAGCGCCTCCTGCGCATCCTCGGTGACCTTGACCTTCAGGCCCACATGCTCCGCGAACACCGGTGCGTAGATATACAGATCGGTGCCGAACCCTTCCCGGGCCCCGCAGGCCTTGGCCAATTTGGCGCTCTCCTCCGGGGGGAAGGAAACACCCAGCATGTTTTCCGCCACCATGGACGCCGCGCACACGCCGCAGCCGTTGTTGGCGATGTTGCCGTTGGCCACGCCCACGGGGGAAGGATAGGGCACGTGCTCATAATCCAGCTGGCAGTAAAAGGACGTTTTCTTTTCAGCCATGGCTTTGCTCTCCCTTCGGATATTTCATGCCCTCGATGCCGCCCATGTTGTCCAATACGAACTGAACGAACACCTTCACGCCCGTTTCCAGCCCGTCCTCGTCGATGTCCCAATCCTTGGTGTGGGCGGGATGGACGCAGCCCTTTTCCTCGTTCCGCATGCCCAGGCCGTACAGCAGGCCGGGCTTTTCTTTTTCATAGTAAGCAAAGTCCTCCCCGCCGGGGGAAGGCGGCAGCACGATCACCCGGTCATTGCCCACCACCTTGCGGGCGGAGGAAACGAACGCCTCGTACATGGCCGGGTCGTTGTGGGCGCTGGGCAGCGGATCGCCGGACCATTCCACGCGCCAGGCGGTGCGGCTCTGCTCGGCGACAGACTTCACCAGCTCGGTCAGCCGCTCCCTGGCCCAGACCATGGTTTTGTCCTGCACGCAGCGGATGGAGCCCTTGAGCACGCACTTGTCCGCGTTGGCCGCCACGGTCTCCCCCGCGTTCAGGCAGGTGACGCTCATGACGCAGGTATCGAAGGGGTCCACCTCCCGGGATACCAGCAGCTGAATGCCGTTGTAGATCTTCACCCCCGCCGCCAGCGCGTCGATGCCCAGGTGGGGCGACGCCACGTGGACGGACTTTCCTTCCAGCGTGACGGTAAACGCCACGGAGGAGGAGTTGGTCACGCCGGGATTGGAGGAAATCACGTGCACCGGGTCCACGCAGTTCACATGGCACATGATGATGCAGTCAATATCCTTCATCACCCCATGCTCGCACATGGTGCGCGCGCCGCTGGGCCGCCCCTCCTCACAAGGCTGGAACAGCAGCTTCACCCGGCAGGTCAGCTGATCGCGGATGGCCCAAAGGGCTTTCGCCGTGCCGATCAGCATGGCGGTATGGGCGTCATGGCCGCAGGCGTGCATCACCCCGTCGTTTCTGGAGCGGTAGGGCTTATCGTGATTGTTTTCCAGAATGGGCAGCGCGTCCATATCCCCCCGGATGCCGATGGTAAAACGGGTGATCTGAGGGTTGATCGTGACCACGACGGTGTTGCGGCCATACCGGTCCGCCTCATATGGGATGCCCGCCGCGTCCAACTCCCGCCTGACCAGCGCCGCCGTGCGGTCCAGGTCCCATCTCAATTCGGGATACATATGCAATTCGCGGCGCAGCTTCACCAATTCTTCCTGACATACCGGCGCGATGGTGTAATCTGTCATAGGTTTTCTCCCTTATTATTTGTTCTAAGGCAACGATTCACTTAAACTTGAAAAAGCGCTTTTACTCTATAACACAAGTTGGAAAAACGCAGCCAAAAGCCTTCCCCTGGCAGGGGAAGGTGGGCCGCGCGGAACCAAGAATAGGAGAGAAATAAAGTATTTTCGCGCGGCTCGGATGAGGTGCACTCTCGCCAATATGTGAGCATGAAACAAGGAGGAGCACCTCATCCGTCAGGCGCGAATTAACTTGATTACACTTTCCATCTTGGTTCCGCGCCTGACACCTTCCCCTGCGAGGGGAAGGCTTTTGGAAAGAATGTTGGTGTTTTAAAGTGCCCTATAATGAGTCCTTGCGTTTCAGTACGCAATACCCAACCTACAAAAAACGCGGAGAATCCTCTCCGCTGGGGCTGAAGCCATGGAAGCTGCCGAAGAGCCTTTCGGGCCCTTCGGCAGCGGATTGAAGCAATTACTTCTGGCTGGCCAGGTATTCGTCCAGCTGGCGCTGGGCTTCCGCCTGGATGGCTTCGATGCCGGCCTTCTTCAGTTCATCCTGAATGGTGGGCAGCTTTTCGTCGATGTCCAGGGTGCCGGTGAGGATCTCGGAGGTGTACTTGGCCATGACGGCGCTGCACGCGGCGCACTCGGCTTCCACGTCGGACTTGTCAAAGCTGAAAGCGCCCAGGGTGGAAACGATGGCGTCCTTGTAATCGGCGAAGATTTCGTTCCAGTCATAGTAGGAGTCGCTGGTGCAGGAAGCGTTCACCACGGAACCGGTGACGAAGCCGTCCATGGACCAGTTGGCGTTGCCCTGTTCAGTGCGTTCCGCCACCTGGATGCCCAGGTCGTTGGTCACATAGTTGAAGTGCACCCCCTCCACGCCGAAGCGCAGGATGTCGCGGAAGGTACGGTCAGTGTTGAGCAGCTCCAGATACTTGAGGCAGGCGATGGCCTGATCCTCGGAAGCGGCGGCGTTAATGGCGTTCATGGCGCCGCGCATGGTGGCCACGGACATGAAGGGGCCGGAGTAGGAGGAGCCTTCCACGTTGATGCCGGCCCAGCTGGAGAAGCCGGAGTAGTAGCCGCGCCAGGCGGAGCCGGAGCGGACGGCCGCGCGGATGTCCTTGCCGATGGATTCGATGGTGGCGGCGTCGGGATTGATGTAGCCCATCTCATACCACTTGTGCAGCAGGCGATAGCGTTCCATCAGCACTTCGTCTTCCCAGAAGGGGATGATCTTGTTTTCGCGCTCGGTGCCCGCCAGGTGATAGGGGGAGCAGAGGTAGGAACCGGCGATCCACTGGGCGGAGTTGGTCATACCGGTCAGGCCGGCCTTGCCCAGCATCAGGGGATAGAGGTCATCGTAGTTTTCCTTGTAAGCCTTCAGCATGGGCTCCAGGTCAGCAAAGTCCATCTTGTCGGGGATGGTCACGCCGATGGCCTCAAAGCGGTCCTTGTCGAAGCGGAAGAACTGCTCGCTGGCCATGTCCTTCAGGGTGGGCACGGCGTAGATGCGGCCGTTGATGGAACCGGCCACGTCCCAGTACTTCTGATCGATGGTTTCGTACAGGGCGGGGGTGGCGGTCTTGACCAGGTCGGTGATATCGTAGAAGCGTTCGTCCACCACGTTGTCCACGAAGCTGTTGGCCCAGTCGCAGGTGAAGGTCATGTCGTAGTAGGTGTCGCTGCCCATATCGGTAGCGAACTGTTCGTCGGTCTTGAAGATCAGGTCCACTTCAACGCCGATCTTTTCCGCCGAATACTTGTTGGCGGCTTCCACGACCATCTTCACGTCGATGGGAGCATCGCCGTACACCCACCAGATGATCTTCTTGGTTTCTTCGGCCTTGGCGGAAATCAGGCCCATCGACAGGACCAGGGTCAGCACCAGGGCAAGAGACAGGATTCTTTTCATGGTTCTTTCCTCCTTTTTATAATGCAGGGCTTCGCGCCCAAGATAACAGAAGGTAATAGTTCTAAGCTCTAAGTCGAAAAGCGTATAGCAAAGTGCTTATTTTCTCACGGAATGTATTCCTTTGTAACCAGCTAACAGCTTGGAACTTAGAACTTTGAATCTATCCTTTTACCGCCCCAATGGTCAGCCCGCCGACAAAATACCGCTGGAAGAAGGGATAGGAGCAGGCGATGGGGATGACCACCACCATGACAATCGCCATGCGCATGGTTTCGGAGGGCAGGTTCTGCATGGAATCCTCCCGGAAGAATTCCTCGTTCCGCGCCATGAAGGAAATGTTTTTCTCAATGGAAATCAGCACGTACTGCAAGGGATACAGCTCCCGATGGTTGCTGTCCAGATACAGCATGGCGCTGTACCAGGCGTTCCAATAATTGAACGTCAGGAACAGGCCGATGGTGGCGATGACGGGCAGGGAAATGGGCAGCACCAATTGGGTGAAAATGCGAAACTGCCGCGCTCCGTCGATCTTGCCGGACTCGATGATGCTGTCGGGGATCGTGGTCTGGAAGAATGTGCGCATCACCACCACATAGAAGGTGGAGCAGGCGCCGGGGAGGATCATGGACAGGTAGGTGTTTTTCAGGTGGTACACCTGGGTGTTGATCATGTAAGTAGCCACCAGGCCGCCGGAAAACAGCATGGGGATGATCAGCATGGTGGTGTACAGACCCTTGAGCCGGTAGTTGGGCCGGGACAGGGCATAGCCCAGGGTGGAGGTCAGGATCAGGCCCAGGATCGTGCCCACGATGGTGATGCCGATGGAATTGAGGAAGGAGCGGCCAATATAGTCCTTGGAGTTCCACAGGTATTCATACGCGCCCATGGAAAGCTCCGAGGGGAAAAAGCTGTAGCCGTTGGCGGCGATGGAGGCTTCCGACGAAATGGAGATGATGAACACGAAAATCACCGGCAGCACCGTCAGCAGCGCCAGGAGAATAAACAGCAGGGAAAACAGCACGTTGGTCAGGGGCTTGATCTGATTGAACCGGCCCAGCCCGGAGGTCGGAACCATTTTTGAGGGCTTGCTCATTGCCTGATCTTCCTCCTTTCCGCGGAACGCGTTTGATCAGAACAGGCCGCTTTCCGGGTCGATGCGCTTGACGACCTTGTTGGCCACCAGCAGCAGGATGCAGCCGAACACGCTCTGCAAAAGCGACACGGCGGAAGAATAATTGTAGTTATTGTTCTGCATCAGCGCTTTGTACACGTACACATCCAATGTCTGCGTCACGTCGATCAGGGAGTTGGAATCGCGGGTCACCTGGAAGAAGAGGCCAAAGTCGGTGGAGAAAATATGGCCCACGTTCATGATGAACATGATGGAAATGATGGGACGCAGCAGCGGCAGCGTGATCCCTTTTGTCTGCTGCCATTTGGTGGCCCCGTCGATCACCGCGCTTTCATACAGGCTTTGGTCGATGCCGGTGATGGTGGCCATGTACACCACCATGGAGTAGCCGAAGGTTTTCCAGGTGTTGATAAAGGTCAGCAGGAAGGGCCAGGGCTGCTTATCCTGATACCACAAGACCTGCTCCCCGCCCAGGGTCCTGATGAGGGAATTGATCAGGCCCTTGTCCGTGGACAGGAAAGCGAACACAAAATAGCTGACCACGATCCAGCTGAGGAAGTGGGGCAGGAACACGGCGGTCTGACACACCTTCGCCAGCTTGCGGGAATGAAGCTGGGTAATCATGATCGCCAAGGCTACGGGCACCGTGACGCCGATCAAAAGGAAAACGATGTTGTAAGCCAGGGTGTTGCGGAAAATGTTCGCCACGTCGGGAGAGCGGAACAGAAAATCAAAGTTTTTGAAGCCCACCCATTTGGAATGCACGAACAGGCTGTAAATAAATCCTTTGCCCGCCTTGACTTTATAATTCTTGAAGGCGAAAATAATGCCGAACAGCGGAACATAGCAAAAGGCCACGAACCAGGCCACCGTCGGCAGGGAAAGCAGGGTCAGGTCCAGGTCGTCCACGGTAAAGCGCTTGCGCTTTTTCTTGATCGTTATTTCGCCCGCATTGGCTTTCAATTCCTTCTTTTTCAATTGCCGCACCTCCTTTTTCCATGATGAAAATGCGCGGAAAATTACCGTTTTGTCTATCAATTGCTGTTTGTAGTATATCACTACAAATTAAATCATTCAAGTGCCGCGGCGTTTTTTTCTTGTCCTTTTGTGAAAAAAGATGTACAATAACAGCGATCGGACAGATACGTTTTTTACACCAGTCGGCCGGGAGGTGAACCGATGGGATTGTATATTGGCATTGACGGAGGCGGCACCCATTCCACCGCCGTTGCCGCCTGGCCGGATGGGCGCGTGGCCGCCGTCACCGAAGGATTGGGGCTGAATTACCACAACGTGGGCGTGGAGCCTGTGCGGCTGCGGCTGGAAGAAATGGTGAAAACCCTGGAAGCCCAGGCAGAGGCCCCGGTGGAAAAAATCTGCGTGGGCATGTCCGCCCTGGACGGCCCGGCGGACGAAGCCACCCTGGCCCTGTTTACGGCAGGAACGCTTTCTCCTTCCGCCCTGGATTTGCAGTCCGACGCCTACGCCGCCCTGATGGGTTTTACCCAGGGCGAACCGGGCATGATCGTCATTTGCGGCACGGGCTCCATGCTGCTGCTGGTGGATGAAAAAGGCAACCAGCACGTAAGCGGCGGATGGGGCTATCTGCTGAACGACGCGGGCAGCGGCTATACCCTGGCCCGGGAAGCGCTGCTGCGGGTCATCGACGCGGCGGAGGGCACGGGCCCCTCCACCCCGCTGACCGCCCTGGCGCTGGATTATTTCGGAGTGTCCTATCCGCGCGCGATCATCGACCGGGTGTACGCGCCGGACTTCACGCCGGATCAAATGGCCGGGTTCGCGCCGTGCGTCATCGCCCAGGCGGAGCAGGGGGAGCCAGGGGCGCTGGACATACTTTCCCACAATATGGAGCGCCTGGCCCGGCAGGCCGCGCGGCTGTTCCTGAAAGCGCCTGCGGCCCGGCGCGTGGGCCTGTATGGCGGCATTTTTGCCCACAGTGCCCTGGCCCGCGGTATTTTTCAAAAAATCTTGGCAGGGCTTTGGCCCCAAGCGGAAATCTGTGATCTGCAATATCCCCCGGAGCTGGGGGCGATCATTCACCTGATGCGCAGGGCGGGCACGCTGAACGAAGCATCGCTGCGCCTGCTGAAAAAGACCTATGAGGAGGTCAAGCCATGAGCGCCATCGACACCTATATGCAGCAGCTGAGCACCCTGCTGGAAACCACCTGGAAAACCCAAGCCGCCCCCATGGAGCAGGCGGCCCGCCGCATCGCCGACTGCCTGAAAAACGGCGGCATGATCTACACCTTCGGCACGGGCCACGGCCATCTGCTGGCCCTGGAAATCTTTTACCGGGCCGGGGGCATGGCCCGGGTGTGCCCCATCCTGGATGAAAAGCTGATGCTGCATGTCAGCGCGGCGGGCAGCACGTTGGAAGAAAGAAAAGAGGAATGGGTGGATACGCTGCTGAAACGCTATCCCATTCAGGCGGGGGATGTGCTGATTTCCATTTCCAATTCCGGCCGAAACGCCGTGCCCGTGCTGCTGGCCCATGAAGCGCGAAAGCGCGGCGCGTTCGTCATCGCCCTGACCAGCATGAACCATTCCTCCGCCGTCACCTCCCGCAACGCCCTTAACCTGCGGCTGTTTGAAACGGCGGATCTGGTGCTGGACAACGGCGGCGTGCTGGGGGACGCCTCCGTACACTTTGCGGACGGGGCCATGGTGGGCCCCACCTCCACCGCCATCGGCGCGGCCATGCTTCAGGCCATCGTGTGCCGGGTGAAGGAACTGTCGCTGGAGGAGGGCTTTGAAGCGGATTTCTTCCAGTCCAGCAACGTGGACGGCGGCGACGAATGGAACGATCGGCTCATCGAGCGCTATGGGAAAATCATTCCCGGACTGGCGTAATTTGGATTTGGCTTGTTGTTCTTTATAGGGCACTTTAAATCACTAAAAGGTTTTCCAAAAGCCTTCCCCTGGCAGGGGAAGGTGGGCCGCGCGGAACAAAGTAGGAAAAAGAAGTCAAGATAATTCGCGCGGCTCGGATGAGGTGAACTCACCCGCCGCAATGTGAACCTGTCAGGAAAAGGAGCACCTCATCCGTCAGGCGCGAACTTGCTCGGTATCATTTTCCTTCTTGGTTCCGCGCCTGACACCTTCCCCTGCCAGGGGAAGGCTTTAGCTACGTTTTTTCCAACTTGTGTTAAAGAGTTAAAGTGTCCTTTCATTACTCCGAACCACGGCTAAGAAAAGGAGGAACACATATGCGCGCAGGCCTTGGAAAATGGGAATTGACACCGCCTATGGGCGTGGAGCTGGCGGGCTACGGCTACTATCTGGGGCGGCGTGCGGAATCCGTGCGCGACCCGCTGTACGCCCGAGCACTGCTGCTGGAAGAAAAGGGCGAGCGCGCCCTGATCATCAGCTGTGATGTATTGGGGCTGAGCAAGGCGGTCTGCGCGGAGGTGTTCGCCCACGCGGAAGCCCTGGGCATTCAACAGGATCGGGTGCTCATCGTGAGCATTCACACCCACACCGGCCCCGCCATCAAGTATCATGAGGGCTGCGGCTTTGTGAACGACGCCTATGTCGCCACCGTTGCGCCCGCTATCTGCCGCGCTATCGACGAAGCGGTGAAGGACCTGGACGAAGTGACCGGCATCGACCACCTGTGCGAGCCCATGGAGGCCAGTCAGATTTATAACCGCACCATTCCGAACGGGCCGGTGGACCGTTTCGTGCGTGGCTTCTTCTTTGCCCGGCAATCCAAGCCGACCATCGCCGCCGTCAGCGCGGCCTGCCACGGCGTGTTCCGGGGCCGGGTCACCGCTGTGTCCGCCGACTTCGCCGGAGAAATCTGCCGGAGGCTTACGGAAAGCGGCATGGAAGCCATTTATTTGAACGGCCTGTGCGGGGACATTGATCCGGTGGAAAAACGCGATGATCTGCTCATGTCCTTCGCGGCGGAAATCACCGACCATCTGAAAGCAAAAAAGACAGCCCTGCCCCTGACGCTGCAAGGCGGCAGTCTGCCTTTTGCATTGAAGCTGCTTCCCGTCACCCGGGACGATATTCACCAGGCCGCCGCGCAGGCGGTGGAGCGCAACGGCGGGGAGGAAACGCCCGCCTCCCGGGTAGCGCTGATCTGGGAACGGGAAATGCAGGAGCGGTTCCAAAGCCTGTCGGCCACGGAACACATTACGGTCAAGTATTTATTGATCAGCGGCGTGCCGGTGCTGGCGCTGCCCTTTGAGGGCTTCACCCAGATCGGCCAGGACATCCGGGCGCTGTGCCATCGGCAGGACGCCATGATCCTGGGCTGTGCCGAAGAGCTGCTGGGGTATCTCCCCACCCGGGATGATATTTCCCGGGGTACCTACGCCGCCCTGGAATCCACCTTCCTCTACAAGCGCCTGCCCGTCGTCCCCGGCGAAGCGGAACGCCTGGGCGAAGCGGTGGGGAAGGAAATGGAGATTATCCTTTCCAAAACCGAATGAATTGGTTATAAGCTCAGCGCGATGATGCTGACCATCGACAGGGCAATGCCGATTCCCTGGGGCAGCGACAGCTTTTCCTTGAACAGGATGCAGGAGTAAAGCACCGAAAGCACCAGCACGCCGCCGTTGTCAATGGTGTAGAGCACGGAAGCGTTCACCAGCTTGAGCACGTACAGCATCAAGTGGGCGGCCAGGGTGGCGCAGACGCAGCAGAGCAGCAAAAACAGCAAGGGCTGGGGCTGCAAATGAAAGCCCTGAATCAGCGCCTTCCGGTCCCGGATCAATTGTATAACAGCGTAAATCAGCGCCATGCCCAGGAAGGTGAGGATGATCATTTCGTTGCGCTCCGCGCCGTTCAGCAGGCGCTGCTGCCAGTTCATCAAAACGCCATACATGCCGTTGGAGATAAACAGCGCGCCGCACCAGAAAAGGAACCGGCCCGAGCTGCCCTTCAGCGACAGCCCCTGCAAATTCATCAGCACCAGGGAAACGAGCATCAGCGCAATGGCGGCGATTTGCAAAAGATTCAGCGCGCCGCCCAGGAACAGCACCTCGTGCAGCAGCGGCACCAGGATGCCGCCAAAGAGGGAGCAGATCATCTGGAAGGAATAGGACCCGCCCCGGCTGGCCTGGATCATGGCGGTGTTGTACAGCAGCAGGATCACCGCGTTGACGAGGCCGCACAGCAGCGTCTGCGGGGAGGGCGAAAAAGCAAACCCCGCCAGCGCCCAGGTCACGATCCCGGCGAAAGCGCCGTAGGCGATGGAAAACACCGTGGACGTAATTGCCGCGCTGCTGCCGGTGTTCTTCTGGGAAAACAGCTTGCAAAAAAGCGACTGCAAAGAAAACAGGATCGTCATGGCCGCAACCAGCAAGGCCGTCATGAAAACACCCCCGTTTGTCCGGATCAATCGACGGTATTATACCATAACGCTCGGCGTGCTCCCATTCGGGGCCCGCCGAGACGGAAAACTTCGTTTTCCTCGTTATTATACTATAAACCCAGTCAGGGTTACAAGGTTTCACAAAGCCCCGAAGAAAAATTTTCCATGAAAGGATGATGATGCCTGTGTCTGTCCTGGGCGTTTGGATGTGGCCCGACAGCCTGAAAGCCCACGGTACGGAAAGCGCCGTGGAACGCTGTGCCCGTATGGGCGTGACCGATGTGTTTTTCCTGACCAAGGGGTTAGCGGGCACCGTGTCCTATGCCAGCGAAATCGCGCCTTGCGATCCGGGAGTTGATTTGCTTCGGGACTTGCTGGCCTCAGCTCACCGCCGGGGCATCCGGGTGCACGCCTGGCTGACCTCGGCCAGCGACGAGCGTTACAAGGCGATGCACCCGGAAAGCGGCCGCTGTCATCTGACCCGGGGCAGGGACAAGGGACTCATCTCTTTGCGCGACGCGGGATATCTGGATTATATGCAGAAGGTCGTGCGGGAACTGTGCGGCAGGTATGCCATCGACGGGCTGCACCTGGATTACATCCGGTATAATCACCTCCTGTACGGCTGGGACGAAAGCGACCGGGGCCGCTATGCTGCCGCGGGGGCGGACCTGAATCACGTTCATTCCCTGATGGAGCGCACGTTTTTGAAGGGAGACAGCGGCGAAGCGGACTGCATCTTCGACGCGCTGCGGCAGGGCGACCCCAGCGTCCGGGCCGTCGCCCAGGTTCGCCGGGAAGATGTGCGGCGCTTCGCTCAAACGTTATGCGCCGCCGCCCGGGGGGAAAATAAAGCCCTGGCCCTCAGCGCCGCCCTCATGCCGGAGGGCGCGTATGAGGACACCGCCTTTGCCGATATGCATTACGGGCAAAGCTACGCGGACGCCGCCGGGTTATACGATTTCGTGCTGCCCATGGCCTACTCCCAGGCGTATGAAAAGGACAGTGCATGGGTAAGGAGCGTGGCGGAAGGAACCCTGAAATTCGGGGCGCGGGTCGTCATGGGTCTGCACGCCTACGACGGCGGGACGGCGGACACTTTGCGGCGTGATATGGAGGCGCTGAATGGGCTGGCCATTGATGGTGTTTGCCTGTTCCGGGAAGGCGCGTTTGTTCCGCTCTTTTCCGATGGGGATCGGCTGACGCTGTATAACGCATTGGAGCGTCCCATCACAAGTTTACAAGCCGGAACCCACAGCGAAGTTTTTGAACCGCCGATTCAGCCCGGCGAAGAAAGAACCCTTCCTCTCCCCTGTCCGTCGGATGAACTCAGGGTCTTTGCCGGGGAAACGGAGGTTTGCGCGTATGTGGCGGGCTCGGGCTGACTATAAGGTAAAAATTCATGAAAACAATTTCCAAAAGCCTTCCCCTCGCAGGGGAAGGTGGCAGGCGCGGAAACAAGATGATTAGTGTGATCAAGTAAATTCGCGCCTGACGGATGAGGTGTTCCTCTCTGCTTCAAGCTCACATATTGTCGGGTGAGCGCACCTCATCCGGTCCGCGCGAAAACGCTTGATTTCTCTCCTTTTCTTGGTTCCGCGCGGCCCACCTTCCCCTGCGAGGGGAAGGCTTGTGGTTAGTTTCTTATTCAATGTTTAAAGCAATAAATACCATGAAGGAGGGACGACGTATGATTTTGTTTCCCGAACCGCAAAGCCTGGAATTGTTTGAAGAAACCTATACCTTCCCCATGAAAGCGGAGTATAACGATCTGACCGCGTTTTTTCATTTGGTGCAGGCAGGCGTGCCGGGAATCAAAACGGTTTGCGCGCCGCTGCTTGAAAAAGAGGAATACCATTTGACCGTGGACGGCGACGGCGTTACCCTGGAATCCTCCTGCGAGGAAGGCCTGTTCCGCGCCGTCACGTCCCTGTGGCAGCTGATGCGCCGAGATAGGGGCAAGCTGCCCCACATGCGCGTCAGCGACAAACCCGCCCTGCCCCGCCGGGGATATATGCTGGACATCAGCCGGGGCAAGAAGCCCCGGGTGGATACCATCAAGGGCATGATCGATTTTCTGGCCGCCCTCAAGTACAACGAATTCCAATTGTACATGGAAGGCGACTGCTTCAAATACGCCGCCTATCCGGAGGAAAACGCGGACTTTGACTGCCTGACCCCCGACGATATCCGGGAACTGGACCGCTACTGCCGGGAGCGGTTCATCGACCTGGTGCCCAATCAGAATTCCTTCGGCCACATGTACACCTGGCTGAAAAAGCCCGCGTTCCACCACCTGGGCTTGTTTGAATCGGAGGACGAGGTGCCCTCCACCCTGAACCCTCTGCTGCCGGAGAGCTTTGAATTTGTGTCCAATCTGTACGCGTCCCTGCTTCCCTGCTTCACCAGCGAATATGTGAACATCGGCCTGGACGAAGCCTACGGCCTGGGCAGATACCAGATCGAAGATTACTGCCGGGAAAAGGGAAAAGACGTGGTGTTCATGGAATGGCTGAACAAGCTCAGCAGCCACATCCGGGACACCTACGGCAAGAAAGTGATGTTCTGGGCGGACATGATTTACAACTACCCCCAGAGCTATTCCATGGTGCCCAGGGACGCCATCGCCCTGGAATGGGGCTATGAACTGATCCAGTCCCAGCGCATGACCGCCCACTGCATCGCCTACCGGGACGCGGACGTCAGGTATTACGTCTGCCCTTCGGTCAACACCCACGGCGCTTTGTCCGGGCGCATGGACGTGACCACCTTCAACATCCGCACCTGCGGGGAACTGGCGGCGGAATACGGGGCGGAAGGCCTGCTGCTCACCGACTGGGGCGACGGCGGCCACCCGCAGTATTGGCTATGGAGCATGAACCCCATCGCCCTGGCGGGGCAGTACGCCTGGAATCCCGGCAAGCAGCAGGACGGCGAATCCTTCAAGGCGGAGTACATCCGCGGCGCGGAAAGGTTTGTGGATGACTTTGCTTTCAATGGCGTACCGCTGTCCAGGCTGCTCTACCGCATGGCGAATTATTATCTGCTGGAACCGGAGCGGGTGCACGTGTGCACCATGTGCGCCAAGGAACTGATCCTGCCGCTGAACGAAACCCGCTACGCCCACCTGTTTGACTTAAAGGACAGCGGCGACGATTTCTATTTCGACAACGTGACCGCCTACGTCCGCCGCGTGATGGACGATATCGAAAAGCTGCCCGTCGATCCGCTGCTCCTGCGGGAGATCCGCATGACGGCGCAGTTGATCGAGCTGGGCAGCGAATTGTGCAAGGTGAAGCTGCATCCGAGCGCTTCCAAACGGGAAGCGGGAGAACTGGCGAAAACGATCGACCGTATCCTGCCGGAGTTCAAAGCGCTGTGGAACATCCGCAATTATGAAAAGGGTATCGAACGGTTTTACGGTTATCTGACTTCCCGCCGGGACGAGCTGCGGGCGTTGAACGAATCGGCCTGAGATGGCGCAAGGCTATTTGTGATACCTTTCCCCGGCGTTGATCTTGCAGCCGCGGTAAATCTGTTCCAGCAGCAGAACCCGGGCGAGCTGGTGCGGGAAGGTCATTTTGGAGAGAGACAGCTTTTCGTCCGCGCGCTTGACGACGGCGGGGGAGAGGCCCAAACTGCCGCCGATGACGAGTACCAGGCGCGTGCCCCGCTGGTCGTTGGCGGCGATTTTTTCGGCGAAGGCTTCGCTGGTCAGCTGCGGGGCGTCGATGCACATGGCAATCACATAATCATTGGGTTTCAGGCGGGCGAGAATACTCTCGCCCTCTTTTTCCATCACCTGGCGGCGGTCGGCGTCGGAGGCGTTGGCGGGCTCGGGCAGGTCGGGCAGCTCAATGATTTCAAAGCGGCCATAGCGGGAAAGGCGCTTCGTGTATTCCTCCGCCGCGCCGGAGAAATACTTTTCTTTCAGCCGCCCCACGCAAACGATGGCGGCGTTCATGCTTCAAGCAGCGGAATGACCGCCGCAAGATCGGGCAGCACGTGATCCACGTAAGGCGCCAGATCATCGGTATAGGGAAACACATCCGGCACCATCACCACCGTCATGCCCGCCGCCCGGCCCGCTTTGATGCCGTTCAGGGAATCTTCCAGCACCAGGCACTTTTCCGGTTCCGCCCTCAGCGTTGCCGCCGCTTTCAGGAAAATATCCGGCGCGGGCTTGCTGGGCAGGCCGCTGCCGGTGATCAGGGCGTCGAAATATGCGATCACGCCCACGGAGTTCAGATAAACCGAAATGGTGCTTTGCCCGCTGGAGGAGGCCACGGCCATGGGAATGCCCTGGCGCTTGATTTCTTCCAGCAGCTCCAACGCGCCTTTTTTCAGGGGGATTTTTCCTTGCTTCGCCAAATCGCACATGGCGTTTTTAAAGTCCAGGAACAGCCGGTCCGTGTCCAATGCGGGGAAAAACTGATGGTAATAATCGCTGGAGGACTGCTTGTTGGAGCCGATGGTTTCCCGCACCATGGCGACGGGAATGTCATAACCCTGCAATGAACCGCAGTCGTGCATCACGTCCAGGCCGACGCGCTCGCTGTCCATGAGCAGTCCGTCCATGTCGAAGATCACTGCCTGAAAGCTCATTCGTCGTCCACCACCACAAAATTGTCATTCAGGAAATTTTTCAGCGCTTCCCGGTTCAGTTCGTAGTTGATCTGCTTGGTCGCCATGCCGTCGTAGGCAAATTCGCAGTAGCTGTAATTATTTTTGTTGTAGCTTTCCACGGTGGGCGTGATTTCGTACCATTCGCCGCTGTCCTTCTGCTTGGAGGGATTGCTGACGGGCATGCGGATGCTTTCCACGGGATTGGATTTCATCCGCATGGCCAGCTCCACCGCGGCGAACAGATCATCCATGGTCATGTTGGTATACACGGTGTTGGCGAGAATCACGTCCAGCAGCTTCAGGGCGTCGTCATAGGAAATGTCCTTCAGGCTGTCGGCGATGGAGGTGAGCACCATCCGGTCCCGGTAGGTGCGGCCATAGTCCTGATGGTCGGAATATACCTGGCCGTCGGCGTGCAGATACGCCGCGGTTTCGATCTTGCGGATGCGCATGTAAATCACCGCAGCGTGGCCGGAGAAATGATAGGTGCCGCCCCGGCCTTCGGCGATGGCGGGGGTGGTGGAGGTGCTGGAAATGGAATAGCGCTTCAAATAGGTCGCTTCCCGGTTGGTGATATTGATGTCCACCCCGCCCACGGCGTTGATGATGTTTTCCACCTGGCGGAAATCCACCACGATGAACTTTTCAATGTTCAGGTCAAAGTGGCCGTTGATGGTTTCCACCAGGGCATGGAAGCCCTCATGATAGGTCTTCCCGTTGTCATAGCACCAGCCGCCTACGTCCAGGAAATTGTTGATGCGGCCGAACTTCCCGTCCGGGCGCTGGATGAGCATGTCCCGGATGAAGCTGGTCAGCATCACCCGCTGGGCGTTCTCGTCCACCGTGACCAGCATCAGCCCGTCGGTATGGTTGCCCCACTGCTTCTTATCAAAGGAGCCCTTGGCATCCCAGGAATCCACGCAGATGAGCATGTAATGATGCACGCCCTTGGGGGTCGGCGTGCGGTTTTCCTTCTCCACAACGGGAATGGGGTTGGGCGTGTCCACGGCCAGCGCCGTGGGCAGGACGCAGCCAAGCAGCAAAGAAAGCAGGACGATCAAAGAAAGAATGCGTTTCATGAAAAACCTCCAATATTTTATCCCTCGCCGCCAGGAAAATGCTCCATCTTGATTTCCTGGCAGTAGTTGAACGCGGCAAAGCGCCGCAGGGTCTGGTCCAAGGCGGTGTTCAGCTTTTTTGTCTGCCGAACGCCGGGTTCCCACCAAAGTCCTTTTACTCGCAGAACACGTTCCCTGCGGTCCGACACCGTTTCCACGCGCCCGACAAAGTGGTCCCCAAAGAGAATCGGCAAAGTGTAATAGCCAAACTTACGCTGATCCGCGGGCGTATAGATTTCCCAGGAATAACGAAAATCCCATAAGGACAGGATCAGCGCTTTATCCCACATGAGCGGATCGAGCGGGGCGATGAAGGACATCCGGGGTTTCAGATCGGCCTGCCCTTTGAGAATGGATTGCAGGATCGCTTCGTCTTCCGAACGGTAATAGAAAAGCGGATTGATTCCCTCCACCAGGACAGGACGAATCCGGTCCGCGCTCGCCAGGCTGGCGAGAACCCTTTTCCGTTTTTCCGCGTTCAGGTCAATCCCAAGAAACGCCGTGCTGTTTTTATCCCAAAGCAGACCCACCGCGCCGATCCTGCGAAGCACGCGCCAGGAAAGAAATTCTTCTTCATTTTTACAGGGATTCTCCGCCTGCAGAACAGCTTCCGGCAGATGCCGCTTCGCCAGGTCATAGTATTTCCGGCTGCCGTTTTTGTGGTGGATGATCAGCTCGCCGTCGGTGTACAGCTGCTCCAGCACCGATCTGGCGGCCTGCGATTTTTTGTGCCAGTTCCCGCTCCAGTGCATGGAGGAATGCCAGAAGATTTCCCCTTCGATGGGAAGCGTGTCGCTGCAGACCGGCCCATGCTCCTGAATATAAGCGACCGCCTTTTCCTTTAACGCTTCCAGTCCTTCAAAGGTGTCGCCCAGCCTGCGGCTGCGGTCCCGGTAGGAAGAAAAGTAAGGCCAATCCTCGGCTGGCCAGATGGACAGCTCCTTATCCGCGTAATCCACCAGAACGTGATCCTGATACAAAAGCTCCTGAAGCATTGCTTTTTGGAAGCCTTTGACCCGGGATTGCAGCGTAAGCTCGGCGTTCTTTCCGCACACATCCACGGGATCAAACTGGATGCAGCCTGCCTGACGGATATAGGCATAGGCTCCGTCTTTTCCAATAAAACGGTACGCGCCGATCAAGCCCTGCTTTGCCAGGATAAACTGCCGTGCCTGCTGCCTGGTTATTGTTCGCATACGCGTTAATATCCTATTCCTCTGTCGCCTGCCCGTACTTTTCCAGCTTCACGCCCGTTTCCCCGAAGATTTCCAGGGTGAAGGGGTCGGGATACCCCTGCTCGTACACGACCCGGCGGATGCCCGCGTTCACGATCATCTTGGCGCAGATGGAGCAGGGCTGGTGGGTGCAGTACAGGGTCGCGCCGTCGATGCTGATGCCCAGCTTGGCAGCCTGCAGAATGGCGTTCTGCTCGGCGTGGGCGGCGTAGCAGACCTCCGCCCGGGTGCCGCTTTCGATGCCCAGCTTGCGGCGCAGGCATTCGCCCTTTTCCTTGCAGGTTTTCATCCCGGCGGGCGCGCCGTTGTAGCCGGTGGTCATGATGCGCTTGTCCTTCACGATCACCGCGCCGATAGCCCGGCCGGGAGCGAAGCAGCTGGTCCAGGTGGAGACCACCTTGGCCATTTCCATAAACCGGTCATCCCACTTATCCATTTCGTTTCTCCTCCCAGTCAGCGTACAGCGGCAGGAAATGCCGTACCAGCTTTTGTTCCTGCCCGCAGGCGATCAGGGCCTTTTCCATGTACTCGCGCCCGTCCCCGTCCCGGGTGTCCGAAATGGCGCGGAGCGCGGCGTAGGGCACGTTCATTTCATAGCAGCATTGGGCGATGGCCCCGCCCTCCATGTCGCAGGCGGCGGCGTCAAAGGTGTCGGACAGGAAGTTTTTCTTTTCCGTACCCACGATGAACTGGTCGCCGGTGGCGACGGCGGCGCGCTCGGTGCGCAATCCCGCTTCCTCCGCGGCGGTTTGCAGCAGGGCGGCCAAGCCTTCATCACAGGGGATATGCACGATGTTGGGACCGGAAATCAGGCCCAGGGGGTCGCCGATGGGCGTGGTGTCCATGTCGTGCTGCACCGCGCTGCGGGCGATCACGATGTCGCCGATGTCCAGGGAGGGCCGAAGCGCTCCCGCCACGCCGATATTCAGAATGGCTTTGATTTCAGGATAGCGCAGCAGCATCCCCTGGCAGCACAGCGCCGCGTGCACTTTGCCGATGCCGCACCGCGCCAGGCACAGCCGCAGGCCGTGGAGCGTTCCCACATAATAACGTGCAAAGCCGGTCTGCTGTTCCTGAACATCCGTCATGTCCTGCAATAAATCCTGGATTTCCTTGTCCATCGCGCCGATGATACCGAGCACTGTTATCTTCCTTTCGTGGGGGAGTGTGATATGGAATTGGGCACTATAAATCTGGAACGAGTGTACAGAGTTCAGAGTACAGAGTGCAGATTGATATACAATGCGCTATGAGATCGGCCAATCAGTATTTGATCGCTCAATCAACACTGTCATCCCGAGCGGAGCCGATCCAGAGGTGAGGCGAAGTCGAGGGACCTGAGAGCTGGATAGTATATTACTTGATTTCTTATACTTCTGTCAGGTCCCTCCACTCCGCTGCGGCTCTCGCCTCCGCTTTGGTCGGGATGACAGAACAACGCTAACAGTAAAAGTTTCTTGTTCAAATTGCTTGTTATTATCATGATAAATCTGTACTCTGCACTCTGTACTCTGAACTCTCTTTCCCGCGTTATAGTGTCCTTTCATCAAATCAAACTGAGCAATAATATGCAGAAAACAGTTTACCGTGGGTCAAACCGATCGTAATATGCCAGCAGGTTCTTCCCCGCCACGCCTTCGATTTCCTGTTCCGTCAATCCCCGGCGGCGCAAGGCGCTGAGCAGGGCGGGGAAATCCTGGGGGCCGGTCAAGCCGATGGGCTTGACGTCAATGCCGTCAAAGTCGGAGCCGAAGCCCACGTTGCCCGCGCCGCCCAATTCCATGATGTGAATCACATGGTCGCAGACGGAATCCAGGTCTGCCTGCTTGTCCTGCCGCAGAAACTCCGGGCAGAAGTTCACGCCCACGTAACCGCCCGCCTGAAACAGCGCTTTCAGCTGATCGTCGGTCAGGTTGCGGAAATGATCGCACAGGGCGCGGCAGCAGGAATGGGAGGCCAGCGGGACGAGGCCCAGTTCCAGCAAATCATAAAACCCGCGTTCGCTCAGGTGGGAGGTGTCCGGGGCAATGCCCACCCGGGCCATTTCCTTTGCCGCCTTTTTCCCGAAGGCTTTCAGCGGCGCGTTCTGATCCATGGCAGCGGGGGTGCCAACGCTATTTTCATAATTCCAGGTCAGCGCCGCCATGCGGACGCCTAAACGCCGCCATGCGGGCAGCAGGGACAAACTGCCGTTCAGCAGGTCGCAGCCCTCCACGGAATAGATGAACGCGGTTTCACCCTCGGCGCAGTCCCGGTAATCGTCCAGGTGTTTCACACCCTCCGCTTCCAGCTCCGCGCCTTTTTGCAGCATGCCGGAAAACGTTTCCGCGATGCGGTTCAGTTCCGGGCTGCCGCCCACGAACAGCGCCATGGTCTGCACGGTCATGCCGCCCTGTCTCAGCTTGTCCGGGGTGATGTCGTAATCCGCGCCCGGCCTGCGGAACCGCCGGTACAGTGTGTCGGCGTGGGTGTCAATCAGCAGCATGGCTTCGCCTCCTGCCTTGCAAAAAATACTGTTTCATTATAACACAATCATTTCCCCGGAACAACAGGGAAGGTTTGTAAAGTTTTCCAGGATGAAAAGTTTAAAAAAAAACAAATAGTGCTTGACAAGGTTTTATTATTAAATTATAATGTTTGCAAATCAAACTTACTGACGAACGGAGGATTGCATTCATGAACGGAAAACTGAACGACCGGGACGCGAAATGCCCTTTCTTTGCTTACCATATGAAAGGAAGCATCACCTGTGAAAGCCTGATCCCGGACACACACGCCAAGATCGTATTCGGAAAGCCCCAGGAAAAGAAGCTGCACTACAACCTGTTCTGCTGTTTCAAATACGAAAACTGCGAAATGTACCGGGCGGTCATGAAAACCTATGACGAGGACGAGGAAAAGGGGGACTCTTAATTTTCGGTCACCTTTGGGAAAATGACCAAGGAGGTGAACAGTATTGTGTTCAGAAGCAGATAAAATCAAAGCAAAGCAGCGCTACATCACGGAGAATATCTCCCTGAGATCGCTGGCCGGGGAAACGGGCATTCCGTATTCCACGCTGCAAAGCTGGTGCCGGAAGGAAGGATGGACGAAGGAAAAGGCGTCCATCGAAGACCAGGCGTTCAAGAAGGCCGCGGTCAAGGCCGTGAACAAGAAAGCCAAGGAGCTGTGCAAGCTGCTGGCCGCGTCGGACGAGCTGGAAAAGGCCCTGCTGCTGGCGGCGAAAACCCTGTCGCGCTACCTGGAAGAAAACGAAGACGGCGAACAGATGAAAGACAAGAAAACCTGGGTGGATAACCTGAACCACATTGTGGCGGCCATCGGCAAGCAGGCGGAGACCCGGATGATGCTGTCCGGCATCATGGCCAAGGACGAGGAAGAAAAAATCGCCCTCATGCGCCGCAAGCAATCCCTGGAGGAACGCAAGGAACGGCAGGACGCGGCGGGCAGCCTGGGGATCGTGCTGGATGAAAAAACAGAGGAGCTGGCACAATGAAGAGTTCAGAGTTCAGAGTGCAGAGTACAGATGGTATAGATGACCAGCCGGAGCATGTTCAGATTGACGGCACTTCAATCTGTACGCTGAACTCTGTACTCTGTACTCTGAAACCTTCGCGTCTCTTGCGGATGCCGCGCCCCAACCCCCGCCAGCGCTTTTTCTTCCAGGCAAAGCAGAAGTACGTGATTTTCGGCGGAGCGCGGGGCGGGGGAAAGAGCTGGGCTGTGCGCTGGAAGGCGGTGCTGCTGTGCGGCAGGTATCCGGGCATCCGGGTGCTGATCATGCGGCGCAGCTATCCTGAACTGCTGGCCAACCACATCAACCCCCTGAAAGCGCTGCTCCATGGGTTCGCCGACTACAACGGCACGGAGCACGAATTCCGCTTTCCAAACGGCAGCACCATCAAGTTCATGTACTGCGCCGGGGATGACGACCTGCTCAATATCCAGGGCCACGAGTACGACATCATTTGCATCGACGAAGCCACCCAGATGACTGAGTACCAGATCAAGACCATTGCCGCCTGCGTGCGCGGGGTGAACGCCTTCCCGAAGCGGCTGTACATGACCTGCAACCCCGGCGGGAAAGGCCACCAGTACATCAAGCGGTTAAAGGAGCGCAAGTTCCGCGAGGGGGAAAAGCCGGAGGACTACGTGTTCATCCAGTCGCTGGTCAAGGACAACGCCGCTCTCATGCGGGAACAGCCGGACTACATCGAGCAGCTCAAGGCCCTGCCGCCCAAAATGCGGGACGCCTGGCTGTACGGCAATTGGGACATTTACGAGGGACAGTTCTTCGAGGAATTCACCGACAATCCCGAACATTATCAGGATAAGCGCTTCACCCATGTGATCGAACCCTTCGCCCCGCCGCCCGGCTGGAGGATTTACCGCTCCTTCGACTGGGGCTACGCCCGGCCCTTTTCCTGCGCCTGGTGGGCGGTGGATTACGACGGGGTGATTTACCGCATCCTGGAATTGTACGGCTGCCGCAAGGATCAGGAGGGGCGGGACATTCCCAACGAGGGTGTCAAATGGGTGGACGATAAAATCTTTTCGGAAATCGCCCGGGTGGAGCGGGAGCACCCCTGGCTGGCGGGAAAGACCATTCAGGGCGTGGCCGACCCCAGCATCTGGGCGGGAGAGGAAAGCGGCGTCAGCCGCTACGACGCGGCGGTAAAGCACCGTGTGTATTTCGAGAAGGGCAACAACGACCGCGTGCCCGGCTGGATGCAGTGCCACTACCGCCTGAGCTTCGACGAGAACGGCTACCCCATGATGTACGTGTTCAAAACCTGCGAAGCCTTCATCCGCACCATCCCGCTGCTGTGCTACGACCCCCACGCGGCGGAGGACCTGGACAGCAGCCAGGAGGACCACGCGGCGGACGAATGGCGGTATTTCTGCATGACCAACCCCATCCAGCCCAAGCCAGAACAGCGAAAAATGGACGTGGGCTTCGACCCGCTGAATCAGTTTTCCAGAAGGAGGAACAGAAAATGAATGAATGGATTTCACCGCATCAGCCGCCCGCGGCGACAGCTTTCCCTCAAGGGGAAGCCTTCAAAAGGAAAATGACCCCGGAAAGAATTCTGGAAGCAAGCAAGACCCTGAAAAAGTACAAGGCGGGCAAAGCCCGCCTGGAAGCCCGGCTGATCGCTGACGAAATGTGGTGGAAGGGCCACGCCTGGGACACCATGCGGGAACAGGGCAACCCCGGCGCGGCGAAGCGCTCCACCAAATGGCTGGTGAACGTGATCATGGGCAAGCATTCCGACATGATGGACGCCTACCCCGAACCGGTCATCCTGCCCCGGGAGCAGGGCGACGAGGAGGAGGCCCGCAGGCTCACCAGCATCCTGCCGGTGGTGCTGGAGCAGAATCACTTTGAGGAAGTGTACAGCCGCCAGGCGTGGGAAAAGAACAAGCATGGTACCGGCGTGTACGCCATTTACTGGGACAGCGGCAAATGGAATGGGCTGGGGGACGTGACAGTATGCGGCATCGACCTGGCCAACCTGTTCTGGGAGCCGGGCGTCGAGGACATTCAGCAGAGCCGCAACGTGTTTCTCGTGTCCCCGCTGGACAGGGAAACGCTGGTGCAGCGGTATCCCCAGCTGAAAAACGTCAATCTGCAATCAGACTTCACCCTGCCTCCGTACCGCACGGAGGACGCGCCCGGCAAGGCAGGCAAGGCCCTGGTGGTGGACTGGTATTACCACACCTATGAAGGCGGGCGGAAAGTCCTGCAATACTGCAAATTTGTAGGCGACACGGTGCTCTACGCCAGCGAAGACGACCCCGCTCTGCGGGAAAGCGGCTGGTACGCCGACGGGGAATACCCCTTCGTGCTGGATGTGCTGTTCCCGCAGAAGGAAAGCCCGGCGGGCTGGGGCTACATCGACCTGGGCAAGGACACCCAGGAAGAAATCGACCTGCTGAATCAGGCCGTCACCATCAACGCCCAGGCGGGAGCCATTCCCCGCTACTTCCGCCGCCGGGATTCCGCTATCAACCTGGAGCAGTTCCTGGATTTCACCAACCCCATCATCGAGGTGGAAGGGGGCCTCAGCGACACCGACATGGTGCCCGTGCAGCACTATCCCCTGGACGGCGCGTATGTGCAGCACCTGAACAACAAGATCGAGGAGCTGAAACAGACCTGCGGCAACCACGACGTCAGCAACGGCATCACCTCCGGCGTCACCGCGGCCAGCGGCATCGCCGCCCAGATGGAGGCCGCGGGCCGCACCAGCCGCGACGGCAACCGGGGCACCTACCGGGCGTACAGCCAGGTGCTGGAAAAGGTGATCGAGCGCATCCGCCAGTTTTACGACGTGCCCCGCACCTTCCGCATCCTGGGGGAAAACGCGGCCTATGAATTTGTCCGGTATGACAATTCCGGTCTGGTGTTACAGCCCAATCCGCCCTTGGCCGGGATCGAAATGGGCTGGCGCAAGCCGGTATTCGATATCCAGGTGAGCGCCCAGAAGCAGAACGCCTACAGCAAGATGGCCCAGAACGAGCTGGCCTTGCAGCTGCTGAGCGCGGGGGTGTTCAATCCTCAGCTTTCGGAACAAAGCGCCATGCTGCTGTCCATGATGGATTTCAGCAAGAAGGACGAGCTGCTGCGGAATATCCAGCAGCAGGCGTTCGCCCGCCAAATGCTGGCCATGTGGCAAAACATGGCGCTGGAGCTGGCCCAGCGCTACGAGCCCGACACCGCCGAACGCATGGCGATGGCAGTCATGAACGCAGCGGGGGAGACGCTGACAGGCAGAGAACCTGGGAAAGAAATCCCCGACCTGACCGATACCGCCGACCCCGGCAATACCCGGCCCATGCAGCGCGCCCGGGAATACGCCCGGGAGGTGAGCCAGCCGGAATAATCAAAGACCGCAGAGGAGCAGCGCCCTTCTGCGGTTTTTTGATGCCATTCAACAATCACGGGCCAAACAACAAAGCAGCATGATAGCAAAGGGCGGCTGTTCTTTTCGGAACAGCCGCCCGGTCATGCCTGGGTGTAAAAAGAATTACTTCATCCATTCCTGGGCTTCGGCGGCCATCCTGTCGTTCAGGGCGTCCACAGCCGCCTGACTGTCGGCGCGGGCGGCCACATAGAGCTTGATCTTGGGCTCGGTGCCGCTGGGACGGACGCAGATCCAGTTGCCCTTTTCGATTTCATAGTACAGCACGTTGCTCTTGGGATAGTCCAGCTTTTCTTCCTTGCCGTCGGCGCAGCGGATGCCCTTGCTGAAATCGCGGACGCCTGTGATCTTCAGGCCCGCCACTTCCTTGGGGGGATTCGCGCGTAGGTTGTTCATGATGCCGGCGATCTTGGCCACGCCGTCCTTGCCGGGCAGGGTGACGGAGACGCCCTTTTCCTTGAAGTAGCCGTACTTCTGATAGAGCTTCTGCAGGGTGTCGTACAGGGTTTCGCCCCGTTCGGCGGCGGCGCACACGGCTTCGCACAGAAGCAAAGAGGCGTTCACGCCGTCCTTGTCGCGCACCTGGGTGCCGCTGAGGTAACCGAAGGATTCTTCAAAGCCGAAGAGGAAGGTGTGCTCGCCGGTTTCCTCAAAGCGCTGGATCTGCTCGCCGATGAACTTGAAGCCAGTCAGCACTTCGATCATGGTCATGCCGTAATCCTCGGCGATGGCCCGGGCCAGCTCGGTGGACACCACGGACTTGACCACAGCGCCGTTCTTGGGCAGGGTGCCGTTCGCCTTCTTGCTGCTCAGGATATGGCTCAGCATCAGGCAGGCGATCTGGTTGCCGGTGAGGGTATGGAACACGCCGTTGCCGTCCTGCACGGCGGCACCCAAGCGGTCGCAGTCCGGGTCCGTGCCGAACACGACGGTGGCGCCCACCTTCTGGGCCAGCGGGATGGCCAGGGTGAAAGCGTTGGGGTCTTCGGGGTTGGGGGCCTTCACGGTGGGGAAGTGGCCGTCGGGCTTTTCCTGCTCGGGCACCACGGTGTAGTTGACGCCCAGTTCTTTCAGCAGGCGCTGCACGGGCACGTTGCCGGAGCCGTGGAGGGGGGTGTAAACGATCTTCAGATCCTTGCCGCGCTCGGCCAGCATTTCGGGCCGCTGGGCCAGGGTCTTGATCATGGCGATGTAATCGTCGTCCACTTCCTTGTTGCCGATGATCTTGAGCAGGCCCTTGTCGAGGGCTTCCTTTTCATCCATCGGCATGCAGTCGGTGTAATTGAGGGCGCGGATATATCCGGTCACGGCGTCGGCGGCTTCGGGGCCCAGCTGGGCGCCATCGGCGGCGTAGACTTTATAGCCGTTGTACTGGGGCGGATTGTGGCTGGCGGTGATGACGATACCGGCGGCGCAGCCCAGATGCCGCACGGTGTAGCTCAGCACGGGCACGGGGCGCAGCGCGTCAAACAGATAAGCCTTCACGCCCGCGGCGGCCAGCGTCAGCGCGGTTTCCTTGGCGAACACGTCGCTCTTGATGCGGCTGTCATAAGCGATGGCCACGCCCTGATCCTGCACGCCCTGGGCGATCAGATACTTGGCGACGCCCATGGTGGCCCGGCGCACGTTGTACACGTTCATCCGGTTGGTGCCCATGCCCAGCACGCCGCGCAGACCGGCGGTGCCGAAAGCCAGTTCGGTGTAAAAACGGTCTTCGATTTCTTTTTCATCACCAGCGATGGATTTCAGCTCCTGGATGGTTTCGGCGTCGTTTGCGAACATATCCAGCCAGCGCTGGTATTCTTCTTTGTAGCCCATGTCAATCTGCCCCTTTCCATATTTGAGTTGCTTTTATTATACCTGTTTTTTACCATTTCCGCAAGGGGTTTCGGCAGGCCGGCGATAATTGGACAAAAAACGGGCAGAATGGAAAAATATCGAACACGGTGTATAATTTCTATATTTTTCTGGAGTTGGATTTCAAAAAGAAAAAAAGCCCGCCGCGAGGGGAGCAGCGGACTGCCAGAACGGTCGAAAATAAAAAACATCGACAAAAACATCTTTTGCCGAGGGGGCAGCAAAAGGCTTTACCGTTGCTGACCGCTCTATGCAGAGATATGGTAGCGTATCATTGTGTCAGTATTGTGTCATGTTTTCGACAAAATGCCCTTTTTACCACCAGAAAAATGTATAAACATAAAAAATACATTTTCTGGTCAATCCGCTTCATCCTCCACGATGCGAAGATCAATATGCAGATCCTTCAAGCGCTGCCGATAGGCGGGTGGGATGCGGCTGTCAGTGATGACGGTTTGGAACTTGTCCAGCCCGGCGTAAATGAGCAGGCTGGTGGTGCCGAACTTGGAGCCGGCCACAAGCAGCACCGCCCGCTCGGCGTGGGCGACGGCGGCTTTCTTGATGGAGTATTCCAGGGGGCTGGAGTTGGCCACGCCGGTCATGGACGCGCCGGTGGCCGCCATGAAGGCGATGTTGGTGTTCATGTGGCTGAGGTATTCCGCGGAGTCCTCTCCTGTAATGGAAAGCGTCTTCCGGTGAACTTCGCCGGGCAGCATGATCACCCGGATGTTTTCGTAGTCCAGCGCCTTGGTCATCACCTGGATGTTGTTGGTGATCACGGTGACGTTTCTGTCCTTGATGGCTTCGATGATCTGCACGGTGGTGGTGCCGGAGTCGATGAACACGATGTCCCCGTCCTTGACCAGCTTCGCGGCCTCAAAGCAGATGGCGCGTTTACTGCCGCCGGGCTTGGGATACGCGGCCTGGATGGCGTTTTGCGTCGCTGAACGCACGCCGCCATATACCTTTTCGATGCCGCCGGTTTTCAGCAGCTCTGTTACGTCTCGCCGCACCGTGTTCATGGACACGCCAAAGGCGTCCCGCAGCTCCTCCATCGTCGCGGAACCGTGACGCAGGATGTAGGCTTCCATTTCCGCCAAACGCTTGGTCTTCATCATGGGTTCCTTTCCGGTTTGTTCAAAATGAGTTTTAGATCACAACAGAGCGAGGGCCTATGCGGCCCTCGTGCACCTGCACCAGGAGATTTCTAACGGGGCTGCCGCCCGGCCTACGCTGACAATGAATGATCCACTGGATCATTGTCCGGGCGCTTCGGCCCTCCTGGACCTCAGTAGTGGATATTGCTTGAACTGGTAAATCAGCTTGGTTCCCGATGAAGCTTGGAGGAACGCGGAAGTCTGGCTTCGTGCCGTTGCGCTTCTGGCCCGGCGGCAAAGCCGCCAACCCGGATGCAAAGCATCCGGGGAAAGCCAGGGAATCATCCGGAGGGGAAAGTTTACTTTCCCCCTCGGATGTTCCCGGGCTTTCTTGGGCCAGAAGCCCTCAAACTTTTCGTCACCCCAGCGCGGCAGGCGGAGCTTGTCTGCTTATCTCAACTACGTTTATTCGCCAGTTGCGGGTCCAGGGTCCTCAGGACCCTGGTTGGGGTTTGGGGCGAATAGCCCCAGCGTTTCCCTTAGTGACTTAAAGCGTCCAATCCCCTTCTTACCCTCGCCCGACTTCCTTGACGATCTGATAATACTTCCGTCCGGTGTCGCCGCCGAAGGTGACGCGCATTTTGTTGTAGACGGTGCGTAGGTTGTTGTTTTCGTTCAGGATGGCAATGATCTGCTGCGCGGCGTCGTCGGGAATACCCGCTTCCACCAGCCGCGCGCCGAACGCCGCGATGGCCTGGGCCTGTTCGTCTGGCTGAGCTTCGGGCTCAGTAGGAGCGGGTTCTGCTTCCTTTGGTTCCTCCACCGATTCGGCGGGCTCTTGCTCAGCAGCCTCGATTTCGGGCAGCGCGTCCGCGGGGGCTTCTTCCGCTTCCGCGGTTTCCGCAGCCGCTTCCGGCGCGTTCTTCCTCAGGGAAATAAAGCTGCCGCCCTCGCCCTCTTCAAAGGTGAAGGCGTCGCCATACAGCCGTACCAGGTAATTGTGCGCGTTGCGCTTGGAGCGCTGCTGATCCACCCGGTATTCAGGCAAGCCGTTCAGCGCGGGCAGCAGGGCGGACACGGCCATTCTGCCATCGTTGGCTTCCAGCTGTTCCTTGATAAAAGCACTGATGATGGACATACGGCCCGCGTGGGTGGGGGCCACGGGCTTGGTATCATTCTTTTTCTTGGGCGGATTGGCGGGCTGCTCCTGCTTGGGGGCAGCGGGCTTCGGCGCGGTTTTGGCAGCGGGCTGGGACCGGACGGGCTGCTGCGCGGGCGCGGGGCGGAAGGAGGGCGCTTGCAGCACCACGAAGGAAGAGCAGGCCGTACGCCAAAGAGGATTGGCCTTCTCTGTGCCCATGCCCACCACCTCGATGCCCGCGCTGCGCAGCCGCACGGAGAGGGCGGAAAAGTCGCTGTCGCTGGATACGATCACAACGGTGTCGATGCTGCCCGCCACCAGCAAATCCATCGCCCCGATCACCAGCGCGATGTCGGAGGTGTTTTTGCCCTTGGAGGCTTTGATGGTCAGGTTGGCGTGGAGCGCGTATTTCAGCACCGGCTCCACCCAGGAGGTCAGCGCGGCGGCCGCGCCGTAAATTTCTTTCACTTTGATCGTGCCCAAGGTGGAGGCGTGGGTGAAAATCTGGTCGGCGTGGATGGGCAGCACGTTTTCAGCGTCGATCAGAACGGCAAGATTTGGCATGGATCAAAAAACTCTCTTTCTGCATGTCGCTTTCTTTTCTTTCGTCCGGCTCCGGGCGCGCTGCGCGTGCCCGAACGAGACTGTATTATTATATCAAACTTACCCAGAAGTTATCAATAGCTTTGGGCGATATTCGTGTTTTCTTTTTACCGTTATCACGCATTTGATTGCCTGGCGGGTTTGCTTCACATAATGGATGGTTTTGCATTTGCATTCGGAAAAATAAAGGAATTTGGACAATGCGCAAAGAAGATAATACCTGTGCTTTGCGGTTTCGCAGCCTCGTCTTTGATGATCCACTTTTATTCATGCGCGAAAGGAGCCAGCCTATGACGGAATATCGTTTTGCCCGGCCGGAGGAAGAAGCGGAGGTGCTGGACTTTATCAACGCCGTGTTCAGCCAGGCCGCGCGGCCCCATGATTTTGAAAAACTGATCCCCAAGGTTTACGCCCATCCGGGGTATGCCGGAATGCACGCGGTGGCGGTGGAGGACGGACGCATCCGTGGGACCGTCGCTATGCTGCCGATAACCGTGCACGCGGGCGAATCCTGCCTGAAAGCGGGTTATATCGGTTCAGTGTCCGTGCATCCCCGGTTCCGGGGGAAAGGGTACATGAAGGAACTGATGGCCATGCAGATCAGCGAGGCGAAGCGGCGGGGCATGGACTTCATGGCCTTGGGCGGCCAGCGCCAGCGGTATCAGTATTTCGGATTTTCCCTGTATGGCGGTGAGATTTCTTTTTCCGTGACCCGGGCCAACGCGCGGCACGCGCTGCCGAAGGATACGCTGTTCTCCTTCGCGCCGGCCACGGAGCGGCACGCGGAGAAAATGGCCGCTTTGAACGAGCGGCAAACACTGTACTGTCAGCGTCCGCGCTATTGGGATGCCGTGCGCACCTACAATGGCACGCCTTACGTGATTCTGGAGGGGGACAGATTCGCCGGGTATCTGATTGTGCTGGGCGACCGAATCACGGAGCTGCGCCTGGAGCGGGAAAACGATCTGCCCGCTGTGATCGCCGCCTGGCTGCGGGAGCATAAAAGCTGCGAAATCCTTTGCTACGGCTACATGAAGGAACGGATTCGCGGTCTGAACGCATTTGCGGAAGCATACGCCATCGGCCCGTCCGGGATGATCAAGGTGCTGAACTGGGAACGTGTGCTGCGGGCTGCGCTGGGGTTGCGGGCACTTGCGGACGGAGAACGGGTGACCAAAATTGAAGGGGTGGGCACATTCCGTTTAACTGTGCAAAACGGCAGAGCGGAGGTGCTTCCATGCCAGGCACCGCCCGACTTCACCTGGACGCCTATGGAAGCGGCGGATACGCTTTTCTCTCCGCTGAATGCCTTGGGCGTAACCGACCCAGTCTTCCGCGCCTGGCTGCCGCTGACGCTGGATATTCCCATCGCTGACCAGTTTTAATTCTGCTCTTCGTAAACGATAACAGCTATGTTCTCAAGGGTGAATATTCAATCCAGCAAAAAGGAAACGCTGGGGCTGTTCGCCCCAGACCCGAACCAGGGTCCTGAGGACCCTGGACCCGCAACTGGCGATATTGCATTGTTGAGGAAAGCAGACAAGCTCCGCCTGGTGCGCTGGGGTGACGGAAAGTTTGAGGGCTTCTGGCCCAAGAAAGCCCGGGAATAATCCGAGGGGGAAAGTGAACTTTCCCCCTCGGATTTTCCCTGGCTTTCCCCGGATGCAAAGCATCCGGGCTGGCGGCTTCGCCGCCGGGCCAGAAGCATCACGGCACCAAGCCAGACTTCCGCGTTCCTTCCCATATCAGCGGGAGCCAAGCCAATTCACCAGTTCAAGCTATATCCGCTATTGAGGTCCAGGAGATGAAATCTCCTGGTGCAGGTGCACGAGGGCCGCACAGGCCCTCGCCCCGTTCTTGATTTTCACCCTTCACAACATGCCTGTTATCATTTAAGAATATGAATGGTATAACCTTTGGCAAGAACAGACACTATTTCCCACCACTATACAAATTTCATTTGTTATGATATAATCAACAATGTATTGCGAAACTTTTACGAAAGCAGGAGGGATACATGAAGCGAAGGGTCGCGGTTCGGCTGGGGGCGCTGCTGATGGCGGCGCTGCTTTGCATACCCTGCATGGTGCCCGCGTTGGCGGATGAATATGACCCGCGCTACCCGGAAAACCTGGCGGAGGGGCATTTGACCGCCTCGGCAGCCATCCTGATCGAGCAGGATTCTGGCCAGGTGATCTTTGAAAAGAACGCGGACGAGCGGATGTACCCCGCCTCCACCACCAAGATCCTGACCGTGTGGCTGGCGCTGATGATGGGCGACAGCCTGCCGGAAGGGATCGAAACCCGGTTTCCCGTCAGCGCGAACGCCACGAACCTGGCCCCGGATGAAAGCTCGGCCAAGTTTGCCATCGGGGAGGAAGTGCGGCTGATCGACCTGTGCAACGCCGCCATTCTGGTATCGGGCAACGACGCGGCCACCGCTATCGCCGAAGGGCTGAGCGGCTCGGTGGACGCCTTTGTGGAGCGGATGAACAACGCAGCGTATGCGCTGGGCTGCCTGAATACGCACTTTGTAAACGCCAACGGCCTGCACGATGAGAACCACTATACCACCGCCCGCGATATGGCGAATATGACCCGCGTCGCCATGGAGAACGAGGAATTCCGCACCATCGTGCGGCGGGAGGAATATACCCTGCCGCGGGATAATATTTACCGTTCCCGCGCTATCCGCAACGGTAACAACTTTGTCGCCAAGCCGGACGAGGAAAAGAAGCAGAGCCGCTATTATCCCGATTCCACCGGCGTCAAAACCGGCACCACCTCCGCCGCGGGCAACTGTCTGGTGGCCTCCGCCAGCCGCGACGGGGTCAGCCTGATCGCCGTGGTGTTCGGGGCCACGTCCGACGCGTCCCGCTATGAGGACGCAAAAAAACTGATGGACTACGGTTTCTCGCAGTTCATCAGTACCAGCATCGCGGAAATTTATATGATGAATCCCCGTGTTGTGGACATCCGCGGTTTTGCCCTGGACGATCCGCAGGTGGGGAAATTAAAGCTCGATATTCATTTAAAGTCCACCGACGTGTCCGACCTGATCGTGACCAACCGTGAGGAGCTGGAGCGCTGGAAGCAGAACTTCACCAACCTGACCGTCACTGAGTTCACCCGCGACCTGACCGCACCCATCGCCTTTGGAGAGGTCATGGGCACCCTGACGTATTATGGCAGCGAGGGGCTGCCGGTGGTGTATGAGCTGACCGCTGCCCGCTCCATCGCCGCCCGCGAGAATATCGCGCCTTCCATTGACCAGATCATCGCCGAGGCGGAAAACGACCCCAACCCCTTCCCGCGCATCACGCCCGAGCTGGTGGTCATCTATCTGGTGCTGCCCGCGGCCGCGGTTTATATCGCTTTCCGCATCCTGAAAAAGCTGTTATCACTGGTGGGAAAACGAAAAAAAGTGAAAGCCTATAAGCCAAACAGCCGCTACTACCGTTAACTGATTTCTGCTTTCAGCAGTTTTTCCGCGTTCCCGCCCAGGATGGCGCGCATGTCCGCGTCCGGCAAAGGCAGGGCGCGGATTTTTTGCAGGGCGGCAGTTTGATCGCCCCAGGGGGAATCGGTGCCGAACAGAATATGATCCGCGCCAAAAAGGGACACCAGGCGCAGGAACTGTTCGCCTTCCAGCATGGCCAGGTCCTTTTCCGTCTTGTAATACCCGTCGCCGTTGGGGGTCATCTGCCCCAGGGCAAAGGACGTATCCAGATATACCCCGGCGCCGGGCAGCAGCCGTTCCACGTCGTCCCAGCACCGCCAGCCGCCCATGTGCGCCAGCACCAGGATCGTTTCCGGCGCTTGCTCCCGGGCGCGGAGCAGCTTTTCCGGCGTGGACTGCTCCGCGCCGGGCAGGCCCACGTCCAGGCCCGCATGGGTCACCACCAGCATCCCAAGCCCGGATGCTTTTTTTAATATACGGATAAACCGTGCGTCATCAAAATCCACCCCCTGATACGGCGGATGCACCTTGACGCCCCGGACGCCCGCAGCACAAAGGCGCTCCATTTCCCTCTCCCAGTCAGGAAAATCCGGGTGCATCCCACCCAGGGAAAACACACCGGTTTCCTTCGCCTGCGCGTTGACGCGGATGGCGCTGTCGTTGATGTGGGGCACTTGCTTTGGGCTGGTCGCCACGGGCAGCACCACAGAGACGTCCATGCCCGCTGCGGCCATGGACGCCCGCAGCCCGTTCACCGTGCCGTCGGTGAAAGGCTTCGTATGGGACGCGGCTTGCAATTTATTGACAGCGGCCGGGGCGATAGCGTCCGGGAAGGTGTGGGTATGAAAATCAATGATCATAAATATCTGTTCTCCTCCGTGCCTCAGAACGTCCACGGCAGATAGGCTGCTGCCACAGCCAGCACAACGGCGGGCAGCATATTGGCGACTCTTACCTTTTTGCCCCAGACCAGGTTGACGCCCACGCAGAAAATCAGTACCGACCCGATCAGCGACAGGTAAGCGATCGCCATTTCCGTCATGATGGGGGAGACCAGCCGGGCCAGCAGCGTGACCGCTCCTTCAAACAAAAAAACGGGGATGGCGGAAAACACGCAGCCCTTCCCCATCGAAGAGGTCATCACCGCGATAATGATAAAGTCCAGCACGGATTTGACGGCCAAGGTGGAATAGTCCCCCAGGATGCCGTCCTGAATTGCCCCCACGATGGCCATGGCCCCAATGCACACAGTCAGCGAAGCGGTCACAAACGCGCCGACGAATTGCTGGTCTTTGCTGTTTCCCGATTTCTGCTTCAGCCATTCGCCGAACCGTTCAAACCCCTTTTCAATCCCTATCAATTCCCCGATGACCGTGCCAAACGCCAGGCACAGCACCACCAGCATGGATTTTCCGCTGACCAGCGCGCCGCCGTCGATACGCAGCATTCCCTGCATCGCGCCCGCAATGGCAATAAACATCACGCTGATGCCGCAGGTGACCGTCAAAGCATTCTGCTGCTCCTGCCGGAACAGCTTTCCCGTAAAATGCCCCACCAGCCCGCCCGCTAAAATGGCCGCGCTGTTGATGATCGTGCCAAGACCTATCATCCGGTTTACCTCCTGTACATTTGCTTCTGCACTGTCAACAAGGTTGAAAACAAATTCGAGGCAGGGGGCGCGCAGCCCCCAGCGTCTTTTCCAGGCTGTCTTTGATATTCACCCTTGAGAATAATCCTGTTAAAAGGATGAAATAAACAATAACATCATTTTCCCATCCGCGCGATGAGCTTGCTGCCTTCGTCTTTGAGCCATTGGCGGTGCGCCTTGTAATCCGGGTCGAGCTTTTCCACCTCGGCCCAGAAGCGGGGGGAATGGTTCATTTCTTTGCGGTGGCACAGCTCGTGAATCACCACGTAATCCATCACCGCAGACGGGCAGAGCATGAGCAGGCAGTTGAAGTTCAGGTTGCCCTGGCTGGAGCAGCTGCCCCACTTGCTTTTCTGGTTGCGAATGGTGATGCGGCCATAGGTCACGCTGAGCAGCTTGGAAAATTGATACACCCGGGGCGGGATGGCTTGCAGCGCCCGGTCCGCCAGCGCACGGATTTCCTGCGCTGTAAAGGCGGGAAGGGAGGACAGTTCTTCTTCCCGTTGGTTCACGATGGCCAGGTGCTTGTCCAGCCAGGATTGATGCTGCCGGATGAAATCGTCGATCTGTGATTTCGTGGCGCTGCGCGGGGCGCGGATTTCCACCTGATTGGGGCCGGTGATGCGCATGGCGAGGGTTTTCCGATTGCTGCGGATCACCTGGAGCTGAATGGCTTTGTCCATAGGTTTCCTTTCGTTTCCATTGGAATCTTTGATAGTATAAACAGGATTCGCTTGTTTGGCAAGAGGTATATTGCGCCTGCCCCCTTCATAGGATAGCGCGAGGACAAAGTGAAGGAGTGTGCGGGCATGAAAAAACGAAACTGGAAACTGAACATACGCCGGGTGGACGTGGAACGGATGCTGATCCTGTGCGCTTCGGCGCTGGTGGTCGCCCTGGCCCTGCGGCAGGATCAGACGGTGCCGACGCGCCAGACGCAGGATATTGAAAAAATCCCCGTGCTGTCGGATACCACCCTGCTCACCGCGGCGGACACCCAGCCGACGGTGGTTTATTATCAGGACGGGGAAGGGTATCTGGTGCCGGTCACGCGGCAGATCGATAAAACGGACGGCATTGCCAAGGCCACGCTGAACCTGATGGTACAAAGCAGCGCCAACGACCTGGCGGCGGCCAGGCTGGGCCTGAAAACCACGGTGCCGGAGGGAACAAAATTTGACCTGGACATCGCTGACGGCAAAGCGCGGGTGGATTTATCGAAGGAAGCGCTGAACTGTGCAAACGCCGAGCAGGAAACGCTGATGGTGCAGTCGGTGGCCCAGGCGCTGTGCGAATTTGATTCGGTGGACGAAGTGTCCTTCCTTTTTGATGGCCAGAAGCGCAGCAAGCTGACCTGGGGTACCGACGTGAGCGGCGCGTTTACTGGGGACAGCCTGAACCTGGAAAGTGTGGAAACCATGGCGGGGAGCAACAGCGTGCAGCTGTACTTTCCTTCCTCCACAGGCCGGATGCTGGTGCCCGTCACCCGCACGGTGTTTTCCGACGCGGACGTGACCACCGCCATCCTGGAGCTGGTGAAGGGCCCGAAGAAGGACAGCGGGCTCACCGCCCCGCTGCCGGATGACTGCGGGCTGCTGGGCGTGACGATGAAGGACGGCGTGGTGACCATCAACTTTACCAAGGAGTTTATGGAGGCGGCGAAGGCTGAAACCGGCATCCAATCCCTGCGGGCCGTGATGTTCACCGCCGCCCAGTTTCCCGGCGTGAAGCAAGTGAAGATCGCCGTGGAGGGCGAGCCTTACCAGCCGCCCGAAGCCGCCCAGACCACCTTCCTCAACCAGGACACGGAAATCATGACCTACTATCCCGGCGTGATCGAGATGGACTGATTCAGCGGTAAGGCGGTCAGGGGTGCGGAGGAAAGGGTACTTTAATTCACAACGGGGGCGAAGGCCTATGCGATCCGCAGCCTCAATCGTCGCAACTCTCCACAGGAGAGATTGCTCGTTTCGGCTGAACTCACCGCCGATGAGAATTCCGCCACAGGCGGTCAGAGATTTCATCTCCTGGACCTCAATAGCGGATATGGCTTGGATTGGAAAATCAGCCTGGTTCCCGCTGATGCTTGGAGGAACGTGGAATTCTGACTTGACGCCGTTGTGCTTCTGGGCCGGCGGCGAAGCCGCCAACCCGGATGCTTTGCATCCGGGAAAAGCCTGGGAATAATCCGCAGGGGAAAGTTTACTTTCCCCCTCGGATTTTCCCAGGCTTTTTTAGGCCGGAAGCCCTCAAACTTTTCGTAACCCCAACGCGTCAGGCGGAGCTCGTCTGCTTATTCCAACAATGCTCTTTCGCAAGTTGCGGGTCCAGGGGGATCATCCCCCTGGCGCAGGTCTGGGGGCGCGCAGCCCCCAGCGTTCCCTTTCCTCCATATTGTAGATAGTGAATTAAAGTGCCCCCATAATTGAGAATAAAGCAGGACTGCATATTCCACAGCCCTGCTTTGTTTACGGTTTATAGGGTTCCCCAGCGGTCATATCGCGTTCCAGATTGCGGTTGATTTCACCGCGGAATATTTGCTCGAACTCAGGGGAGGAAAAGACCTCGCCGGGCGTTCCCTGCTTGAGCAGCTTTTGCTGCACCAGCACCACCCAGTCCGCGTAGCGCCGCACCAGCTCCCAGTCATGGCTGACCATCAGGATCGCCATGTGGTGGGTTTCCCGCAGGGCGGACACGGTTTGCAGGAACAGGGACAGGCCGTTCTGGTCCACGCCGGACACCGGCTCGTCCAGCACCAGGAGATCAGGCACCGGCGTCAGCGCCATGGCCAGCAGCACCCGCTGCAATTCGCCGCCGCTGAGGGCGCCGAGGCGCTTGTCGATCAGCTTGGCCGCCTGGGTTTCGTTCAGCGCCGCGTGAATTTGTTCCCGCGTGGCCTTGCTGACTCCCGTCCACACCGGGCGGCGGGATAGGGAGGAGGCCATCAGGTCGCACACCGTCAGGGGCATTTCCCGGTCAAAGGGCAATTGCTGGGGCACATAGCCGATGCGCGGCGCGGGGAAATTATGACCGTCTGCATCCACGTGACGGATACTGCCGGTGTGCTGCCGCTGACCCAGGATCGCCCGCACCAGCGTGGTTTTGCCCGCGCCGTTGGGCCCCACCAGGGCGGTCAGCTGGCCGCAGTGGATGTGGAAGGACACGTCCTTGAGCAGCACGTCCGCCCCGGCGGTCACGCCCACATGATCCAGCTCGATGCGGCACAGGTCGCAGGTATCGGCCCGGACTTTGCTGTTATTCTTCATCGCTGCTCTCGGTCAGGTCGTCCTCCGCGTCCACGTCCATTTCGGGGATTTCATCCTCGCTGACGGCGGGCACGGTGGTCTGGGCCAGCTGCTGGCGCACCAGGGCGTCGATCTCATCGAACACGTCAGGGTGATCCTTCAGGTACTGGCGGGCGTTGTCGCGGCCCTGGGCGATGCGCTGGTCGTTGTAGCTGAACCAGGCGCCGGACTTGACGATGATATCCTTCGCCACGGCCATATCCAGCAGGCTGCCTTCGCGGCTGATGCCCTGGCCGAAAATCAGGTCGAATTCGCAGGTACGGAAGGGCGGGGCCACCTTGTTTTTGACCACCTTCACCTTCGTGCGATTGCCGATCACTTCGCTGCCGTTTTTGAGCTGCTCGCCCTTGCGCACGTCCAGACGCACGGAGGAGTAGAATTTCAGCGCGCGGCCGCCGGGCGTGGTTTCGGGGTTGCCGTACATAACGCCCACTTTTTCACGGATCTGGTTGATGAACAGGGCGATAGCGTTGGTTTTCGCCACCACGCCGGTCAGCTTGCGCATGGCCTGGCTCATCAGGCGGGCCTGGATGCCCACGAAGGAGTCGCCCATTTCGCCGTCGATTTCGGCCCGGGGCACCAGCGCGGCCACGGAGTCGATGACCACGATGTCGATGGCGCCGCTGCGCAGCAGGGCTTCCGCGATTTCCAGCGCGTCCTCGCCGCAGTTGGGCTGGCTGACGTAGAGCTCGTCGATGTTCACGCCCAGGTTCTTGGCGTAAGCGGGGTCGAGGGCGTGCTCCGCGTCGATGAAGGCCGCCGCGCCGCCCATCTTCTGCACCTGGGCCACCACGTGCAGGGCGACCGTGGTTTTACCGCTGGATTCCGGGCCGAACACCTCCACGATGCGCCCCCGGGGAATACCGCCTACGCCCAGGGCGATGTCCAGGTCCAGACACCCGGTGGGCACCACGTCCACCTGCATGGCGGTCTTTTCGCCCAGCTTCATCACGGTGCCCTTGCCGAATTCCTTTTCAATGCTGGACAGGGTGGCTTCCAGCGCCTTCATTTTTTCCTGCTGGGTGGTGTCCTGCTTCAGTTCGTTTTTCTTGGTTTCCTTTTTTGCCATGGTGTCTGTTCTCCTTTTGCGGCCTGCGCTGAAATTGCAAAAGACAGGGAGAAACGCGCTCCCTGTCTATCGTTCAATGACTGTAAGAGCATGATTATTATAGAACATCCGTTCTGATTCGTCAAGGGGAAAATTGGCTGAAAACCGGGTTTACATCCCGCCGTTTTTGAAGATTTCCCGGTGGCCCCACACATACTGCGCGCCGCTCCAGACGGTCATGATGGCCATGAGGATGGTGAAGGTGAGGGTCAGCCAATGGCCCTTGGGCAGCACCATGGCGGCGACCACGCAGAAGTATTGCAGGTTGGTTTTGATTTTGCCCAGCCAGCCCGCGGCGATTACGTTGCCCTTGCCCGCGGCCACCAGCCGCAGCCCGTCCACCAGCAGCTCCCGCGCCGCCACGATGGACACGGCCCAGGCGGGCAGATGCCCGTCCGCGCAGAGGAACACCATCGCTGTCAGCACCAGCACCTTATCCGCCACCGGGTCGGCGAACTTGCCGAACACAGTCACGATGTTCTGTTTCCGGGCGATATAGCCGTCAAAAAAATCGGTGATGGCCGCCACGGCAAAGGCAATCGCGGCGGGGATGGGAAAGCCCAGCGCCCACAAAAGCAGGCACAGAGGAATCAGGCAAATTCGCAGAAGCGTCAGTTTATTCGGCAGATTCATAGCGGTAACGTATCGCCGCTTTGCGCGGCACTCCTTTCAAAAGTTTCAGCGTCTTGTGCGCGTATGCGGTCGATGGAAAAAGCTGCCCGCCCATTCCGCCATGCGGTAGCGCAGCTTCTGGCTTCTTTTGACCGCCACGGCGGCGTCCAGCGCGCCCTGACGGTACGCGCGGTTATCGGGCCGCATCCGCACGGCTTCCCGGAAGGACTGGTGCGCGGTGCCGTATTGGTGCAGGTTCATGAGCAGCCGGCCGTGGATGTAGTACCATTCATCGTCCCGGCTTTCTGCGTGGCTGAGCTGCAGCAAAGCGCTTTCGTAGCGCCGCTGTTCCATGAGCTTTACGGCCAGATGCTTGGCTTCCTCCACGGACAGCACATTGACCGGTGTTCCCTCCGGATGGCCCATGGCAAGGCGCAGCGCGTCCTCGTAGGCCAGGTTCAATTGGATCAATTGCTCCTGAGCTTTCTGTTGGGTCTGGCCGTCGGAAAACTGGTCAGGGTGGCAGGCTTTGACTTTCGTATGATAGGCCTGGCGCACCTGCTGTTCCGTGGCGGTACGCGGCAGACCCAGTATTTCAAAGGAATTCAATCGGTTCATCCCTTCCGTAATTCCCCTTTCCGGGGAAGGCGCGGAAGCATACATCGAAAAGACATACGGAAACAGGCCGGGTTGGGATCGTTATTCCTCCAGCGGTTCCCGGCGGATATTCGCGCCCAGGGCGCGCAGCTTTTCTTCGATATGCTCATAGCCCCGCTCGATATAGCCGGGCTCATAAATTTCGGTTACGCCGTTGGCCATCAGTCCGGCGATCACCAGCGCGGCCCCGGCCCTTAGGTCGGTGGCGGTGACAGGCGCGCCGTACAATTCGCTCACGCCCTGGATGATGGCGGTCTGATCCAGGATCTGCACCTGCGCGCCCATACGGCGCATTTCCATCAGGTGCTTGAAGCGGGATTCAAAAATGGTTTCGATCACCACGCTGTCGCCTCTGGCTCGGGTGAGCATGGCGCTCATGGGCTGCTGCAGGTCGGTGGGGAAGCCGGGATATTCCTGGGTTTTGATGTTGACCGCCCGGTGGCCGCGCACGGTGCGCACGCGGATGGCATCGTCCATATCGCTCACCGCCACGCCCATTTCCAGCAGCTTGGCCGTCAGCGATTCCATATGGGTGGGGATGCACCCGTGAATCACCACGTCGCCCCTTGTGGCGGCGGCGGCAATCATGAGGGTGCCGGTTTCGATCTGATCGGGAATGACTGTATACACGCTGCCATGCAGCTTTTTCATACCGGTGATGCGGATGGTGTCGGTGCCGGCGCCCTTGACGCGGCAGCCCATGGAGTTCAGGAAGTTGGCCAGGTCCACCACGTGAGGCTCCCGCGCCGCGTTGTACAGGGTGGTGTTGCCCTCTGCCTTGGCGGCGGCGAGCATGGCATTGATGGTGCCGCCTACGGTGATGCGGTCAAACACCACGGACCCGCCGACCATCTTTCCCTTCGCGGTGATCTTCGCGCCGAGCTCCTTCACTTCCGCGCCCATGGCCCGGAAGGCTTTCAGGTGCTGGTCCACCGGCCGCGCGCCGATGGAGCAGCCGCCGGGGTAGCCCACCTCGGCCTGGCCGAAGCGGCCCAGCAGCGCGCCCAGCATGTAGTAGCTGGCCCGCATCCGTTGGGTCTGGCGGTAGGGCACCCGGAAAGAATTCACATCCCTGGGGTCAACGGACAGCCGCCGGGCATCGGGCTGGTAATCCACCTTCGCACCCAAATCCCTCAGGATGTCGATCAGAACGTGCACGTCCTCGATATCCGGAAGGTTTTCCAGCACGCAGGGCTCATCGCACAGCAGCGTGGCGGCAATCACCGCCACGGATGTATTCTTTCCGCCGGACACATAAGTTTCTCCTACCAGTGGAATTCCGCCCGTGATGAGCAGCTTGTAAGAATCCATCCAGCCGTTTCCTCCTCATGTAAAAAAGCATACGCTGATAAGATACCATTTTTAGTATATCATAAGATGACAGATTTGTTAAGTGTTTTTTCTTTATTTCCGGTTCGCGGACAGAATGGTGATCCATATTTATATGGAGGTATCGGGCTTGACGATCGTGGTGAGGCGTGGTATCATTGCCCTTGCGAAAGACATTCAAGCGCTTTTTTCGTATCAGAAAGGAGTATTTCGCCTATGCTTGTACCTGTATTGCTGTTTCTGCTGGGCTTCCTGCTTTTGATCAAGGGCGGCGACTGGTTTGTGGACGGGGCGACGGGGATTGCCCACCGCTTCCATCTGCCCGAGCTGCTGATCGGCGCGACAGTGGTGTCCATCGGCACCACGCTGCCGGAGGTGATGGTGTCCGCCCAGGCCGCGTTCCAGCATAACAGCGGCATTTCCTACGGCAACGCCATCGGTTCCGTCATCTGCAACACCAGCCTGATCGCCGCCCTGACGGTGGCCATCCGGCCCGGCCTGGTGAACAAAAAGAGCCTGCGGCTGCCGGTCATTGCCTTCTTTATCGCGGCGGTGGCCTATTCCATCATCGCTTACACCACCGGGAATTTTGAGCGCTGGCACGGCATTGCGCTGCTGTGCGGCTTTGCCACCTACATGACGGTGACCGTACTGCACATGAAAAAGCATCCCGAGGACGCCGAAGCCGAAGGCGGCGACGAGGAAAAGCCCAAGGAAATGCAGCTGTGGCAGGAGCTTTTGTTCCTGATCATCGGGGCCGCGGCGATCGCCGTCGGCGCGCGGCTGCTGGTGGATAACGGCACCCTGATCGCCGAAGCGCTGGGCGTGCCCTCTTCCGTCATCGGGCTTACCATGGTGGCCCTGGGCACGTCGCTGCCCGAGCTGGTCACCGCTGTGACTTCGCTCATCAAGGGCCACAGTGCCCTGAGCCTGGGCAACGTGATCGGCGCGAACCTGTTCAACATCGTGCTGGTCAGCGGCGCGGCCATCACCATCTCCCCCTTCTCCCTGCCCATGGAAAAGACCATCGCGGGCATGAATGCTTCCCTGGTGGTGGATTTGCCCGTCATGTTCGCGGTGATGCTGATCCTGTGCCTTCCCGCCGTCATCCGTGGAAAGCTGGAGCGCTGGCAGGGCATCCTGCTGCTGTGCATGTACGTGGGCTTCACCGCGTTCCAATTCTTATTCTGACCGTCAAAGCGAGGGCCGGCCGCGGCCCCGCTTTTTTCTTTGCGTGAATGAATCAAATTTTATCGTGAACAGATGAAAAACAACACCAATTTCAATTGAAAAAAGAGAAAAAATATGTCATAATAGAAAATGAAATTGGAAGAGCGTGGTATGCTCCTGTATCCTGACAAAACCAAAGGGAGGATTGTTTTATGACCGAAATGATGAAGCAGCTGCAAAAAATCGGCATCATCCCCGTGGTGGTGCTCAACGACGTCAAGGACGCGCTGCCCCTGGCCGAACGCCTGATGAAGGGCGGCCTGCCCTGCGCGGAGGTCACCTTCCGCACCGCCGCCGCGGAAGAATCCATCCGGCTGATGGCGAAGGAATTCCCGGATATGATCGTGGGCGCGGGCACCGTGCTGACCACCGACCAGGCCGACCGGGCCATCGACGCGGGCAGCAAGTTTGTGGTGTCTCCCGGCTTCAATCCCAAGGTGACCGAATACGTGCTCAAGAAGGGCGTGCCCATGACGCCCGGCGTCTGCACACCCACCGAAATCGAAGCGGCCATGAGCCTGGGCCTGGACGTGCTCAAGTTCTTCCCCGCGGAGCCCTCGGGCGGCCTGGGCATGATCAAGGCCGTGTGCGCCGCCTATGTGAATCTGCACATCATGCCCACCGGCGGCATCAACGCCAACAACGTGCGGGATTATCTGAAATACGACCGGATCGTGGCCTGCGGCGGCAGCTGGATGGTGAACGGCAAGCTGATCGCGGAAGGCAAGTTTGACGAAATCGAGACGCTCGTGCGGGAAGCCGCGTCGATCGTGAAGGAAATCAGGGGGTAAGAGAAGATGAATCTGAATCTGAAAGCAGCGGAAGAGTGCCGTTATGACGCGGTATCCCTGGGAGAAATCATGCTTCGGCTGGATCCCGGCGAGGGCCGGATCCGCACCGCGCGCGAATTCAAAGCCTGGGAAGGCGGCGGTGAATACAACGTGGTCCGCGGCCTGCACAAGTGCTTCGGCCTGCGCACCGCCGTGCTGACCGCTTTTGCCGACAACGAAGTGGGCAAGCTGCTCAAGGACCTGATCGAGCAGGGCGGCGTGGACACCAGCCTGATCTGCTGGAAGAAGACGGACGGCATCGGCCGCCTGTGCCGCAACGGCCTGAACTTCACCGAGCGCGGCTTTGGCATCCGCGGCGCCGTGGGCTGCTCCGACCGCGCCAACACCGCCATCTCCCAGGCCAAGCCTGAGGACTTTGACTTTGAATACATCTTCGGCAAGCTGGGCGTGCGCTGGCTGCACACCGGCGGCATCTACGCTGCCCTGTCCGAGCAGAGCTGCGAAACCGTTATCGAAGCCTGCAAGACCGCCAAGAAATACGGCACCCTCATTTCCTACGACCTGAACTACCGTCCCTCCATGTGGAGCGCCATCGGCGGTCTGGAGAAAGCCCGCGAGGTCAACAAAGAAGTGGCCAAGTACGTGGACGTGATGATCGGCAACGAGGAAGATTTCACGGCCTGCCTGGGCCTGCAGGTGGAAGGCAACGACGAAAACCTGAAGGAACTGAACCTGGACGGCTACTACAAGATGATCGCGGAAGCCGCCAAGCAGTATCCCAACTTCAAGGCCATCGCCACCACCCTGCGCACCGTGAAGACCGCCACCGTCAACGACTGGAAAGCCATCTGCTGGGCGGACGGCCAGGTGTATATGTCCAAGGAATACAACGGCCTGGAGATCCTGGACCGGGTCGGCGGCGGCGACTCCTTCGCTTCCGGCCTGGTATACGGCCTCATGACCACCGGCGATCCCGAGCTGGCCGTCAACTACGGTGCGGCCCACGGCGCGCTGGCCATGACCACTCCCGGCGACACCTCCATGGCGAGCAAGGAAGAAGTGGTATCCATCATGAAGAACGGCAGCGCCCGGGTGAAACGCTGAGAGACGAATACGAAGTTTTTGTGGGGGGAAACCACTCTTTGGAAGCCAAAGAGCGGTTTCCCCCCACACCCCCTTTCCGAGAAAGCTGTAAGGGGGCATTTGAATGATCAGGGAGGAAAATCAATGAAGGCTTTTCTGGACAAGGACTTTCTTTTGAACACCGACGCCGCCAAGGTGCTGTTTCACGAAGCAGCGGAAAAGTGCCCCATCATCGACTATCACTGCCACCTGAGCCCCCGGGAAATTTATGAGGACATCCGCTACGACAACATCACCCAGGTCTGGCTGGGCGGCGACCACTACAAGTGGCGCTTGATGCGCAGCGCAGGTGTGCCTGAAAAGTACATCACCGGCGATGCGCCCGACTATGAAAAGTTCCTGAAATACGCCACCGTACTGGGCAAGGCCATCGGCAATCCCCTCCACCATTGGAGTCACCTGGAGCTGCGCCGCTTCTTCGGCTACGACGGCATCCTGAACGAGCAGACCGCCCCCGAGGTCTGGAAGATCGCCAACGAAAAGTTCCAGAGCGAAGGCTACACCAGCCGGGGCCTGATCATGATGAGCAACGTGGACACCATCTGCACCACCGACGACCCCATCGACAGCCTGGAATGGCATGAAAAGCTGGCCGCCGACAAGACCTTCCCCGTCACCGTGCTGCCCGCCTGGCGTCCCGACAAGGCCATGAATCTGGAAAAGGACACCTTCCTGGATTACATCGGCAAGCTGAGTGAAGTGTCCGGCATTGAAATCAAGACCTTTGCCGACCTCAAGAAGGCCATTGCCAAGCGCCTGGACTTCTTCGCTGCCCACGGCTGCACGCTGAGCGACCACGGGCTGAACTATGTGATGTACGCGCCTGCCTCCGACACGGAAGTGGAACGCATCTTCGCTGCCCGTTTGAACGGCCAGATGCCCACCGCCCAGGAAGAAGCCGCCTTCAAGTTCGCCTTCATGCTCTTCGTCGGCGCGGAATACCACGACCGGGGCTGGGTGATGCAGCTGCACTACGGCTGCCGCCGCGACAACAACGGCCCCATGTTCCGGAAATTGGGCCCCGATACCGGCTTTGACTGCGTGGACAACACCGCCCCCTCCACCGAAACCGCCGCGTTCCTGGGCGCTTTGCAGGAGATGGACAAGCTGCCCAAGACCATCCTGTACAGCCTGAACACCAACGACAACGCCGCCATCGACACCATCCTGGGCTGCTTCCAGAGCGACGAGGCCGTGGGCAAGATTCAGCACGGCAGCGCCTGGTGGTTCAACGATCACTTCGACGGCATGACCGAGCAGCTCAAGTCCCTGGGCAGCCTGGGCTACCTGGCGGGCTTCGTGGGCATGCTCACCGACAGCCGTTCCTTCCTGTCCTATCCCCGCCATGAATACTTCCGCCGCATCCTGTGCCGCGTGTTCGGCGAATGGGTGGAGGGCGGCTTCTATCCCGAGGACATGGAAACCTTAAAGCAGATCGTTTCCGACATCAGCTACAACAACGCCAAGAACTACTTCAATTTCCAGAAGAAGGTCATCTGATTTTCTTTGGAAACAACTGCTCCCCCGGCGATCCTGCCGGGGGAGTTTTCGATTGCTGCCTGCTTAAAGCTGCCCTTTCTGAATCTTTCTCGCCGCATCCACCAGGGCATCCACATCGCGTTCCGTGTTGAACGGGCCGACGCTGGCGCGGACAGCGCCGGTGGTGCCCAGCCAGGCGTGAATGGACGGCGCGCAGTGCAGCCCGCCGCGCACAGCAATGCCCGCGCGGTTCAGGCGGTCGGCCGCTTCGCCGCTGTCCATGCCCCGGAGGTTAAAGCTGACCACGCCGACATGAGGCAGACCGGCGGGACCGGCATACAGCGTCACGCCGGGAATCTGCTCCAATCCGCGCCGTAACTGTTCAGACAACACATATTCATATTCTGCAATGGCCGCGCGATGGGAAAGAACAAATTTCAATCCCTGCACCAACCCGGCGATGCCCGGCAGGTTCGCCGTGCCGCTTTCCAGACGATCAGGCAGCATCGTCGGTTGACGCAGGCTTTCGGAGGCTGAGCCGGTACCGCCCTCCCGCAGCGGCCGGGGCAGCATCTGATCGCCCAACAGAAGCAATCCTGTCCCCATGGGGCCGAGCAGTCCCTTGTGGCCCGGCATGGCCACCATATCTGCGTGCACGGAAGCGATGTCCTCCGTCCCGGCGGTCTGGGCCGCGTCCAGCAGCAGCGGCACGCCCTGGGCGTGACAGGCCCGGGCGATTTCCCGGGCGGGCTGAAGCTGGCCGGTCACGTTGCTGGCATGGCAGAGGATCATCAGCGCCGTGCGCGGCGTGATGGCGGCACTCACCGTGTCTGGATTCAGGATGCCCCGGCTGTCCGGCGGCAGGATGCGCACAGTGATTTTGCCCGCGTCGTGATAGCCCATCAGCGGCCGCATCACGGCGTTATGCTCCGCGTGACTGACCAGCACCTCGTCCCCCGTCCGCAGCGTTCCACGAATCGCCATGTTCAGCGCGTCCGTGCAGTTCAGACAGAAGATCACCCGGTCAGGAGAGGACAGCCCGCCGTATTCCGCCGCCAGCTCCCGGCAGCGGTTCAGGATGCGTCCGCCCGCCAGCGCGCCCCGGTGCCCGGCCCGGCCGGGATTGCCGCCGATCTTTTCCATCACCCCGGCCACGGCTTTTGTAACAGATGGCGGCTTGGGAAAGGTGGTGGCCGCGTTGTCCAGGTAAATCACGAAAAATCCCTCCTTCGCCGCACGGCGGCAGGCCGATTCTCATAGAATATATGAGGAAGGAGGGAAATCCATGCAATCCATTGAAAATAACGGCATCGCCGCGTTCCGCTCGCGTCAGCAGGTGATGCGTTTTGACAGCGCCCTGCGCAAGGCGGGCATTCATTCGGAAATCGTGTCCACCCCCCGCGATGTTTCCGTGGGCTGTGGCCTGAGCGTGGCCTTTGACCTGCGCGACACCGCCGCCGTGCTGGACGCCTACCGCCGTTCACGCCCCGGTAACCTGATCGGCTTTTACGAGATCGTTCGCACACCGGGACAGAAGGCGCAGGTAGTGCCGATCAGGTTGTGATAAAATAAAAAAACAAGAGGATTGGCGATCAGGCCAATCCTCTTGCTTGTTTGGGCTTACGCCACCAACACCAGTTCCAGCAAAAACACCACCGCACAGGAGCAGAGGGAAACGAAGATCAGTCCTTTTCCCTTATAGGAAAGCAGCAGCGCGGTGACGAAGCCCGCCAGGCCCGACCAGGGGGTGGAGGTTTCCCGCAGGATGGCGGGGAAGGTCATGACGGACAGGGTCACATAGGGCACATAATACAAAAATGATTTGATGAACGTGCTTTGAATCTTCCTGGTGATCAGGGTCAGGGGCAGCATGCGGATCAGGTAGGTCACGCCCGCCATAACCAGGATGTAAATATAAATGTTCCCGCTCATGCCGCTTCCTCCTCCTTCACCGGGCGAATCAGCGCCGCCGCCACGGACAGCGCCACCGTCAGAAGGATCACCCGCATGCCCGCCGAAATTTCCCGCAGGTACGGTGCGTAGCAGAACACCGCGCTCACCGCCATGGAAACCACGATCACCCAGGCCAGTGTTTTATTTTGCTTGGCGGGCGGCACGATGATGGCGATAAACATGCAGTACAGCGCCACGCTCAGGGCCACCAGCACCCGGGCGGGCAGGATATTGCCCGCGATGGCCCCCAGGAGCGTCCCGATGGTCCAGCCCGGAATGGCTACAGCCATCTGGCCGTAGGTATAAAAGGGGGAGAGGGGGCCTTCCGCAGCGGCGGACAGGGCGAAGATTTCATCCGTCACCCCGAAGGACATGATAAACCGATGAAAAAACGGGGCCTTCGGGTCCACCTTCTGGCTGAGACTCGCGCTCATCAGGCAGTAGCGCAGGTTGATGATCAGCTGGCTCAGGGCCAATTCCAGATAGCTGCCCGCCGCCGCGATCACCGACAGGGACGCGAACTGCCCAGCGCTGGTCAGGTTCAGCCCCGACATCAGCACCGCCTGGCCCACCGTCAGGTGCTCCAGGAGCGCCTTGATGCCGAAGGAAAAGGACACCGCCAGATACCCCAGCATGATCGGCACCCCGTCCCGGCATCCCTTGAAAAACTGCTGTGCGTTGTTCTTGCTCATGTGCTTCGCTTCTTTCCTCCTGTGGAAATCAGTCGGGAATCATTATATGCCTTTGACGGGGGCGTGTCAATTCTGGCAAGGCGCGGCAAACTGTACTCAAATTGCACGAAATAAAAACCTGTTTTATCAGGAACAAAAATATCCCAATCCGCCCGTTTTCCAGCTTATTGACTTTCCTTTCCCCGCGCTTTATAATGGAAGAAAGAAGGAGGTTGGTTTGTTTATGCAGCCCTTCATGGATGAAAATTTTCTGTTGACGACGGACACGGCCCGCACGCTGTTTCACGACGCGGCGAAGGCCATGCCCATCATCGACTACCATTGCCACCTGTCTCCCAAAGAAATCGCGCAGAATATTAAATTTGACAACTTAAGCCACCTGATGCTGGGCGGCGACCACTACAAATGGCGCGCCATGCTGAGCTGGGGCGTGGACGAGCGCCTGATCCGCGGCGACGGCGACCCCCGGGAAAAGTTCATCGCCTTCGGCGACGCCGTGTCCCACGCCATCGGCAATCCCCTGTACCACTGGACGCACCTGGAATTGCAGCGGGTGTTCGGCATCCATACGCCGCTGAACCGCGAGACCGCCGGGGCCATCTACGATCAGGCCAGCGAAATGCTCCAGGGCGACGACTTCCGCGCCCAGGCGCTGATCGACAAATTCAATGTGGACTACCTCTGCACCACGGACGATCCGGTGGACGATCTGTCCTTCCACCAGACCATCGCCGCCCAGAACGGCATGAAGGCCAAGGTCTATCCCGCGTTCCGCCCGGACAAGGCGCTGAACATTGACCGGCTGGGCTTTGTGGAATATATCCGGCAATTGTCCCGGGTGGCGGGGATGGACATTCATTCCACCGCCGACGTGCTGACGGCGCTGGAGCGCCGGGTGGAATACTTCCACGCCTGCGGCGCGCGGATTTCCGACCACGCGCTGGACACCGTGCCTTACGGCGAGCCCTCCTTCAAGCAGTCGGACAAGGCATTTCACGCCGCCATGAACGGGGAGGAGCTGAAACAAAAGCATATCGACAGCTATCGCACGGTGGTGCTGGCGGGCCTGGGCGCGATGTACGCCCAGCGCGGCTGGGTGCAGCAGTACCACATCGGCGCGATGCGCAACAACAACACCGCCATGTTCAAGCGTTACGGCCCCGACGTGGGCTTTGACTCCATCACCGACGCGCCCGTGGCCCAGCACCTGAGCCGCCTGATGGATCTGCAGGACGCCTCGGGCCAGCTGCCCAAGACCATCCTCTACACCCTGAACCCCGCCGCCAACCACGTGATCGGCACCATGCTGGGCAACTTCCAGCAGTCCGGCGTGAAGGGCAAGATTCAGATGGGCTCCGCCTGGTGGTTCCTGGATCAAAAGGACGGCATGGAGGAGCAGCTCCGCACCCTGGCGAACCTGGGCGTGCTGGGCTCCTTCGTCGGGATGCTCACCGACAGCCGCTCCTTTATCAGCTACCCCCGCCATGAATACTTCCGCCGCATCCTGTGCAATGTGATTGGCGGGTGGGTGGAAAACGGCGAATACCCCAACGATATTGAGTTCCTGAAAGAAATGGTCAAGGACATCTGCTATCATAACGCAAAGGCGTATTTTGGCATTTAATTCTGAATAAATACCGCTTTATTCATCTAAGTTCATTATTATACCAAGTAGGGGCGGATATCATCCGCCCGCACATGGAACCGAATTTCGAGCATGTAAATATAATCACATGCTTGAAATGTTCAATGGTTTCAAAGAACTTGAAAAACTACCAATCACTCACACAATACAAAAATACAGACAGGAGAGGATTGCGATGGAAAGATTGAACAAGGCTCTGGTTCCCCAGGTGAAGCGGCCGCAGAATATTCGCGTGATGCAGTTTGGCGAGGGCGGCTTCCTGCGCGCGTTCGTGGATGAAATGCTGGATAATCTGAACACCCAGTGCGGCGGCGACTATGGTGTGGCCATCGTGCAGCCCCTCGAACGCGGCATGTGCAAAATGCTGGAGGAGCAGGATTGCCTGTACACCGTGATGCTGCGCGGCCGCGAGGAAAGCGGCGACGTGAAGAAGGTCAAGGTGGTTGGCACGGTGCTCAAGACCATCGAGCCCTACGCCGATTTCCAGAGCTATCTGGATCTGGCCAAGGTGGACACCCTGCGCTTCATCGTCAGCAATACCACCGAAGCCGGCATCGTCTACACGGGCACCGACAACTATGACGACAAGCCCCAGCCCTCCTATCCCGGCAAGCTGACCCGCTTCCTGCATGAACGCTTCCTGCTGGGCAAGCCGGGCTTCATCATCATGCCCTGCGAGCTGATCGACGATAACGGCTATCATTTGAAAGACGCCGTGCTGAAAACCGCCGAGCAGTGGAAGCTGGGGGACGAGTTCATCAGCTGGCTCAAGAACGACAACATTTTCTGCTCCACTCTGGTGGACCGCATCGTGACCGGCTTCCCCCGCAAGGAAGTGCCCGGCGTGTTCGAGGAGCTGGGCTATGAGGATCAGCAGCTGGACACCGCCGAACCCTTCGGCCTGTGGGTCATCGAAGGCCCCGAGCAGGTGAAGAAGGAGCTGCCGCTGGATCAGGTGAACCCCGTGATCTTCACCGACAACGTGAAGCCCTACAAGCTGCGCAAGGTGCGGATGCTGAACGGAGCCCACACCACCATGGTGCTGGGCGCGTACCTGGCGGGCCTGGACACCGTGGGCGAGTGCATGGCGGACAAGGACGTGCGCCCCTTCCTGGAGCATGCCCTGAACGACGAAATCATGCCCAACGTGCCGCTCCCCCAGGACGAGGTAAAGGCCTTTGCCGACGCGGTGATGCTGCGCTTTGAGAATCCCTTCAACCGCCATGAGCTTTTGTCCATCGCCCTGAACTCCGTCAGCAAGTGGACGGCCCGCGTGCTGCCCACCCTGAAGGACTACCAGAAAAAGACCGGCGAAATCCCCGCCTGCCTGGCCTTTGGCCTCACCTCCCTGATCTGCTTCTACACCGGCATTCAGCCCAATGCCGCCGGCGATTATGAAGGCCTCCGGGACGGCAAGCCCTATCCCGTCAAGGACGACGCTCATGTGCTCACCTTCTTCTCCGGCCTGAAAACGCCCGACGCCCACGCCGTGCTTTCCAACACTGCCCTGTGGGGCGAAGACCTGACCGCCATCCCCGGCCTGGAAGACAAGGTCGCCGCCCAGCTCAAGGACATTGCTGACGGCTGCATCCGCTGCGCCATGCGCAAGACGTTTGAGAAGTAATAAGCCTTCCCCTTGAGGGGAAGGTGGGCCGTGAAGCGGCTCGGATGAGGTGACAACATGAATCAAAGAAACAGAGAAGTATCATCACCTCATCAGTCAGGCTTCGCCTGACAGCTTCCCCTCAAGGGGAAGCCTTTTGGTTGGCCTTCTCATTCGTGATGACTGATAGACAATTGTATACGATGAATAAAGATGGAGAAAAACATGAGCGATTACATCAAGCTGCATGAATTGGACAATGTGGGCGTGCTGATCACCCCCCGGGAGGGCATCCCCGCCGGGCACAAGATCGCCCTGCGGGAGATCGCCCAGGGCGAAAAGGTGATCAAGTACGGCTGCCCCATCGGCACCGCCCAGGCGGACATCAAGGCCGGGGAGTGGATTCATTCCCACAACCTGAAAACCGCCCTCAGCGGCGAAAAGGAATACACCTACGAGCCCCAGCCCATCCACCAGTCCGCGCCCTTTACCGGCTCCTTCATGGGCTATGAGCGCGCCGACGGCAAGGTGGGCATCCGCAACGAAATCTGGATTTTGCCCCTGGTTGGCTGCGTGAACCACACCGCCCAGCGCATCGCGGCGGAAGGCAGCAAGCTGGGCCCCGCCCCGGTGTACACCTTCACCCACCCCTACGGCTGTTCCCAGCTGGGCGAAGACCACGCCCGCACCCGCGACCTGCTGGCCGCGCTGGTGCGCCATCCCAACGCGGGCGGCGTGCTGGTGCTGAGCCTGGGCTGCGAAAACAACACCCTGGACGCCTTCAAGGAGCATCTGGGCCCCGTGGACGAAAAGCGGGTCAAGTTCCTGGTCTGCCAGGAATGGGAGGATGAGGAAGCCGAAGCGCTCAAGCTCATCCAGCAATTGCAGGACGAACTGAAAAACGATGTGCGCACCGAGCAGCCCATTTCCAAGCTGGTGGTGGGCCTCAAGTGCGGCGGC
>ONRC01000022.1 GCA_900320085.1 uncultured Eubacteriales bacterium
AGACCGGCAAGGTGAAGCACAAGAAAATGAACGCCAACCATATCCTCAACAAGAAGACCACCAAGCGCATCCGTCATCTGCGCATGGGCGGCAGCCTGCAGAACAACGCCGAAGCCGCCACCATCCGCAAGCTGATCCCCTACAAGTAATCTCTCGCCCAAAGGAGGAACATAAACAATGGCACGTATTAAGAGGGCTGTCAATGCCCATAAAAAACGCCGCAAGGTGCTCAAGCTGGCGAAGGGTTACTGGGGAAGCAAATCCAAGCAGTACCGCACTGCCAGCGAACAGGTGCGCCGCTCCCTGCGCTATGCCTATACCGGCCGTAAACTGCGCAAGCGCGATTTCCGCCGCCTGTGGATCATCCGTATCAACGCCGCCGCCCGCCTGAGCGGCATGAGCTATTCCACCTTTATCAACGGCCTGAAGAAGAAGAACATCGAAGTCAACCGCAAGATGCTGGCTGACCTGGCCGTGAACGACGCCGCCGCGTTCGCTCAGCTGGTGGAAATCGCTAAGCAGGCGTAAAGGACTCAGATTATCAAAGCGCCCCTTTCCCGGGCGCTTTTTTCAATGGCTTTGATATGTTGGCAATGGATTTGCGCCATGATCGCCCAGATGCTTTTCCATCCAGATCATGTCATACCAGCGGCCAAACTTATAGCCGCACTGCCGGAACGTACCGCAGAGATGATACCCCATCCGCTCATGGAAGCGGGGGCTGGCATGGGTCAGGTATTCATCCTCCTGCTCCGCCCAAGTGATGCAGGCGTAAGCGTTCAGGAAATGGCTGCATTTCAGTTCTTCTTCCAATGCGGTATACAGCGCCCGTCCATAGCCTTTGCCGTGGGCGTCCAGACGCAGATAAATCGTGGTTTCCACCGCCCAGTTATAGGCGGCACGGGCTTTAAATGTGCCTGCGTAGGCGTAGCCCAGCGCCTCTCCCCCATCCTCCAGCACCAGATACGGATAACGCTTCATCGTGTTTTCGATGCGCTCGGCAAATTCCGCTTCCGAAGGCACGTCATATTCAAAGGTAATGGCGGTGTCGCGGACATACGGCGCGTAAATCCTTAGCAGCGCCGGGGCGTCCGAAACCTGCGCGGAACGGATCAGCATGTTTCTTTTCCTCGCTTCTTTTATTCGTTAGTATTGTAATCCGCTTTACGGCACGGCGCAAGGGAAACACCGGGAAAATACAATCCGAAAAGCCCGCCCGGCTGAATTGACAAAAGCGCACACGTGTTCTATAATAAACCGGTATCAGAGAAAGGGGAACCTTATGCGCATTTTAGGAATCGACCCGGGCCTGGCCACCATGGGCTGGGGCGTGCTGGACGCTGTGGGCAGCAAGAGCCAGCTGGTCAAGGCCGGGGCGGTGATCACCCCGCCGGACATGCCCATCCAGCGGCGGCTGCATTCCATTTTTCTGGGCGTGAAAGAACTGATCGTCACCTACCAGCCCGAAGAAATCGTGTTTGAAGAGCTGTTCTTTGCCAAGAACATCACCACCGCCATGAACGTTTCCGCCGCCCGGGGCGTGGCCCTGTGCGCCTGTGCGGACAGCGGGCTGCCCATGTACGAGTACACGCCCATGCAGATCAAGCAGGCGGTGACGGGCTACGGCAAGGCGGATAAATTACAGGTGCAGCAGATGGTCAAGATGATGCTGAACCTGCCCGCCATCATCCGCCCCGACGACGCCGCCGACGCCGTCGCCGCCGCGCTGACTCACGCGGCATCCGGACGGATGAAGGAACAATTCCTCATGAAATAATGAAGGGTAAAGAGCAGTAGCAGAGTACAGAGTTCAGAGTACAGAGCATATAGCCTCATGCTGTGGGGAAAACCATAATAAACTGAACTCTGCGCTCTGTACTCTGCACTCTCCCGATACACCGCAAGTAACATGATTTGAAGGTGCTATAACGTGTATGCTTATTTAAACGGCAAAGTGGCCGAGAAGGGTCCAAACAGCCTAGTGATCGATGTGAACGGGGTGGGGTATCTGCTGTCCGTCAGCATGAACACGCTCCAGGAAACGCCGCCCATCGGGGAAAATATGAAGGTGTTTACCCTGCTTTCCGTGCGCGAGGACGCCATGGAGCTGTTCGGCTTCGCGAGCCAGGAAGAAAAGAAAATGTTTTCCCGGCTGCTGAGCGTCAGCGGCATCGGGCCGAAGGTGGCGCTGAGCATATTGGGGGCCATGCCGCTTCGGGACCTGACTCTCGCCATCGTGACCGGCGACACCACGTCCCTTTCCCGCGCTCCCGGCGTAGGCAAGAAAACTGCCCAGCGCATCGCCCTGGAGCTGAAGGAAAAGGTGGACGAAAGCGACCTGAGCTATGTGCCCGCCAACGCCGGGCCCGTCACCCCCATCCAGGAGGATGCCGCTCAGGAAGCTCTGGCCGCCCTGCAAGCCCTGGGCTACACCGCCGCAGAAGCCGCCAAAGCCGTTTCCCAGGTGCGGGGCCAGAGCGATTCCGCCAACGAGCTGGTGCGGCTGGCGCTCAGGAACATGGCGGGATTTTGATTATCAGGTTGGAGGTAGGAAGTAGGAGGTAGGAGGTTAAAAACATCCTATCAAGGGCAAGTTTTCGTTCAGACAATGGTTTACATGATAACACCTACTTCCTACCTCCTGCTTCCTACTTTTATTATTCGTTCATGAAGGAGAATCATCGTGCCTACCGACGATCGTTTGGTGATGACCGGGCTGCGGAAAGAGGACGAGGAGCTGGACACCTCCCTCCGGCCGCATAACCTGCGGGAATACATCGGCCAGGAAAAGGTGAAAAACAGCCTGCAAATCTATATCAGCGCGGCGCTCAAGCGCCACGACGCGCTGGATCACATTCTGCTCTACGGCCCGCCCGGCCTGGGCAAGACGACCCTGGCCTGCATTGTCGCGTCTGAAATGGGCCAGAACATCCGCGTCACCTCCGGCCCCGCCATCGAGCGGCCCGGCGACCTGGCCTCCATCCTGACCAACCTGAACCAGGGCGACATCCTGTTCATCGACGAAATCCACCGCCTGAGCCGCGCCGTGGAGGAAGTGCTCTACCCCGCCATGGAGGACTATGCCCTGGACATCATGATCGGCAAAGGGCCCACTGCCCGAAGTATGCGGCTGGACCTGCCCAAGTTCACTTTGGTCGGCGCCACCACCCGGGCCGGGCGCTTGTCCGCACCGCTCCGCGACCGCTTCGGCATCGTGTTCAGGCTGGAAATGTATACGCCCCAGGAATTGTCCAAAATCGTGGGCCGCAGCGCCACCATTTTAGGCATGCCCTACGACGAGGGCGGCATCATGGAAATCGCCCGCCGCAGCCGCGGTACGCCCCGCATTGCCAACCGGCTTTTGAAGCGCGTGCGGGACTACGCCCAAGTGCGGGCCGACGGCCATATCACCGCCGAGGTCGCCCGGGACAGCCTGAACATGCAGGACGTGGACGCCCTGGGCCTGGACCGCATCGACCGCGCCGTGCTTTTCGCCATGGTGGAAAAGTTCGGCGGCGGCCCCGTGGGCCTGGACACCCTGGCCGCCGTGACCGGCGAGGACGCCGTGACCATCGAGGACGTGTACGAGCCCTACCTCATGCAGCTGGGCTTCATCATGCGCACCCCCCGAGGCCGCGTCTGCACGCCGCTGGCCTATCAGCATCTGGGCAAAACGCCCCCCGCCAATTTCAATGAAAAGGTGCAGGAGGCCGAACAGACCAGCCTGCTGGATTGAGGAGAAACCTTATGATTCGTTTGGCAGCGACGCGGGATTTGGACGTTATCCTGCAAGTATACGATAAGGCCCGGCAATTCATGCGAGCGTCCGGCAACATGCTGCAATGGGTGGACGGTTACCCGAAAAGAGAACTGCTTGAAAGCGACATTGAAAAGCAGCAATTGTTCGTGATCGAAGAGGACGGCGTCATTCACGCCGCATTCGCGTTTATCCTGGGTGACGACCCGACCTATGCCTATATCGAAGATGGCAAGTGGCCCAACGGCAAGCCCTACGGCACCATCCACCGCATCGGCACCGACGGAACCATGCATGGGGCTGTACGGATGGCGCGGGACTATGCCCTGCAATTCACCGACGAAGTCCGGGCCGACACCCATGCGGACAATAAGCCCATGCAGCATACGCTGACCAAGAACGGCTTCGTCCGCTGCGGCATCATCTATCTGGAAAACGGCGACCCGAGGATCGCTTATCAATATTCAAAGGAATGACGGATTTTGAAAACCTCTGACTTTTACTACGACCTGCCCGAGCGCCTGATTGCCCAAACCCCCATGGAGCCCCGGGATGCCGCCCGGATGATGGTGATTCACCGGGACACGGGCCTGCGGGAGGACAAGATTTTTCGTGACCTGCCGGACTATCTCAAGCCCGGCGATGTCATGGTGATCAACCAGACCAAGGTGATTCCCGCCCGACTGCTGGGCGAAAAGGAAGAAACCCATGTACCGGTGGAGGTGCTGCTGCTTAAGCGCATCGACAAAGACCATTGGGAAACCCTGGTCCGCCCCGGACGGCGCTTGAAAAAGGGCGTGACCGTGTCCTTTGGCGGCGGCCTGCTGCGGGCCGAAATCGGCGACACCACCGACGCGGGCGGGCGCATCGTGACCTTTATATACGATGGCGTTTTCGAGGAATTATTGGACCGGCTGGGCGAAATGCCCCTCCCCCCCTACATCCACGAAAAGCTGGAGGACCCCTCCCAGTACCAGACCATCTACGCCAAGCAGGAGGGCAGCGCCGCCGCCCCCACCGCCGGGCTGCATTTCACCCCCGAAGTGATGGAGCGCATCCGGGAAAAGGGCATCGAGATCGTGCCGGTGCTGCTGCACGTGGGCCTTGGCACCTTCCGGCCCGTGAAGGCCGAGGACGTGAGCGAGCACAAGATGCACTCCGAGTATTACGAGGTCACCCCCGAGGCCGCGGAGAAGATCAACGCCGCCCGGAAAAACGGCGGCCGCATCGTCTGCATCGGCACCACCTCCGTGCGCACCCTGGAAACCGTGGCTACGGATGACGGCATCGTGCATCCCGGCATGGGCAACACCAGCATTTTCATCACCCCGGGCGTGAAGCTCAAAGCCACCGACGTGCTGCTGACCAATTTCCACCTGCCCGAATCCACCCTGCTGATGCTGGTGTCCGCCCTGATGGGACGGGAGGAAGCGCTGGCCGCGTACAAGGAAGCTGTCGAAAAGGAATACAGGTTTTTCTCTTTTGGGGACTGTATGTTGATTCTTTGAGAGGAGAAAGCACAATGAAAATCAATATTCCCACCGGATACCGTGCAGACCTGGCTGATCTTGGCGAAGGACTGAACGACCTGATGGCGGACCTGGAGGACATCCGGGACGATGTGCAGGATCGTTTGGATGAACAGGACAACGAAGCGATGCGGACCGATATTGCAAAAATAGACGAAGCATTGCGGCTGCTTGCTCAGGCCGCCGAGCTGCTGGACGGTGAAGCAGAATAAATACTAATCCTGCAGGAACGTAAGGTAACTTGCGCGCATTTTGTATTTTTTGCGGGAAATTCATAAAAATTTGTAAAATATGCTTGCGTTTATGATAAAAAGGGGATATAATTTATTGCGGTTGGCTGAATCGGGTCTGTGGTTGCAAGCCGATGCCAGTCGCAGGCAAAACGGTCCACGTAAGCCAGAAAAAATTCCGGTGAGCATGGTGCGGTCTAGAAGTAAGCCCGGCCGCGCGTTCGCGCGCGAGAGGATGGCGTGAGGGCGCAGAACACGCAGAGCAATATCCCAGCCGGCGAGTGTGGGGTCAAAAACCAGGTCAGCCGCAGCTAACCAAAAAATCTCTATCTTATCAGGGGGTCACAAAAACAATGTATCAGGACAAAACGCTGGTGTGCCGTGACTGCGGCAAAGAATTCGTCTTCACCGCCGGTGAACAGGAATTCTACGCTGAGAAGGGCTTCCAGAACGAGCCCACCCGCTGCCGTGAATGCCGTCAGGCTCACAAGGCAGCCCGTAACAACGGCGCTCCCCGCGAAATGCACGACGCCATCTGCGCCAACTGCGGCAAGGCCACCCAGGTTCCTTTCCTGCCCAGGGAAGATCGCCCCGTGTACTGCAGCGAATGCTTCGCCGCTATGCAGCGCCGCTAATCCTCATCAAGCAAAAGACGCCCCCTCCAATGGGGCTCTTTTTTTATTTCTAAATGAGACCCTTTTTCTATTTCCCGCTTGCGGGAAACCCATAATCGTGTTAAGATATTCCATGAAAATACACCGAAAAAAATTGCTTTAAGGAGGGGAATCCTGGCGTGGATACGCTGCGTTTGGCCGCTCCTAAGCCCCGGATGATCGCGCATCGGGGACTGAGCGGCATTGAAATGGAAAACACCTGCTCCGCCTTCGTGGCGGCGGGCAACAGAACCTACTTCGGCATTGAAACCGACGTGCACGTGACCAAAGACGGTCAATTCATCATCATCCACGACGATACCACCAGGCGCGTGGCGCTGGACGATCTGCGGGTGGAGGAAAGCACCTTTGAAACCCTGCGCTCCCTGCGCCTGTGCGACAAGAACGGCCAGCGCGGGCGGAAGGATCTGGGGCTGCCCTCCCTGCGGGAATACATCCAAATCTGCAAGAAGTATGAAAAGGTCAGTGTGCTGGAGCTCAAAAACCCCATGCAGCCGGAACAGATCAACCGGATCATTGACACCATCCGGGAAGAAGGCTGGCTGGAACACACCATCTTCATTTCCTTCGCCCTGTCCAACATGATCCATGTACGTCAGGTTCTTCCCCAACAAAAGGCCCAGTACCTGATCGAAGGGAGCCCGGACTGGCAGGAAGTGCTCAACGCGCTGAAACAGTACGATCTTGACTTGGATATTGATTGGCAGATTTTGACCGAGCAGCGCGTGCGGGACGTGCACACCCTGGGAAAGGAAGTCAACGTCTGGACGGTCAACGGCCTGGAGGACGCTGAACGATTGACCCAATGGGGCGTGGACTATATCACTACGAATATCATTGAGTAAATCTGTTGTTGTTTATCACTGGAAAAAAGGGCACTTTAAGTCACTAAAATAGTTTAAAGGGCGTCTCCAAAAGCCTTCCCCTCGCAGGGGAAGGTGGGCCGCGCGGATTCAAGATTGAGAGAGAAGTCAACTCTTTTCGCGCGGCTCGGATGAGGTGAACTCATCCGATAATATGAGAACATGTAACAGGGAGGAGCACCTCATCCGTCAGGCGCGAATTGACTTGATCACGCTTTCTCTCTTGGTTCCGCGCCTGACACCTTCCCCTGCGAGGGGAAGGCTTTTGGAGATGCCATTTCCTGCTTGTGTTTCTGATTGAAAATGTCCAATAAATGCCAAGAGAAAGGAAAGAATCCCATGCGCACAGAATTTCAGGATTTGAACTGCACCAATCTGTTCCGCCTGCCGGCCCGGGCGACGCTGATTCCCTATCCAGACGCCGCGTCCGCCCGGCTGAATGAGCGAGCGGCTTCACCGTATTACCTGGGGCTGAACGGCGAATGGCAGTTTACCTATTATTCTTCCCCTTATGACGTGGAAGAACTGTCCGGCGAAGCGGGCGATGGCATTCACGGCACGATTCAGGTGCCCGGCGTGTGGCAATTGCAGGGCTATGGCAGCCCCCAATACACCAACGTGCGCTACCCCATCCCCTATGACCCGCCCTATGTGCCGGATGATACGCCGGTGGGCGTCTATGACCGCGGGTTTACCCTGCCCGCTTCCTTCCGCGGTCGGCAGACAGTCATCCGCTTTGAAGGCGTGTCTTCCGCCTACTACGTCTATGTGAATGGCCATCTGGCGGGCTTTTCCAAAGGCCCGCACCTGCCCGCAGAATTCGATATTTCCGCCTTTTTGCAGGACGGCGAAAACGCCCTGCGCGTGGTCGTGCTGCAATGGTCGGACGGCACTTACCTGGAAGACCAGGATATGTGGCGGCACGCGGGCATCTTCCGGGACGTGGCGCTTTTGTCCTTTGGCAAAATGCGCATTGCCGATCTGATTGCCAGCACGACCCTGACCAACGATTACAGGGACGGCGAAATCACCATCACCGCCAAGGTCTGGAACGCGGGCACCGTGCGGCTAACGTTGCTGGACGGCGAAGAAACGGTGTTCACGGAGCTCTGCGACGTGATCAGCGGCGAAGCGGGGCTGACGGCTGAAATCAAAAACGTGAAGCCCTGGACGGCGGAAACGCCCCATCGGTATGAGCTGATTGCCGAAATCTCCGGTCAGGCCGAGCGGGTGTATGTGGGCTTCAAGAAAATCGAAATCAAGGACGGCGTGTTCTACCTCAACGGTAAAAACGTCAAGTTCCTGGGCGTGAACCGCCACGACACTCATCCGCTGCTGGGCTTCTATACCCCCGTCAACGACATGGAAAAGGACGTGCTGCTCATGAAGCGGTACAACATGAACACCGTCCGCACCAGCCATTATCCCAACGACCCGCGCTTCCTGGATCTTTGCGACAAGTATGGTCTGTATGTGGTGGATGAAACGGACATCGAGTGCCACGGCATCACCCACGTCAGCCACTACGACGACATCGCCAAGGACCCGAAATGGAAGACCCAGTTCGTGGACCGCGGCGTGCGCATGGTGATGCGCGACCGCAACCACCCCAGCATTTTCATGTGGAGCCTGGGCAACGAATCCGGCTACGGCTGCTGCCATGAGGCCATGGCCGAGGCCATCCGCAAAATCGATACCGCCCGGCCCATTCACTATGAGCGTGACCAGTGGGAAAAGGAAGCCCTCACCGCCGACGTGACCAGCCGCATGTACGCCAATATTCCTTTCATGAAGGACTACGCGGAAGGCAATCCGAAAAAGCCCTTGTTCCAGTGCGAATACTGCCACGCCATGGGTCAGGGCCCCGGCCTGCTGGAAGCCTACTGGCAGACCTTCCAGGCCTATCCCCAGCTGATGGGCGGCTGCATCTGGGAGTGGGCCGACCATGGCCTGGTGAAGGAAGAAAACGGTCAGCAGTACTACGCCTACGGCGGCGACTTCGGCGAATGGCCCCACGACGGCTGCTTCTGCGTGGACGCCCTGACCTATCCCGACCGCACACCCCACACCGGCCTGATCGAATACAAGCACGTGATACGCCCCGTCCGCGCCGAGATGGTGGACGAAGCCAAAGGCGTCGTATCCTTCCGGAACTATTACGCGTTCCTGTCCCTGGCCCATCTGGCGGGGCGGTATGCCGTGGTTGCCGGGGACAAGACCCTAACCCAGGGCAAAATCAACTTGAACACCCCAGCCAATGAAACTGAGGAAGTCGCCCTGAACCTTGGCGCTTATCCCGCCGGGGCGATGCTGAACTTTACCTTTACCCTGAAAGAGGACACCGCTTGGGCCAAAGCCGGGCACGTCGTGGCCCGGGATCAGCTTGCTCTGGCGCTGGGCCAGGCCGAACCCGCCGTACACCTGCCCCGGAATGAACTGACACTGGAAAAGGTGCACCGCGGCTGTGTGGTGAAGGGCCAGGATTTCGCCGCAGGCTTCAACCAGGAAGGGCTGTGCGGCCTCACCTTCCATGGCGTGAAGCTGATGGAAAGCGGCCTTCGGGTGAACCTCTGGCGCGCGCCGACTGATAACGACAACGGCTGGCCCAACATCTCCAAAAAGTGGGAAGAACTGGGTCTGAACCGCCTGCAGTGCCGGAATGATTCTTTCAGCGCCTCCCTGAACGATCATACCGCCGTGATCGAAATTTCCAGCGTGTACGGGCAGAAGGTCACGCCGCCGCTGCTGCGCGTGACGCAGAAGTACACCGTGACTGGCGAAGGGAAAATCGGGCTGGAAATCACCTATGCGCCCCTCAAGGAAATCGCTGAATACCTGCCCCGGCTGGGATTCCGCTTTGAAATGCCGAAGGGCTTTGACCGCCTGATCTGGCAGGGCCGCGGGCCGCACGAAAGCTATCCCGATAAGAAAACCGGCGCGCTGATCGGCCGCTGGGAAACCACCGTGGACGAAACCCACGAGCCCTATGTCCGCCCCCAGGAAAACGGCGCGCATGAGGACACCGCCTTTGCCGCTCTGCTCAACAACCGGGGCATCGGCCTGGTGGCCGCGGGCGACGGCTTCTCCTTCTCCGCGCATCATTACACGCCTGAAATGCTGACGGCAGCCCAGCATACCATCGAGTTGGGGCGCACGGACGGCGTCACCTGGCTGATCGACGGAGCCATGGGGCCGATCGGCACCGCCTCCTGCGGCCCGGAACCCCTGGAAAAAGACCGGCTGTACCTGAAAGAAGCGCGTTCCTTCCGCTTCGCTTTCCTGCCCTTTGACGCGGAAACGCTTTCCGCCGAAGCCGCGGCCCAAGCAATTCTTTCTTAAAACCTTCAGGAAATGCAAAACCCCTCGACAGTTCGAGGGGTTTTGCATATTATTCAATCGGTATACATTCTGCATCCGGCAAGCCATAAGCTGCAAAATAGGCATTCTCCAGGGGAATCCATCGTTCGAAAAAACGCTGGAGCGACTCTGGGCTTTCGCGCTGGCGCAGGCGCTCCAGGCGCTTTTTTTCCGGAGTCATCATGAATAAACGCACGTCGGCATACGCCCGAATGGCGGGCAGATTGCAATAGCTTCCTTCCAGAATCAGGATGCGGTCAGCGGTCAGCGTTTCCGGCGGCAGCAGACAGTCATGTTGGCAGTCGTAGCGCTGAAGCTGCGGCTGCACTCCCTGCTTCCACGGCGCAATCACCTCACGGCACAGCCGTTCCCAATCGCAGTTTCCGCCGGGAATTGCCAGGCGTTCGGCGGTCTTTTGCGGGTGGGGCACCACAAAATCATCCGTATGAAGGACCGCCGCGTCCAGCTCCCCGGCGAGCGCTGCCGCGAATGTGGTTTTGCCCGAAGCGCAGGGGCCGTCCAGCGTGACCAGCAGACGTTCCTTCTTGTCAGCGGCTTTCAGGATGATTTCCAAAACAGCGTTGATCATCGTCTGCTTCCGCCTTTGTGAAATATCAGCCGGGATGCGGCCCAGCCAATGCCGCAGGAGCAGCCCGCCATGATCAGGTATCCCGCCCAGACGGGCAGGTCGCGCAGGATTTTGCCGTCAAAGGAAAACTCGATGGCGACGACGATCCCGGCAAACAAGGCGACCAGCCCCCAGGACAGCGCCACTTGACCCGGTTTCAGACTGCTGCTTTTGCGGAAGCGAAGGACAGCTGCCAGCATCAGGCCCAGAATCACGATCAGGGCTGTCAATTGGCTGACCCGCACGAACAGCCAGCGCAGGCAATGGTCCCGCCGCAGGCTCTCCAGGGTGATCTGGCAGGCGGAATAGAGCAGCAGAAACAGCCGCGCGGTATCCCCCGCGGGGCGTTCTTGGCTTCGGAGCGCCAGGAAAATAACCAGGGCGACGATACCCTCCAGGATAAATATGGCCCAGTTCCATACTTCGTAATCCGCGCGGTACACCGCGAAGGGGAAGCGCATGAATGCTTCGGCTTCCACATAAGGCCCAATGCCCTCGCCGCTGAAATATTCCGCGAATCGGGAAAGGCCAATCGTCAGCGCGGCGGGAGCGGCCAGCGTGTCCAGCAAGGAAGCTACGGAAACGCGGCTCCATTTCCCCGCAGTCAGCGCTGCCAGGGCCACGCCGCCCACCGCGCCCCACAGGGCAAAGCCGCCGTCCCACAGCCGCAGCAGCGCGTCAAAGCCCATTTCTTCATAGTAGAAATAGTTGCCCATGAAATGGAACAGCCGCGCACCGATCAGCCCCAGGGGCAGCGCCAGCAGCGCCGTACGCCAAAGCGCATCTATGCTGATGCCCTTTTTCCGGCCGTCCAGAAAAAAGCATAGAAGCCCTATGCCCAGTGAAATCACCAGGCACAGGGCGTAGGCCGTTACGGGCAAACCGAATACAGAAACAATCGTTGATTCCATATCGTATCCTTCTTTAAGGAGAAAGTAAAAGAGCACAGCGGGCAGATTGATATTGTGCGTAAAGTATGATTCATTGCAATCTGAACTCTGTACTCTGCGCTCTGAACTCTGAAATCATTCCTGCCACGCGGTCACAAAATACAGAATATCCGCGATGGGGCGCTTCTTGGGGTTGGTGCCGTTGATCTTGGCGTAGCTGTTGGTGCCCTGCTTGAACACCATCCAGGTGGTCACGCCGCCATCCAGGTTATAGGCGTTCTGCACGCCCTCAAAGGACGCGACGAAATCGGCGAACTGGTCGAGGGTCAGGCCGGTGGAGCCGGTGTCCTCTGGGCCTTCGGTGTAGATGCACAGGTAATCCAGCGGGCCGACCTGAGCGATGCACATGCGCTGGGCGGGCTTGTCGGAGGCGTTGTTCATGTTCTTAAAGCCGGACTGCTTCACGCCGTCGATCACCAGGCCGGGGCCGAAGGTGAAGCCGTTGATGATCTGGCCGGGGAAAGCGTCCACCTCGGCGCTGGTCGCCTGAGGCAGGATATGCAGATCGCCGTTTTCGTCGATGATCAGCACGTCGTAGCGCAGGCCGGACTTGTCCTCCAGCCGGTCGCACTTGTTGCGGTACAGCTTGCCCTGCTTGGCCACCAGGCCGATGTTGCTGTGCTTGTGGAAGGAATCGCCGCTGATGGCCAGCACGGCTTTGGCGTTCTTGGCCAGGGTGGTGCCCCATTCCTCGGAGGGGCTGCCGTAGCTGCCGGTGAACATGGAACGAATCTGCATAGCGCTGGCAACGGTGACATGAGCCACCAGATAATTGGTGTCGTTCACGCGGCCGTGGTCAATTTTAATGTGCAGGGAAGGGTCTTCATATTCCCAGTCGGACACATAATACTGCGGATAAGGCGCGATGGCGGCCTTGATACCCGCCTTCATATCGAGGGGCAGATTGACCACTTCCGCCTCCGCCACAATGGCCCCGGAGGGCACCAGAATCAGCAGCGACAGCAGCATCAGGATCAGCAGAGCGGAACGAAGGATGTTTTTCATAGGTTTCTCCTCATCAGCAAATCAATGTCTACTTATTTTGAATGATATACTTTCTTATGGCTTTCTCGGAAGGGGTCTGGGGGAACCGCTCTTTGGCCTCCAAAGAGCGGTTCCCCCAGGAAATAGCGTTCTCTTTACTGCACCATCTGGCCGTTTTCAAACTGGATGACGCCGGTTTCCAGGAAGGAAGCCGGGGGATTTTCCAGCATGTACGGGGCTTTCTTGAAGGTCAGATACTTGAATACTTGCAGGCGGTCCTTCTGCTCGGTCAACTCCTTGGGGCGGAAGTCGGGGCTCTTCTGGGTGGTGCAGGGGATGACCTTCAATTCCTTGAGGGCGGGCCCGGCGGCGGTCTTTTCATAGGTCAGCTGGAAAATGCCGGTGGCGGGGTTCACGTCGCTCATGGTGCCGAAGGTGAAGTTGCCGGTGGAGAAGAGGATGGGCTTGCCGCCGTAGATGGCGATGGGCTGGATGACGTGGGGATGATGGCCCCAGACCAGGTCTGCCCCCGCGTCCAGCACGTTGCGGGCAAAGGTATATTGCCAGGATTCAGGGGTCATATAGGTTTCGCGGCCCCAGTGGAGGCTCACCACGACCACCTCGGCTCCCTGGCTTTTGAGCTGAACAATGCGGTTGGAAATGTTGCGAAGGTCGTATTCCTGGGGATAGGACCAGCCGACAAAGCCGAACAGGATACCGTTCACGTTCACCAGACCCAGGTCGTCGTGGGGATTGGCCAGACCGGGGTTGATTGTGCCAAAGTGCTTCACGCCCGCGCTGTCCAGCGTGGCGAGGGAATCCACATAGCCATCGTTCATGAAGTCCATGCAGTGGTTGTTGACGGTGTTCACCATTTCGATGCTGCCTTCAGTGAGCACGTTTACAAAGGAGGGATCACCCTTTAAATAGTACATTTTATCCTGGTGCCGGGTGCGGGTGGTGAACACCACCTCCAGGTTCGCCACGGTCAGATCGTCGTTCGCCAAATAGTCATGTACCAGGGAGAAGGGCCAGGCATAGCCATTCTGATTGATACAGGTATGATAGGAGGATTTCGCCGTGGTATACTGCGCGGAATCGCCGATAGAGCAATCGCCCACAAAGGAGAGGGTCACGCTGTTCGGGTCTTTCGCGGGCGCTTCGGCAACGGGCTCCGCAGTGGGTTCAGGCGCGGCTGTCGGAACGATTGCCGGGACTGTCGGCTGGCTGGGGGCCAGGGTATACAGCAGTGCGGAGCTGCCCTGGGTGACGGCGGCAGGCGCGGCGGTTACCGCAGGCTGCGCAACCGGTTCCTCCGTGGGGTTGGGCACCAGTTCGGCAGGCTGCGCAGGCGCGGCGGAACCGGTATATTTCACCTGATAAGGAGACTGTTTGCTGCCCTGGCCGCCGGAAATTTCGATCTGGTTCAAATCCAGCTGCACGGCCAGCCGCAGGCCGATGTTGACCCGGGTGTACGCGCCATAGCTGAGGTGTCCGTTGAAGCCCACGATTTGTAGCTTATAGTCCGTGGGGCTCTTGACCGTCGCCACCCAGTAGGGCGACATATCGTTCTGATATGCCACGTACAGGCCCCGCTGCTTGACGGCGTAGGGTGTGCCCTGGGCCTCGTGGGATTTGATGCGGGCGGGCCACTCCGCCCAGCGGGATTTTTCAAAGCCGTAATCGGTGTTGACATAGTCCTCGTCGTTGAGCAGGAACAGGATCGCGCCGTTGGGCTGGGCCACCAAAGCATTGCGGATGGGATCGTCCCCCAGCAGCCGGTCCACATATTCCGTGCTGAGTTTTGGGAACAGGTCGCTTTCCTCAAACTTCTCAATGCGGCGGTAGGAATGGTTTTCGATGATCTTTTCATCGGTCACGAAAATCACCTGGTCGGTGTCGATCAGATACTCCGTCAGCATCAGGGCTCTGTTGTCCTGCACCGCCAGCACCCGCCACAAAACGGGCTGCACCGTGCCGTCCCGGTCATAAGGGTATTGACCAAAATAAACGTAATTGTACCCCTGTCCTTTCACATAGCCCTGGATTTCCGCCTGGGCGGGAAGGAGCAAAAGCAAAAACAGAGCCAGCACCGCTCCCATCGTCAGGAACTTTTTCACGGGAATCCTCCTTAAATAACATGATTTCGTAACACATTATATAGGAATTCGCAATGATTGTCAAACCGTGTTCCGGGCGATGGAAAGGAATTTACAACAAGTTTTCCAGCGTTTGAGGCAGTGGAGAAGAAACGCTGACTGTTTCCCCGGTGAAAGGATGGCAAAATTGCAAAAAGCAGGCGTGAAGGGCGAAGCGTCCCGACAAATCAGGATGCGGTTTTCCGTACAGATAGTCCCCCACGATAGGGCAATTCATTGCGGCCAGGTGCACCCGGATCTGGTGGGTGCGGCCCGTTTCCAGGCGCAGGCGGAGAAGCGAGCGGGTGTCGGTTTCCTGTTCCACCCGGTAATGGGTCACGGCGCGTTTTCCGTCGGGACGGATTTCACGCCTGATCCCCTCCCCCATTTTCCCAATCGGCAGATCGATCACGCCTTCGGCCCGCGGAAAATGGCCTTCACAAACCGCCAGGTATTCGCGGATGAATGTTTCCGTATGCAGCTGGCGCTGTAAAAGCTGCTGGGCGTGGGCGTCCTTCGCCACAGCCAGCAAGCCGCTTGTTCCCTTGTCCAGCCGGTTCACGGGACGGAAAAGATAGTTTTCAGGACATTTTAAATAGGAAAACAAAACATTTTCCAGCGTCGCGCCCTCCTGCCGGGCGGAGCAGAGCGTGGGCAGCGGCGCGGGTTTGTCGATTACGAAATAATGCTCGTCCTGCCAGGGGATGCGCAGCGGCGCTTCATACGGCGTCAGGCTTGTGCCCTGCGTTTCCTCCCATTGGGCGGAAAGGATCTGCCCGGCCTGTACGCGCTGGTCGGCGCGGACCGATTCTCCGTCCAGCCGGATGCCCCCGTTGAATTTCAGGCTGCTGAACCAGCCGCGGGACAGGCGCATTTCCTTCAGCGCGATGGATTTTACCGTGCGGCCCGTCTCCGCTTCGGTGATCTCATGGGTCAGAACTGGCATATCACAGCCCTCCGAAACAACAAAGGATGGGGTTCCTTTTCCATTATACAACAGGATATGGTTCCGTGCACGAAAAAGATTTAGCAAAGATTGGATATTTTATTGACATATTGAACATTTTCCTGGACCATTCTTCATCACTTGTTGTTAAAATCGGTGACCTCTATTGACAATGTATCATTTGGGATATATAATAATGCCGTAATAATGAAATGGAGGTTTGACCATGGCAGACTCTTTATTATTCCAGAATAAACCGGACGTGGACATGCCCGCCGTGCTGGTGGAGGGCGCCCACGTGCCGGACGCACTGGCCGGGGCCAGCGGCGTGTACATCGCCGCTTCCGGTTCCGCCATGCTGCAAAACGGCGTCCAGAACCTGCGCACCATGGAGCACTGGCTTTGGCTGGCTGTGGAAAGCGGAAACCTGGATCTGATCAACGAAGAAACCACCCTGTCCCTGCGGGCGGGCGACTGCTGCATGCTGCCGCCGGGCAGCCGGGGCGTGAGCCTGGACGTGCACCAGGAAGCCCGGGTGCTGTGGATCATGGTGGGCGGAACGCTCAGCGGCGCGTTCCTCCAGCGGATGGGCGCGCTGCCCCACCGCATCATGAAGCAGGGCGCGCTGCCCAGCCAGCTGAACCTGGCCAAGCACATCGTGCAGGCTACCGTCCGCGTCGCCGCCGCCGAGGACGCTTCCAGCGCACAGCTGCAGCAGCTGCTCTGGGCCATGCTGGCGTCCCATTCCGGCCAGCCGGTGGCCATGGACGCGGTGCTCAGCCACGAAATCGCCAAGGTGGTGGACGCGATGCGCAAGAACCAGTATCGCGACAGCTTCTCCCTGAGCGACATGGCGGCCCTGTCCCGCATGCCGGTGGAAACCTTCCGTAAGCGGTTCGTTTCCGAAGTCGGCATGCCGCCCCAGAGCTATCAGCTCTTCTGCAAAATGGAGCGGGCCAAGGTGCTGCTCAAGGAGGGCTACACCGTGCGGCAGGCGGGCATCGAAGTGGGCATGAACGACCCCTACCACTTCTCCAAGACCTTCAAGAATATTGTGGGCATGAGCCCCTCCGCCTACAGCAAGACCGCGCTGAAATAAAGCATGATGACGGATTTTTCGCCGGGGCTCACCCCGGAGCAAGCCCGGATGCTGTCGCCGCTGCAACTGGCGTATATCGGCGACAGCGTCCATGCTTTGCTTGTGCGCACGCATCTTTTGCGAAAGAACCTGCTGGTCCGGGACATGCACCGCGCCTCCAACGAGGCCGTCAGCGCCGTCAGCCAGGCCCGGGAGCTGGCGACACTTTTGCCCCTCCTCTCCCCCGAGGAGGCGGATATCGTGCGTCGCGGCCGCAATGCCCACCCCCACCACAGCGGGCCCAAGTCCGCCTCCACGGCGGATTACGCCGGGGCCACCGGCCTGGAAGCGCTGCTGGGGTATTTGTATGTGACGGGGCAGAATGAACGGATCAAAGAACTATTGCCCTATATCCAAGGAGAGAACACAGACCATGCCCGAAACACACCTGCATGTTGAGCTGCTGGCCCACACCCCCGAACCGGAAAAGACCTGCGCCTTGGCGGCCCGCACCTGCTATTCCGCCATGGAATATGACGAGCTGAAAGCGCTGGTGGACGAAAAAGACCAAGCCGCGTTCCTGCGCCGCATCGTGGCCTCCGGCCATCTGTCCGTGCTGGAGCACGCTTCCTTTACCTTCGGCATTTCCGGGGTCAGCCGCGCTTTATTGGCTCAGATCACCCGCCACCGCATCGCCAGCTTTTCGGTGCAGAGCCAGCGGTATGTTTCTTTGGCCGAAGGCTTTGGCTACATCGTGCCGCCCCGCATCCGGGATCTGGGCGAGGACGCGGTGAAGGAATTTGAAAGCCAGATGGCGCAGATGCAGACCTGGTATCAGGACTGGCAGGAAAAACTGGGGAAGGGCGAAGGCAGCAACGAGGATGCCCGGTTCGTGCTCCCCAACGCCTGCGAAACCCACATCACCATGACCATGAATGCAAGGGAGCTTTTGCATTTCTTCTCGCTGCGCTGCTGCAACCGCGCTCAGTGGGAGATCCGCGCCCTGGCGACGGAAATGCTGCGCCTTTGCAAGCAGGTCTCCCCCGTGATCTTTGAATCCGCCGGCCCCGGCTGCGTCCGCGGCGCGTGCCCCGAAGGGGCTAAGAGCTGCGGACAGCAGGCGGAAATGCGGCTGCTTTATAAGAATTTATAATCACCCTTTATAAGGAGAATTGTCATGGCCTTTTATAAGGATTTCACCAAAAAGAAAATGACCCGCGCCGACCATCTGCGTTCCGAAGGAAAGTGGGAAGAAGAAGGCACTCGCTACCGCAAGTCCGCTACGCAGCAGGACAAACAGCGCCGGGAAAACGATCAGGACAGATTCGACGACCGGAAGCGTCCCGGCAAGCCCGGCAATCGCTTCGACGCGCCGAAGGGCCGGGAATTTAAAAAGGACAAGCCTTTTGACGGCCCCCGGAAAAATGACTTCAAAAAGCCTGCCCCCAGGCCGGATCGTCCTGAGCGCTTTGATCGTCCCGCCCCCAAGCCCGCGCCCAAACCTGAGTTCCGGCCCGAACCGGAACAGAGCTTCGCTCCCGAAAACCTGCTCTCCGGCCGCAACCCCATCCGCGAAGCCATCAAGAGCGGTCGGGACATCGAAAAGCTGCTGGTGGCCAAGGGCGATTTGAGCGGCACCGCCAAGGAAATTATCGCCATGGCGAAGGAGCGCCATATCCCCGTGCAGATGGTGGAGCGCAGCCGCCTGGACGAAATCACGCCCCATCATCAGGGCATGCTGGCCTTCGCCTCCGCTTATCGCTATTACGACGTGGAGGACATGCTGGAGGAAGCCAAGGAAAAGGGCGAAGCGCCCTTCCTGGTGGTGCTGGACGGCGTGACCGACCCCATGAACCTGGGTGCCATCATCCGCACCGCCGCCTGCGTCGGCGCGCATGGCGTCATCGTACCGGAGCGCCGGGCCGTGGGCCTGACCCCCTCCGCCGTAAAAGCCTCTGCCGGGGCCATTGAAACGGTGAAGGTGGCCCGGGTCACCAACCTGACCCGCACCCTGGAAATGCTGAAAAAGCAGGGCATCTGGCTGTATGCCGCCGACATGGACGGCGAAGACTATCGCAAAGTAAACTTCTCCGGCCCCATGGCCCTGATCGTCGGCGCGGAAGGCGAGGGCGTCAGCCGCCTGGTGCTGGAAGCCAGCGATTTCACGGTGTCCCTCCCCATGCGGGGCGGCGTCGGCTCCCTGAACGCTTCCGTCGCGGCGGGCATCCTGATGTACGCCGCCATGAGCGGGAGAGAGTAAATATCAGGGAATAGGGATTAGGCAGCAGATGATTGACCATCCCGCTTGCTGAAACAATTCCCTAATCCCTATTCCCTAAAACCGGAGGCTTTTCATGACTGATTTCCCTACCCCGGACGAGCAGAATGAATTCAGGCAGTATCTGGATCAACCAGACGAAGACGTTGTGCTGCTGGCGCAGGCGGGCGACGGCCAAGCGCTGGCCTATCTGCTGAACAAATATAAAAATTTTGTCCGCTCCAAGGCCCGCAGCTATTTCTTGATCGGCGCGGATCACGAGGACATCGTGCAGGAAGGTATGATCGGCCTGTACAAGGCCATCCGAGATTTCCAGCCTTCCCGTCTGTCCTCCTTCCGCTCCTTTGCCGAGCTCTGCGTTAAGCGCCAGATCATCACTGCTATCAAAGCCGCCACCCGTCAGAAGCATGTTCCCCTCAACAGCTACGTGTCCCTCAACAAACCACTCTACGACGAGGAATCCGACCGTACGCTGCTGGACGTGATCGAAGGGCGCGTGACCAACCCCGAGGATCTGTACATCAGCCAGGAGGACCTCGCTCGTATTCAAACGCAGATTACAGAAGTCCTGTCAGACCTGGAGCGTCAGGTGCTGGATGCCTTTATGGACGGCAAAAGCTATCAGGAAATCGCCGAGCTGCTGGGCCGTCATGTGAAATCCATCGACAATGCTCTGCAGCGGGTAAAACGTAAACTGTTTAAATTTCGGGAAGAAAACGACGGTTGATCCCCAGATTTCGACCGCGTTCATTCCGCGTCTGTTTTGAAACAGAAATGATATTTCACCATTTTCTTCCAAATCCAATCAATTTCTTTTTATTTTTCTTGCATTTATGTATTGACAACCTGTTTTCCATGTGCTATAATATATCTCGTTGCTGAGGTAAGCCAACATCCTTCAAGGGATTTACTTCAGATAACTGGGTGTAGCGCAGCTTGGTAGCGTGCTTGAATGGGGTTCAAGAGGCCGAGAGTTCAAATCTCTCCACCCAGACTTAGGAAAGCCTTGTAAATCAAGGCTTTCTTCTTTTTTATGCCACAACCAGTTAAAGTGATGCTATGAAGGATTTCATCTTCTTAACGCTGTCTTTTTGCATATTCATGGTGACATGCATATATTTATCCATTGTAAACGCTACAGTGGAATGACCCAGATTGTAGGAAACTGTCTTCACGTCTACCTTGTTTTGTAGGGCAAGTGTATGGTATCTCAGTACGTTGGGCGGAAAAGTGACAAAGATGTGAAGGAAACCATCAGCACGGTATTTTCCATGTCGATCCTATTGGCGATGGTTTCCACAGCGCTGTTTCTCCTGGTTGCCGATCCGCTCCTGCGGGTTCTGAATACGCCGGAAGAAGTGTTTAGCGATGCGTGTACCTATTTCCGTGTTTGCACGGCGGGGTCGGTCTTTATTTTCGGGTATAACGCCATGGCCTCCGTGCTTCGGGGCATGGGCGACTCCAGAACACCCATATATTTTGGTGTTGCTTCGTGTCTGATCAACATCGTGCTGGACATTCTGTTTGTAGGCACGCTGCGGATGGGCGTGGCGGGGGCTGCTTATGCCACTGTGATTTCCCAGGCGCTGTCTATGCTGGGATTTGCCGCCTATCTACGGTTGACCCAATCCAAAGTGGATGTGCGCCTCTCCTCCTTCCGCCTGAATAAAGAAAAGGCGCTATCCGTGCTGCGGCTGGGCCTGCCGGGGGCAGTGCAGAGCTTTGTGGTTTCCGGAGGTTTTCTGATGGTGTCCGCTTTGACCAATTCCCTGGGCGTCAGCGCGGCGTCCGGTGTGGCGGTGGCCGGAAAAATCAACAATGTATGCCAGATGCCGGCAGTCGCCATTGGTTCAGCGGCCTCCTCCATGGTGGGCCAGAATGTGGGCAGCAAAAACTTTGACCGGGCCAGGTCAGTGTTGAAAAACGCTATCCAAATTTCCCTGATGATCGCTTCTGTTGCTTTTATCGTTGTGCAGCTATTGGCGATGCCGCTGCTGAGACTATTGACCCACGAAGAAGAAGTGCTCCTGCAAGGGTTGGATTATCTGCGGGTCACCAGCCTGGATTATCTGCTGACGGCCTTTGTGTTCCCCCTCAACGCCCTGTGCAACGGCTCCGGGCATACGATCTTTACCATGATTCCCTCCATCGTGTCATCCGTGGTCGCCCGAGTGCCGGTGGCGTACTTCTGCGTTCGGGTATTGGATCTGAAAATCACGGGCATTGGTATATCTACTCCTACAGGCACGATCAGCGCCATCCTCATTTGCGCCTGGTTTTATTTTTCCAACCGGTGGTGCGAAAGCACGATCAAATAAATGGGCTTGGATTCATCATTTCCAATCCTTCACGACTGTTCTCTGGAATGAACCAAAAAACTGATGGATGCAATATAACTGCAAAAAGAAAATGGTCAGCCGACAAGCTGGGCTGCAGATTAGCTGTCTGCTCCATACTTGTCGCTGGCCTCGGTGCTTTCATCATACCGCGTCCGCATGACTTATCACAGTAATGTTCTATCTCGCTATCCTCCGGGAAGCCGAAGCTGCAGAATTTCATCTACAGGGACGGAAAAAATGGCGGAAAGCGCTACGAGATTATCTACTGTAGGTACTTTTTTTCGTTTATCAATATACTGCTAATATAATTTACATAACAATCGAATATGTGACATCATTTCGTTGACCTAAAACCAACGGGATCATCTATGCGAAGCTCGCCGATGAAGAAAAAATCTGCCTGACGAAAATCATCAAGAAATCCAAAATAGCAAAATGCCCCGTTTCACAGCGGGGCCGAAAATGAATCTTTGTCAGTAACCATTCAAGCCCCTCGTGCTGTGGATTGGAAAAGTTCACCTCGTATCAATTGATTCAACCGCCGTATGAGCAGGCGCTGCCTGATCATACCGCACAGTGATGTTAAGGCGATGCCCCAGGCGAAGAATACGCCCGCTGTAAGCAGCGCGCACTTTCCCGTTTCTTTTTCCTGTAGAATATCCACAAGTATCCGATCCCGCTGAACAGGGGTGAGACGGACGGTCAGGCCCCGTCCCAGCCCTGCCCAGCGGGCGATTTCCTCATGTCTGCTTTTCCCCTGCACGATATAAGCGCCGTTTTCCGTTCGCATTACAATACAGCGCATGCCTTCCTCATAGGTGAGATAATCCTCGAGGACGTGGGCCAGGGAGCGAACGGTGGTTCCGGGGCAAAGGCGCAGGTTATACTGCTCGTTCTTCATGCTTTTCACCCTTGCCAACCACGGTCAGGAAACCATGTTCTGCTCCACGCCGCAGGCCGTGCTGAGAATGGCGGCGTCGATGCAGTCGCTGACCTGGCTGACCAGATCGCCCGTCATTTGGGGGTCTGCCAACATGCCGTGGCAAATGCTGCGTTCAATTTTCCGGGCGTTTTTTTCGGAAAGGATCGACCTTTCCCGGATCACGCCCCGCAGAAGAAGCGGGGTTTTCATGTCCATCATATAATGCATGGTGGCTTCTTTGCCCAGCATCACCACGATCAGGGACAGTATCGCCCCCGCGATCATGCCCGCCGGGCCAATGGAGAGCAGCGCCATGCCGCTGCCGCCGCAGAGCGTGGCCATCACTACCATCAGCACGATGGACGCGACGGCGTGGATCACATGGATAAAATTGATGGAGATCGGCGCGCTTTTGTTGCTGCCGCTGTGGATACGCAGCTGGCCGCAATCAATTTTGAAATCCACATGATGCCTGCGGCTGATTTCGCAAAGGTCCATTTCCACAGCGCTGATGATCTTTTCGCTCCAGGGCTCCGCCTGCGCCTCGATCGCGTTCTGCATATCGGAGGAGTGCATAAACGTTTCGATCCTGCGCCGCGTATCTTCCTGAAAATCATTCAGTGTGTCCAGCTTGCCATTGCGCCAGGCGCTGAAAGCGGGCTTCACGCAGCTGTACAGGATGGACTCGGTCAGCGGCCGGCTGATGCTGCGCACCAGTTCGGGCACCGCGTATTCGATTTTTTCCTCGATGGCGCTGCTTTGCGCATAGGCTTCGATTTCCCGCAGGCATTGCGTCATGTTTTCATCCACGCTGCCCACGAACACCAGGCCGCGGGAAATATCGTATTCCGGGCTGTCGCTGACGATGACCCGGGAGGACGCGAACAGGACGCGGCACAGATCCTGGAAGAACTGCATCCGGGAGGGGCCGCCGGTCAGGATCACCAGATCGGGCTCCTTGCGCTGCCTGGTCTGCTCGTACACGGACACCAGGCTGTCCCGCAGCCGGCTTTCAAAGGATTGCCCATTCAGCAGCGGGTGGGGCTGGGAAATGAGGAAGTTTTCCACGATCTCCGGGGAGAGGGTCAGCCTGACCTTATAGATTTTCCCGTTGCCAAACAGCTTCACGGTCTTTTCCAGCACCCGGTTTTCTTCCAGGAACAAATCCTCATGCTTGAAATAATCCTCCTTCATATCCCGCACGGCCAGCATCAGCTTGCTTTTTTTCGCGTTGTTTGCCTCGATCAGCGCCCGGACTTCCTGTGCCAGCGCCGGAGTTTCCCGCGCCTGCATGTCCAGGGAATGGAGCACGATCATTTCATCCATCATGCCGCCGCCCAGCTGCACGTTGCCCATGGTGGCCACGTCGTATTCGTTGCCGTCCTGCACGTAGGCAAAATCCAGGGTGGAGGAGCCGATGTCGATGATGAGCACCGTTTGATTGCCCAGGCTGGCGTCGATTCCGTTTTCGGCGCTGTGGAGGGCGTTTTCAAAGGCGGCCCGGGATTCGGACACGATCTTCACGTTTTTCATCCCGGCATCCAGCATCAGCTGGCGATACCGTTCCCGATCCTCCGCTTGCCAACCCGCGGGGCAACCGACGATAAAGCAGGCGTTTTCTTCGTCGTCCACATACGCGCCCACCTCAGCGCTTTTGCGAAGCTCGGCCAGCACGCCCCGGACGAAATCCCGGATGACGCGGTCGGTTTCCGGGTCGTTCTTCAGGAAATCCCGCTTGAAGCAAACATGCACATCCTCGGCCTTTTCCTGGTTTTCCTTTACGGTATGGCCGACGACGGTGTTCCCCTCCAGCCTGGCCACGGCGCTCAGAAAGCTACCGCGCCCGCTGACGGGGGCCACGTTCACGATCCCGGTGCTGCCGTCCTTCGTCCAATGGACGCAGCTTTCTCCGTCGCCCAAATCAAAGCCAAAGTACTTCATGTTTCTTTCTCCTTGTTTTTATTTTCGTTGATTGTTTTTGCTTTGCTTCTGTCGTTTCGGAGCTTTTCGGCTTCTTTCCTTTCGACGTGTACAGCATACCACGCTTCCCCCTGCCCCATGTCTACCCGGAGTAGACAAGCAAAAAACGCCGCCAAATCGGCGGCGCGTGAAGAATTCTTTCGTTGCATCAAAATCTCTTCCTGGCCAGTCTCTTCACGTTCTCTACGGTTTCCTCGTAGGTTTCAGTGATCTCCACAAATCGAAAGCCGCATTCTCTTGCGTGCTTTTCGGCGGTGGAGCCGGGATAGCCATGAATGATAGGCGGAGGGTATTCGGCGAAGGCTTCTTCCAGGGTGGCGTAGGGAAAGGGATCGGGAGCAAACTTGTAAAAAGCCATGGGGTCGATTTCAACATCCGGGTCATAGATCCAAATTTCCAGGGAATGAAAATCACTGCTCACAGCTTCGGAGGATATGAGGCGGAGCCCGGGCGGCAGCACCAGATCCCGCAAGTTACTGCAATTGGCGAAGGAATAGGTGTCGATATGCTTGACGCCCTGCTCAAGCACAATCCATCTCATGGGCGATGCTGCGAACGAGGAGTTAGGCACAACGATCAAGCTTCCGGGAACAGTCAGGCCGTCAATCCCGGTTGACATGAAAGCGAATGCGTCAATGCCGGTCAGCCGGTTGGAAAGGTTGGCTTTCTTTAAGGACAGGCAGCCGGACAGTGCTTCCTGGCCGATTGTGATAACGCCGCTCAGGTCAAGGCTTTTCAAGGATTCATTATACTCGAAAGCCCAAGTATCGATGTATTTCAGCTGATTCGTGGTTTCGATGTATTCCAGGTCTTCACAGGATCCAAACGATAGTAGACCGATGCGTTCAATCACGCCGCGGGCATACACTTTTTTCAGCCACATGCAGTTTTCAAACTCATAGTCATACACCTGCTGCTGAAACAGGGGCAGGGTGATTTCCTGCACATGGGTGCCTGAAACCCCCTCTGTGCGCACGATGGGACAGTTTTCCTCCACGTTGAACCAAGGCACCCGCAGGATGGGAACATCTTCCGTCAGCACCGCGCAGTTTCCCTCCAAGCGGAATTCATCGGACCAGGCGGCGATATCCTCAAAAGGCAGCCCGCATTCCTGAGCAATCAATTCAGCAAGCGTACCCTTGTGTCCGCCCACCACCAGCTCCGGCGGGAAACCGTAGAATTCGCTGTAGGCTTTAGCCTCCTCTGCCAGCTGCAGATCATCGCATAAAAATTCTACCCATCGAAGGGAAGCGCAGTTTGAAAAGACGCTTCCGCCTATTGTTTCCACTCCGGCAGGAATGACAATGTATTCAAGACCGCTTCCAGTAAAAGCACCCCAGCCGATGGAATGGATCGCCTGAGGCAGGCAAATGGTTTTTATGCCGCAATATCGAAAGGCGCCTTCCGGGATTTCGGTCAGATGTTCTGATAAACGAACGTCTGACAAGGCATAACAGGCAGCGAAAGCGTACTCTTCGATGGTTTCCACCGTATCGGGCATAGAAAAGGATGTCATATTCACGCAGCCCGAGAAAGCTCGCGTGTCAAGCCGATTCACCCCTTCGGGCAAGAGAACGCCGGATAGACCGTCGCAGGACGTAAATGCAGATATGCCAATTTCACGCAACGCTTCTCCCCAGTGAATTTCAGCAAGGGAGGAGCAGGAAGAAAACGCCTCATCCGCTATCCTCCGGGTATGTTTGCCGATATGGATGGCTGTCAGCGCGTCGTTTTTCAGGCATATTTGGGAAGGGATTTCCTGCAAATAATCTGGGAAATAGATTTCCCGGGCTTTGTGAATTTGAATACCCGCGGCAATCTCTGCCACCGGCACGCCATTCACATAAGAAGGAATGATCAGCGTTTCCGCGCTGGATTCCAGGCGGGTCAGGATCAGGCCGCCATCCGTTTCTTCAAAGTCCATTTCGTTCCCGTCCACGAAGCGCAGGTGATTACTTTGGGCGTAGACCTCCTGAACGCCGTCCCGTTTGCCCCAGATGAGCAAATCCTCCGCCGCGCCGTCAAAGGCATTCAGACCGATTTCTTGCAAACCCTCGTTCAGGTACGCCGTATTCAGCTTTGGACAGCCGTAAAACGCCTGGTCGCCGATGGACTGGACGGAGGGAGGCAGGGTGACCTGCTCCAGGATTTCATCCTCCCGGAATGCGTCTCGCTCCACCTGGGTGACGGGCAGGCCCAGCAGACTTCCCGGCAGTTCCCTGTGGGATTCCTTGCGCCATTCCCGCAGGAGGTGCCACCCGTCCTGCCGCAGGGTATACAGCAGCCCGTGGCCCAGGGGAAGGCCTGTGGTGAAATTAGCGGCGATTACCGCGGCCAACAGCAGGATCACGGCGAAAGCGGTGATCATGCGGCGCTGCATCCGTTTGCGCCAGAGCACCTGCTCCGGCAAGGGAAGCAGGTACAGCCCCGCCCGGAATTCCTCCATGGACTGGGTGCGCTTCTCCGGCTGCACGGCCAGGGCCGCCATCAGCGCGGCGCTTTGCTTTTTATGCAGCTTCACCCCCAGGGCGGCGGGGGATTTCAGTTCGTCCCGCTGCAAACGCAGCAGCGCTTCCTGGGGAGAGACACCGGTGAGCAATTCATAGATCACCGCCGCCAGGCTGTACACGTCGGACCAGGGGCCTTGCCTGCCGTATTCCTTGCCGTACTGCTCCACCGGCGCATAGCCGCGGGACAGGATGATCGTCTCTCCGTGCTGCGCCACCTGCATGGCCGCGCCGAAGTCGATCAGGCGGATGGCGCCGTCGGCCTCCACCAGCAGGTTGTCCGGCTTCAAATCCCGGTGCACGATGCCCTGCTTGTGCAGCAGCACCAGCGCGTCGGCGACAGGCCGCAGGCATTGCAGCACCTGGGCGGGCTTCATGCGCTGTTCCTTCATCCAGGCGTCCAGGGGCACGCCGTGGATGTATTCCATCACGATATAAGCCGTGTTGTTTTCCGAGAAAAAGTCCAGCACCTTCACCACATTGGGGATCTCCTGCAAGGCGGCCAGCAGCCGGCTTTCCCGCTCGAACCGCAGCCGTCCTTCCAGGAAAAGGGTCTGATACTTTTCCAGGCAGACCACCTCGTCGGACACGTCGATATTCCGGGTCACGCAGCTGTCCGGGAAATATTCCTTGACGGCCACGGGCCGGTCCAGGTTTTCGTCCCAGGCGGCATAGGTGATACCAAAGCCGCCCTGGCCGATCACCGCGCCCAGCTGGTATTTTTCGGCCAGCAGTGTCCCTTCTTCCAGGACAGCCGGGTTCCGCTCCTGCTTTTCGCTGTCATATCCGCAGTGGGGGCACTTCCCTTCCTCATCCATCCTGCGCATGCAGCGGGAGCAATAATATACGCCGTTGATTTCCATGGATCATCTTCCTTTGTTTCTTCAAGCGCCATAAGAGTATCGGATATTTTCTCTCTTGCAGTATGCTTCTGAATAGCTTCCCGGTTGGACGATGGCAGTCAACTGATCGCAGCCATCGAAAGTCCTAAACCCAATGCTGGTCACGCTGGCCGGAATCGTGACGCTGGTCAGGCCGGTGCAGCCATTGAAAGCATAAGAACCAATGCTGGTCACGCCGTTGGGGATCGTGATGCTGGTCAGGCCTATGCAGACAGAAAAAGCACCATCCCCAATGCTCGTCACGCTGGGCGGAATCGTCACGCTGTTCAGGCTGGTGCACCAAGAGAAAGCCAAATTCTCAATGCTGGTCACGCTGTCGGGAATCGTGACGCTGGTCAGGCTGGTGCAGACATTGAAAGCATAAAAACCAATGCTGGTCACGCTGTCGGGAATCGTGACGCTGGTCAGGCTCGTGCAGCAAGAGAAAGCATGATCTTCAATCCTGGTCACGCCGTTGGGGATCGTGATGCTGGTCAGGCCAGAGCAGCCACGGAAAGCCTCCCGCCCAATGCTGGTCACGCTGTCGGGAATCGTGACGCTGGTCAGGCCGGTGCAGCCAGAGAAAGCCTTCTCCCCAATACTGGTCACGCTGTCCGGGATCGTGACGCTGGTCAGGCTCGTGCAGTCATTGAAAGCATTATCCCCAATGCTGGTCACGCTGTTCGGAATCGTGATGCTGGTCAGGCCCGTGCAGCCAGAGAAAGCACACCACCCAATGCTCGTCACGCTGGACAGGATCGTGACGCTGGTCAGGCCGGTGCAGCCATAGAAAGCCCAATCTCCGAAGCTCGTCACGCTGGACGGAATGTCATAATGGCCTTTAATTGCCTTTGAAGGACAACGAAGTAAAGCAGTTTTATCTTTATTGAATAAAATACCGTCTACACTGCAATACACGGGATTCTCTTCCGCTACGATGATTTCGCAGCCAGAGAAAGCCCAACTCCCAATGCTGATCACGCTGTCGGGGATCGTGACGCTGGTCAGGCCGGTGCAGCCATAGAAAGCCTCCTCCCCAATACTGGTCACGCCGTTGGGGATCGTGACGCTGGTCAAGCTCTCGCAGCCACTGAAAGCATAAGCCCGAATACTCGTCACGCCGGACGGGATTATGACGCTGGTCAAGCTGGTGCAGTGGTAGAAAGCATACTCCCCAATGCTGGTCACGCTCTCGGGAATCGTGACGCTGGTCAGGCTGGTGCAGTCATAGAAAGCCCAATCCCCAATGCTGGTCACGCTCTCGGGAATCGTGACGCTGGTCAGGCTGGTGCACCAAGAGAAAGCATAATCCCCGATTTTTTTCACACTGTCCGGGATCACGATATGATGTAGGCGTACACAAACTCGGAAAGCATTTTGCCCAATCTTCCGAACGCTGTTCGGGAGCGTGATTTGGGAAAGATTAAAACAGGACATAAATGCGCAAGCGCCAATGCGGGTCACGCTGTCCGGGACAGTTACGCTTATCAGTTGTTTGCAGCTGCGAAAGCAATGATCGCTAATCTTCTTCACCCCTTCCGGGATGGTGAAGTACGTCATGGTCTCCCGCGCGCCGCCCGACAAGGCCTCCACGTCCTCCCCGTTCAGGACGGTGCCGCCCTCCAGATAGCTTTTTTTCTGTTCGCTCATATGCTTTTCCTCCTATGATTGTTCGTGCTCGGAAAATCAATATTTCTATTCATCCATGGATTCCGCAAGAAGATAATCCGAAAAGGCATCCACCAGCGCGTTGCTCAGCTCCGTTGAAAGCAGCGGCTGGCCGCTGTTCCCCCTGTCTCCGGCAGCGGCCGTTTCCCCGTCGGCGACATCCAGACCGGAGATGGTCAGGCTGATCCCCGCTTCCTTCAGCATTTGATTGCCCCGGGACAAAATGGCGGCTTGATATTTGGACTGCCGCACGGCGTTCACCAGCATTTTTTCCCGCTGGCTGAGCGGGATCAGGGGCATGGCCATTTTCACCAGAAACGCTTTCCCACCCAGCGCCTGCACCACCCGCTCGTTTTTCAGCAGCTGATCAAAATTCACTTCCACGCCGTCTGCCAAAAGCGTCAGCCTGCCGTCTCCGCCGTCATGCAGCCGCAAGCCGGAAAAATGGATGCTCTGCCCCAAACTGCCGTTCAGCACGTTTGTCAGGGCTGTATGGATCCGGGAATGGCAAATGTCGATCACGCGGCAGAACAGCGCGTTCCGCTGCGTCTCCTCCATCCGGCGGAGCGTTTGCAGCAGCATATTCAGCGCCGTATCCTGCATCTCCTGCAGCAGCAGAACGCGCAGGTCGTCCGATTCCATTTCGTTGATTTTCCTTTGCAGCTGCGGCCAAAGGGCCTGAAAGGTCTTGTCATAGTCAAAGCGGTCGATTGAAATATTCAGGCAAAACATGCTTCATTCCTCCCGCAGTTGCGCTTTCAGATAAGCGGCGAAGGCATTCGCCGCCGCGCGCTTGCTTTCATGGGATATTTCTTTGGATTCGAAAATATCAAGGCTTTCCGTCGCTGACGGCTGACCGGCATGGGCGACGCCAAAGCTGAATTCCGCGTCCTCCAGGGAAACGTGAATGCCCGCCTGGCGCAGCGACTTTTCCACCTGCGTCAGCAGCGGACGCTTCACCGCGTCCATTTCCAGCAGCTGCACGCACCGCCGATCCATGGGATGATGCGCCAGCCAATTGACGATATGCACCGCCTTCGCGCCCTTGCGCAGTGCCGTCCGGGCCAGCAGGGACATCACCTGCCCCGCGGCGCTTCCGGTATGGCGGTCCAGGAAACCGTCGATCAGCGTTTCCGCCTTTTGCAGCACGGTTTCATTATCCACCAGGGATGCGTAATTGACGTTGACGCCATTGAGCAGCAGATGGATCTTCCGGGTTTCGGCGTCCCGCTGGACGGTCAGGCGTTCCACGGAGAAGCTGTCGGCCACTTCATGGGCCAGCAGCGTCCGGTTGATTTGCCGAACGAGCGGCGCTTCATAAGCGTTGATGACAGCCATCAGGATTTCCTCCAGCGCCTGCTCCGGCATGGCGTCGATCAGGCCCAGCAGGATACCTTCCCCACGGCTGCCCATTCGCCCAAGAAAACGATAGAAGGGCTGGGACGAGCTTGAGTCGGCCTTTAACCTTACCAAGTCCGGGGCCAACCCTTTCAGACTGGTTTTGCAGTCCAGGTCAGCGAATGATAACTTTGCGATAATCATGGTTCTCCCTCTCTCATCCGGTATACCGCACAGCCGCCGATGCTTGATTCCATTATATCCCAAGTGTTTTTTCATGACAAGGGCTTTGCGCCTTGAGAAGGCGGCGGGCAGTGTTTCAAACTGTTTCCTTGGTGGTTTCCCTGTTCTTTTTGATCAGCCGGACGATCCCGTAGCCCGCCGCGCCGATCGCGCCTGCCACCGCAACTGCCGGCGCCGTTTGGATCAAAAGCAGCCCGGAGCCAATGAGCACTTTCGGATTCATCATGGCCTTTGCAGCCACGTGCTTCAAGCCCGCTTTCAGGCCGTTCCTGGTGCTTTCTTTCATGGATGTATCCTCCTAATTTCGTTTTCTTGATTATGGATGATCGCTTCCGGTGTGTTCCCTGGGAGCAGACGGGCCTTCTTCCGCTCCGGGATCATCTGTTTGCACAGCAGAACAATTTCCTTTACATCATGGAGGGTGCCGTTGCCCCGGAACGCGGAGATCATTTCCAATGCCAGTTGCGCAGTCTTTGTTTTCTCAACATTTTCGGAAAAGACCGTGCAAACGGTCAGCGCGAAGCGGTAGGTAAACAGGATGTTGGTCAAAGCGCTGATGCCCATGCCCAGCAGGGTGCCCGCTCCGGGAATGAAGTTGAACAGCCTGGTGGCCATTTTGCAGCCGGCATAGTAGCCCGCCGCTCCCAGAAGAACCGATTTGCAAATCTGCGCCGCGGTTTCTTTATTCATTTCCAAGTGCTCCCCGCGGGCGACTGTGTAAAGATAGGTGCCCCAGATGCCAGTGATTGTCGCCACATCCGCCGCGCTGGAGAACGCGCCTATCGGCCCGCAGCCCGCTGCCGCGATCAGGGCCTTTTTTGTTGCGGTGGTGTACTTCATTGGAATCGTGTTCATGGGATCAGCTCCTTTCGCGGAAGTGGTTTTCCTTGGTACGTGTATAGCATAGCATGTTTTTTGAAAGGCCCTGTCTACTTGGAGTAGAAAATCAAAAAAAGACGATGGCCTGTTGGACGCATCGTCAATTGCTTTTCTATTTCCTTTTTTTGTGATATGATAGTAACGGCCCCCGGGCGAAGAAATCACCGATTCAACGATCCCACACAGGAGGAAAGCACCTATGAAAAACGCAAAAACCAAACGCGGCATTTCCCTTGTTCTCTCTGTCCTGTTTACGCTGCTGACCTGTCTTTCCGTCTTTGCGCTGCACTATGCGGCAGAGGAAATGAACCATGAAGGGCTGACCTATTCCCAGTGGTATGAAGGTACGATCTATGTATATTACGGATGGCTGCTGATTGTCGCCGCCCTGGCGGGGATCGCTTTGGGCTGCTGGGCCGGATGGGTGCTTACGACCCGGCCCCTGCCCGCGCCTGGGAAACGGGGCAAAACGGCGCTCGGGATTCTATGCGCAGTTTTTCTGATGCTTACGGTTTTCTTTGTCTTTCGCTCCTTTGCCAGCCATGGGGAAATCGGGCGGGCAGCGGAAACGAACGTGGAATGCCTGGCTCCCTACATTGAAGCCTATGGACAAAACCGGCTTTGGGCCCTGCTTTCGCTGGAAGCGGCAGTGTTTTCCCTGCTGGGTGTGATCAAGGGAAAACGATAATAGCCCCTGGGGAATTTCAAACCGGTATGGATGGATTTCATGCAGATTTCCACTTTGTTCTCCGACACGGCCAGCTCGGTCAATCAGCCGTCCTTCCGGTCGGCGGCCATCAGGCCCTGATCGGCGCTGGTATCCCCCGCTTTCACGTCAAACCCTGACAGCTTCAGTATTGTGCTTCTCTTTCCGCCACAACGCTTTCGGCATGGGCCGAGAACTCAAAAATACGGTCTTTGTTTTCTTTGACGTAAAATATCTTCAAACTGAAATTCTCTCTTTGTCCACGAGGCTGAAAAATTGTGATCTTTTTTTCCAATTCTCCGGTTCCACAATATCCCGGAACGTTACGGTGAGGATGCGTTCCTGTATTTCTCTATATGTTATTTTTTCATCTCATTTGCTTACCACGAAATCTGCGCCTTCATTCGCTGCGCAATTGCTTTACAAGGTCCATCAGTTTTTTCACCCGGTCGGGATCGACGGGCGCATCCGTCCTTCCATCCTCCTTGAACCAGCTGCCCACGATGGCGCCGTCCGCAACAGATAACTGTTCCCGGCAGGTTTCCGCCGTCATGCCTGCGCCGACGAACAGCGGGAAATCCCCCAGGCACTGACGAAACTGCCGGATTTTCTCCATGCCTGTATTGATTCCGGTGCCCGCGCCGGTGACGACCACGGCATCGCAGCGTTCTTTTCCGATCGTGAGGTCTTCCTCCACGCTGCGCTTGGAGCGCACGGGCTGGTATTTGAACCGCACGCCGCCCAGCAGGAAAACGGGATACGCCGCGCGGAGATCGGCAAGGTTCTGCGCAAAATCCCCGTCACAGGTTTTGTCATAGAGTTTGGGTTTATCATGCCCGCTCATGTGGGAGCCGGGGCGCAGATGGCCGCACACGGAATCGATCTGCACAAACGACGCGCCATATTGGATGGCGAGACGAAACGCCTTTTCAGGATCGCTCAGCAGATTGACGCCATAGGCCTTCTCCGGATAATTCTTTTTCAGCTCATTCAGCGCCCACTCCACATCCTCCGGTGTCCCAAAATAATCTTCCACCAGAATCGCGTCCACACCATTGGTGTAGAGCTGGTCCATTTCCCGTTTGGCCAGTTCGTGAACCTGGTCGGGCGTAAAGCCGTACAGGTGAAGCATGGCAAGAATGGGTTTCTCCGCATGAAAAACCTGCTGAAATGATTTCATTGCTTTCTCCTTTCGACGATTGAACCGATGGAGATTCCGTTCAGGTATGGTTCCACAGCGTCTCCATGCCCTGTTCAAGCAGCTTCGCGTCCAGTTCCCGGGGACTGACTTTATTGGCGATCCCGTTCATGATGTACATGTCCCGTTCGTCCTTGACGGAGAGGACGGGCTTTTTTTCGATTTTCAGCATCGCCTGGGTTTCGGGCAGCTCCATGCCCAGCACCAGCGCCGCCCGCAGCAGCAAATCCCGGGGCGCGAACTCCTCTTCCCGCATGATCGCCCGGAAGGTTTTCGCATCGCACTGGACGCGGGGCAGCAGGTCTTCCAGCTTCATTTTGGTTTTTTCCAGGTGGAAGGAGATCAGGTCATAGAGCTTTTCCTCTTCCTTCCCGGAGGACGAGAGAGGCTTTTGCTCCTGCTCCAGGAGCACCTCGTCCATCGTCTCCAGATCCAGCCCATTCACCAGGCCGAAGATCAGGCAGATGTCCCGCTTGTCCTTGGAGGACAGGGCGGCGCGATGAGCCGCTTGCAGCATTTCCTGGGTTTCATCCACGCTCATGCCCAGCACGAAGGCCATGCGCAGCAGCATATCCTTTTCCGGGTGCTTTGTGCCGCCCATGATGCCGTATACATACGCCCGGCTGCACCCCGCCAGGTCGGCCAGCACCTCGTTGCTCATGGTGCCCATTTTCGGCAAAAGAATCTGGGACAGCTTGCGGGACTGCTTGATGGCCTTCAGCATCTGCTCCAGCGATTCGCCGCTGTTGGCCCGCTCGATCATCATTAAGGTGGTTCTTTTCTTTTCGCTGTTCATATTGTATTCCCCTTATCCGTTTTTTGACAGTTTCATTATAATCTGGATTTTTGCGGCGCGCAAGGTTTTCTTACACCGTATGGATATTTTGGATGTATTCGCCCTTCTTCACCACTTCGCCGGTTCTGTCCCGGACAATGGCGGGGAAGCGCATCTGGCTGGGATAATCCTCGGTTTCCACGGTAAACAGGGCTTTCTGTTCCTCGGAGTAAGGCACCGCTTTCAGCCCGATCCGACGCAGCATCATTTCCACCATGGTCAGGCTGTAATTGAATTCCTCGCAGTCAGGCCGATCCACTTTGGCTTCATACAGGGAAGCGAACAGCTTCACCAGTTCGTCCTCGTAGGTATTGGCGCTTTCCAGCTGCTGATTCTGAAACATGCCGCAGATGGCTTCGGTGTCGGTGATCAGTTTGGAAAGCTGCTTTTCCATCTGTACCTTGGCCCGCTCCACATCCAGCATTAGCTGGGCTTCCGGAGCGGATGGAAGGGCGGCCTTTGCCTTTGCTTTGATCACCAGCTGGAATATCGCCTGACCAAGCAGCAGCAAAGCACAGAGCAAAAGGAGAAGCCAATTCTGATCGAATACGAAAAAGGGATTCACTGTGTCGGCAGGCATACGGTGGAAGTTCCGGGTGCACAGAAAAGCAAACGCAATCGCGCCTACCGCGAGCAGCAAGGTCACGACGGGGCTCGTCAGGATCGCCCGGATCGTTCCCTTGTTTTCCTTTGCGGCTGTTTCATCGGGCATAAGCACCTGCGCCTGGACATAATCCAGCATGTCCAGATCATCGCCCATCCGCTGAACCAGCGCGCCCATGACGCGCTTCTGACTTATGTCCTGCATTTCTTTGATGGTTCCCATGCCGGCATGTCCCAGATATTGCTTCAAATCTTTCTTTCCGGTCTGCATTTTCGTCATTGTTCTCACGATCCTTTCCTGTGTGTTTCGCTCTGACACGAATATCATAGCACGGGCGTTTGACCGTATGTCTACTTTCAGTTGACCAATGGCTCGATCATGGAAAGATAGAATAAAGCCTGAGCATTCCCACGGAATTCTCAGGCTCATAATTTGAAAAAAATATGGTTTTTCCCGTTCCTCAGGGGCAATCCCCCGCCGCCGCCACCAGAAAAAGATGGCCCTCCACGCCGTCAAAATGCAGGCGCGTGCAGCCCGCCGCGCCAAACATTTCCGTCAGCCGCGCCTTGGTGAGCAGGTGGATATGCTCCGGGTTGTTATCCGGTTTTGACGGCACGGTGACGACAACATATTGCTTCGCCATCCGCACCGCGGCGGCCACCGCTTTTTCCGCTTCCGGGATATGCTCCAGCACCTCCAGCAGGGTGACCACATCGAAGCTGTGATCGGGATAGGGCTGTTGGCATATATTCTTTTGCTCCGCGTGAAGCTGCCCCAAGCCGCCATCGACCAATTCATTGAGAAAAGTCACCCGCTTTTCCAGCAGGTCCAGGGAGTTCATTTTTACCCAGGAAAATTCCTTCATGAACGGAATCAGAAATATTCTTGCCGTCGGATGGTATGCCATTCTGAGCGGCAATGAGAAAAAAAGACCCAGGATAGACCAAAGCACATGATACAAGTGATCCAGACTCTTCACTTGCTCCTTTTGTACAAGGATTGCTGACCCTTTTCCCGCTGATCAATTCCACGATCCATGCATCGGTTGGCGCAGCGACAGCAGCAGAGCCGGTTTGGGACACAAGAAGCGCTCTGGTGTCGCGGTACGTCCGCTGAGTTGCGACAGTGTTTGATGATAAGGCGCAGGAATGCCCGGCATCGCAGACTTGAAAATCTGTACGATGCGGGAAACGCGGGATTCTATTTCTGACTTGGTCGGCATGTGCGATCAGCTTCCTTTGCAGAGAAGGATTTGAGTTTAATATATCATAGGATAAAGGGAGCGGCAACAGACGTAAAAGAAAAACACTGTATCTACTGTTATCAGTCATGTTGTGAAGGGTGAAAAGCAAAGACGAAGCAGGGGGCTTATTCAGCCCCCTGTACCCCTGAACCAGGAGATTTCATCTCCTGGACCTCCATAGCGGAAACAGCATAGCTTGAGAAAAATGCTTGATTC
>ONRC01000074.1 GCA_900320085.1 uncultured Eubacteriales bacterium
GACACCATGCGCCGCGAATCGGCAAACAGGATGCAGGCCTTCATTGAAAACATGTGATGATTGGGTATCGTTTGGGTAAGGTTTGGGTATTTCCGCGCATAAAAAAATCGGAAACCCTTGTAAATCAAGGGTTTCCGTGGTGCGGGAAACAGGACTTGAACCTGCAAGTACGTACGTACACATGAACCTGAATCATGCGCGTCTGCCAATTCCGCCATTCCCGCATTTGATGATGGGCAGGGGTGGATTCGAACCACCGAAGTCTGTGACGGCAGATTTACAGTCTGCTCCCTTTGGCCACTCGGGAACCTACCCATGAATAAATTTTGAAGAATCACACTCAACCAGAGTAGGGGAAAGAGCTGGTGAAGGGACTTGAACCCGCAACCTGCTGATTACAAATCAGCTGCTCTGCCAATTGAGCTACACCAGCATCACCCAAATGGGAGAGAAAAGCGACCCGGAAGGGGCTCGAACCCTCGACCTCCAGCGTGACAGGCTGGCATTCTAAACCGACTGAACTACCGGGCCATAAATGGTGGGCCATCAGGGACTTGAACCCCGGACCGATCGGTTATGAGCCGACTGCTCTGACCAACTGAGCTAATGGCCCTTGGCGTCCCGAAGCCGCTGCTGGAGAATGAAGGAAAGGATGACCCTGCCGGGATTCGAACCCGAGTTACCGCCGTGAAAGGGCGGTGTCTTAGGCCACTTGACCACAGGGCCATGGTGTCGTCCTTCGTGCCCTTCGCCAACCTGAAATGGTCGGGGTGAAGGGATTTGAACCCCCGGCCCCATGCTCCCAAAGCACGTGCGCTACCAGACTGCGCTACACCCCGAAGGTTTCTTCATCGGTGCTCGTCACAACCGACGAATGTTATTATATGCAAAACCGGGTCGTTTGTCAATAGTTTTTTTAAAAAAATTGCAGGTTTTTTTCAAAGTCTTCGGAATTGTGCTTATAAATACGAAAAAGCCTGATTTATGGTAGGATTTGAACCTGAAACGCTATCTTCCGAACAAATACAGGAGCACCCCCGCCAGAAGAACCGCTGTCCCGATCAGGATGCTCTTGCGATTGCGACGGATCAGAAACCGAAGGCCGACAGCTTTCCCGCGATACAGCGGCCCTTTCTGAAGGGAACGTGGGCTTTCAGTGGCTATGGCGTAGGATATTCCCTCAGAGCGTGGGGGAGAGGCTGCTTCGCTTGACGCTTCTTCCTGCTGTGACGCCGTCTTGGGATACCCATGAATTTCCATGACTGGCGCGGATTCCGACGCATAGCGCAGTTTTATCGCGGCGCTTTCCGGGAAACGCATACTGTTCAGCCAGGGCAGGAACGCGTTGCGAACCTTGGTTTCCAGAATATGCGTATAATACACGTCCCGCTCGTTAAGAAGCTGCATCCGCTCCGCCCGGATCACCGCGGCGTGGGGCGGCAGGCCGCACAGGGAGATGATTGCGCCAGAGGAGTCGATGTGCATTTCATGCAGCAGGCAGGCCGGGGCAAGCAGGCGAATGGCAAACAGATCGGCAGTGTAGGTTTCCAATTCCTGCGTATCCTCCATCACGTCGCCGGTGTTTTCCCGCGCGGCGAAACAGCGCACGCCAGGAGCAAGGGATTCTGTTTCGTGCAGGAGAACCAAATGCCCCAGTTCGTGAGCAATGGCGAAACGCCTATGGCTCTCGTCGAACGCCTTGGGACGCACAAAGATATGCCACGCCCTGCGAATCCGCAGCGACACGCAGGGCCCGCCTGCCGCGCGGCTGACCAGATTGTGCAGCAGCGCCTGTTCCTTTCCGGGAAAGGGGTGGATTTCCACGCCCAGCTTTTTCGCCAGCGCGTCCACGTCCACGGGCAGCTTCTTTTCCGGCAATTCCAAAAGCGCCCGCCACGCCGCGTCCCGGGCGTCCTGGTATTGGCCGTAGGTGCTCATGCCGCCGCCCCCTTTTGTACAAATATGAATACTATTTCCAAATTCAGTATAATGCGCCGCGGATCGGGTGTCAAGCGTTTTTGTTGCAAACGATGACGGGATGCGATATAATACGAAGGAAAACAAAACAGGAGGAAACGTATATGCCCTGCACCACGGTACTGGTTGGCAAAAATGCCAGCAACGACCATTCCACCATGATCGCCCGGACGGACGACGGCCATTTTGACGTTAAGAAGCTGATCGTCATCGACCCCAAAAAGCAGCCCCGGAAATATAAAACCGTGATTTCCCACCTGGAAATCGAGTTGCCCGACAACCCCATGCGCTATACGTCCTGCCCCACGGTGGATCCTTCCGGCGGCGTATGGCCCGCTACCGGCATCAACGAAGCCAACGTGGGCATGACCGCCACGGAGACCATCACCACCAATCCCCGGGTGCTGGCGGCAGACCCCCTGGTGGTGTATCAGAAAGCAAAAACCCGCAATGAAAAGGACATCCCCGGCGGCATCGGCGAGGAGGATCTGGTGCTGCTGGTGCTGCCCTATATCCATTCCGCCCGGGAAGGTGTTTTGAGAGTCGCCGAATTGCTGGAAAAATACGGCACCTATGAATCCAACGGCATGGCCTTCAACGACGAGAATGAAATCTGGTGGCTGGAGACCATCGGCGGGCACCATTGGATGGCTCGGAAGGTGCCGGACGACCAAGTGGTGATCGCTCCGAACCAGTTCGCCATGGATGCGTTCGATCTGGACGACGCCTTCGGCGAACAGAAGGCCCATATGTGCTCCAAGGACCTGCGGGAGTTCATCGCGGAAAACGACCTGGATCTGAACCAGAACGGCAAGTTCAATCCCCGGGATATTTTCGGCTCCCACACCGACATGGATCATATTTACAACACGCCCCGCGCCTGGTTCATGGGCCGCTTCCTGACGCCCTATTCCCATCGGTGGGAAGGACCGGAGGCCGAGTTCACCCCCGAAAGTGACAACATCCCCTGGGCGCTGACGCCTGACCGGAAGTTAGCGGCGGAGAACGTGCAGTACCTCCTGTCCGGCCATTACCAGGGCACGCCCTTCAACCCCTATTCCAGCCAGGACACCGGCCGCCGCGGCATGTACCGCTCCATCGGCATCAACCGCACGGGCGTGACCTCCATCTGCCAGATCCGTCCCAATGTGCCCGACCCCATCAAGGGCGTGGAGTGGATCATCTTCGGCTCCACCACCTTCTCCGCCATGCTGCCGGTGTACACCAACGTGGAGAAAATGCCCAAGTACCTGAGCGACGTGGCGCTGAAAACTTCCACCGAAAACTTCTATTGGGGCAGCCGCCTCATCGACGCCCTGGCCGACCACGACTACGCCGCCTGCATCCAGCAGATCGAGCGCTACCAGTACGCTGTCGCCGTGAAGGGCCGCCAGATCATCCGGGAATACGACCGGAAGATGGGGGAGACCGGCGACTATTCTCTTTGCGCCGAGGCCAACGAAAAGCTCTGCGCCATGGCGAAGGAACAGACTGCCGACACACTCACCAAAGTCCTCCATGAATCCAGCACCCGCATGAAGAACGGCTACAACCGGGCGGATAACTGAGGATGCATGGAGGGTAAAGGGTACTTTAAGTCAATAAAAGGTTCTCCCAAAGCCTTCCCCTCACAGGGGAAGGTGGGCCGCGCGGAACCAAGAACGGGAGAAGAATCAAGCGTTTTCGCGCGGCTCGGATGAGGTGAATTCACTCGATAATATATGAACAAGTAACAGGGAGTAGCACCTCATCCGTCAGGCGCGAATTGACTGGATCACACTTTCCATGTTGGTTCCGCGCCTGACACCTTCCCCTGCGAGGGGAAGGCTTTTGGGGTTGCCTTTTATACTTGTGTTAGTGACACAAAGCGCTCAAAAAACTACAAATCAAACTCCTTTATACAGCAAGCTCCCGCGGTTTACCGCGGGAGCTTGCTGTATTATTTATTTCCGATAAATGATTTCGTCCCGTTTGGGGCCGTTGGAGAGCATGGTCATGGGGCAGTCGATTTCTTTTTCGATGAACTCCACGTACTGGCGGCATTTTTCGGGCAGGTCCTCATACTTGCTGATGCCGCGGATGTCCTGCTTCCAGCCGGGCAGGGTGACGTACACGGGCTTGGCCTTGTCCAGCTTGGGGGTCACGGGGAAATCCTTCACCTGCACGCCGTCGATGTCGTAAGCCACGCAGACCTTGATTTCGTCCAGATAGCCCAGCACGTCCAGGTTGGTCATGACGCAATCGGTGGCTCCCTGCACCATGCAGCCGTAGCGGGTGGCCACCGCATCGAACCAGCCCACGCGCCGGGGGCGGCCCGTCTTCGCGCCGTATTCGCCCGCGTCACCGCCGCGCTTGCGCAGCTCCTCCGCTTCATCGCCGAACAGCTCGGTGGTGAAGGGGCCTGCGCCCACGCAGGAGGAATAGGCTTTCGTGACCGCGATGACTTCTTCAAACGCCGTCACCGGCAGCCCGGCGCCTACCGCGCCAAAGCCCGCCAGGGGAGAGGAGGACGTGGTGAAGGGGAAGATGCCGTGGTCGGGGTCCCGCAGGGTGCCCAACTGGCCTTCCAGCAGGATGCGCTTGCCTTCCTTCACGGCCTTGTGCAGGAACTGCGCCACGTCGCCCACCATGGGCTCGATGGACTTGGCCAGGGCGTAATACTTTTCGGTCAGCGCGTCCACGTCCAGCAGCGGCTTGTGGTACAGATTCTCCAGCATGGCGTTTTTCAGCTTGGCCGCGTTGGTCAGCCGCTGACGCAGGATGTCCTTGTCCAGCATCTGGCACAGCTGCACGCCGATCTTCATGTACTTGTCACCGTAGAAGGGCGCTATGCCGGATTTGGTGGAGCCGAAGGACGCCTTGCCCAGCCGCTCTTCCTCGTAGCAGTCGAAGGCCACGTGGTATTCCATCAGCACCTGGACCCGGTCGGAGATCAGCAGCCGCGGCGCGGGCACGCCCCGGTCGGTCAGCGTTTTGATTTCCGCCAGCAGCGCTTCAATGTCCAGCGCCACGCCGGGGCCGATCACGTTCACCACGTGCTGGTGGCACGCCCCGGAGGGCAGCAGATGCAGGGCAAACTTGCCGTAGTTGTTGATGATGGTGTGCCCCGCGTTCGCTCCGCCCTGAAAGCGGATCACGATGTCGCTGTTCTCCGCCAGCATGTCGGTGATTTTTCCTTTTCCTTCGTCGCCCCAATTGGCGCCGACGATTGCGCGTACCATGGTGATAGCCTCCCTTTTATTGAGGTGATTCAATCAGTGTGGAGTGTGAAGTGTGGAGAGTGAAACTTTATATACCAGCGTTTCATTCAGATAAGCGCTGACTTACTTTCAATCCACACTCCACTCTTCACACTCCACACTGAAAACTTTGGTTTTATAATATGCCCACGATCCTGCTGACCGCCTCTTTGGTCTTTTCCAGCGTATTGAACGCGGTCAGGCGGAAGTAGCCTTCGCCCGCGGGGCCGAAGCCTTCGCCGGGGGTTCCGACCACGTGGGCCTGGGTGAGCAGCAAGTCAAAGAAATCCCAGGAGGGCATATTGTTCGGGGTCTTCATCCAGATATACGGCGCGTGCACGCCGCCGAACACCTGGATGCCCGCGCTTTGCAGCCCTTCCCGGATGACCTTGGCGTTCTCGTGGTAATAGGCGATGTTCTCCATGTTCTGCTGCATGCCTTCGGGAGAGTACACCGCGGCGGCGGCTCGCTGGATGGGATAGGATACGCCGTTGAACTTGGTGGCCTGGCGGCGACCCCAGAGGCGGTTCAGCGAAACGCCGTCAAACACCAGCTCCTTGGGCACGATGGTGTAGGCGCAGCGGGTGCCGGTGAAGCCCGCCGTCTTGGAGAAGGAGCAGCACTCCATGGCGCATTGCTTCGCGCCGGGGATTTCATAGATGCTCCGGGGAATCTCCGGGGCGGAAATGAAGGCCTTATACGCCGCGTCGTACACGATCAGGGCTTCGTTTTCCAGTGCCCAGTCCACGAAGGTTTTCAGCTGCGCCTTGGTCAGCACCGTGCCGGTGGGGTTGTTGGGATAGCAAAGATAGATCACGTCCACCTTCGCGTCCGGCAGCGGCGGCACAAAGCCATTCTCCGCGTTGCAGGGCAGGTAGGTGAGGCCCGTCCATTTGCCGTTCACGTACTGGCCCAGGCGGCCCGCCATGGCGTTGGAATCCACGTAGACGGGATACACCGGGTCGGTGACGGCGATTTTCGCGTCGGGGCCAAACAGCTCCTGCAAGTTACCCACGTCGGATTTCGCGCCGTCGGAAATGAACACCTCGTCAAAGGCGATGCCCACGCCCCGGGAAGTATAGTCCGCGTCGATGATGGCGTTGATCAAAAAGTCATAACCAAAGTCCGGGCCGTAGCCGTGGAAGCCCTTCGCCGTGCCCATTTCGTCGGCGGCCGCCTTCAGCGCGTCCACCACGGCGGGCACCAGGGGCCGGGTCACGTCGCCGATACCCAGGCGCAGAATGTCCGCGTCGGGGTTCTTGGCGGCGTATTCCTTCACGCGTTTGGCGATCTCGGCAAACAAATATCCGGCAGGCAGCGTGGCCAGATTGGTGTTGATTTTCATGTGAAGCCTCCATAGATTCGGGCGTTTCGCCCGTGATGATGTGGACAGCCGAAACACATGAAAACCCAGGTTTCGGACAGACCGTGTTCAGTATATACCACAATCCGCCGAAATGTCATCCGTCGGACGGTTCTTTTTTGGTATTGTTTTCTCCGTCAATCCTCCAGCCATTCCCCGTCGTACACGAAGGCGGCGGGGCCGGTCTGATAAACATGGTTGTCGCTGGCGTCCCAATGCAATTGCAGGTTTCCGCCGGACAGCTTCATCTGCACGGTGCGGTCGGAAAGGCCGGCCAGCACGCAGGCCACCAGGCTGGCGCACGCGCCGGTGCCGCAGGCCAGGGTTTCGCCCGCGCCCCGCTCCCATACGCGCATTTGCAGTATGCCCCGGTCGATGATGCGCACGAACTCCACGTTGGTGCGCCGGGGGAAGAGGGGATGATGCTCGATCATGGGGCCGATGGTGGGCAGGTCGATGACCTCCGGATCGCGGACGAACACGACCGCGTGGGGGTTGCCCATGTTGACGCAGGTGATGTACCAGGTCTGGCCCATGATTTGCAGCCGGTGGCGCAGCACCAGTTCCCCCGGCAGATTGACGGGAATGAGCTGCGGGTTCAGCTCCGGCGTGCCCATGTCCACCTTGACCCGGGCCACCTTGCCGCCTTCCACCTCCATGTGGATGACTTTGAGGCCGCCCTTGGTTTCGATGGTCAGCTCGTTTTTGTCGGTCAGCCCGCGTTCGTACACATACTTGCCCACGCAGCGGATGCCGTTGCCGCACATGCCCGCTTCGCTGCCGTCGGAATTGAATACGCGCATACTGAAGTCCGCGCTGTCGCTGGGGCCGATCAGGATCAGCCCGTCCGCGCCGACGCCGAAATGAGGCCGGGACATGACGATGGCTAAGCGCTCGGGATCGTTGACCACCTCTTCAAAGCAATTCACATAAATATAATCGTTGCCGATGCCATGCATTTTTGTAAACTTCATGCCGCTGCCTCCTTTCGGGGTTCTGGTGCTCATTTTATGCAGCCAAGGCTGAAAGGGTTCTGGGTTTCAGCGTGAAGAGTGGAGCTTTATACTCCACTCTTTACGCTCCACACTTGCCTTTTACATTCTTTCCGGCGCTTCCAGGCCGATCAGGTACAGGCCGGTCTTGATGACCTGGCGGGTGGCCTTGGTCAGCTCCAGGCGGGCGGCGGTGGCGGCGGGGTCGTCGTCCAGGATGCGGTGTTCATAGTAATATTTATTGTAGGCCTTGGCGATTTCCGTGGTGGCCCGGGTAACCATGAAGGGCTCATTTTTCTGGCAGGCTTCGGCCACTGCTTCCGGGAAGCGGGACAGCAGACGCAGGAGCGCCTGGGCCTCGTCGTCGGTCAGGGCGGCGTAGTCCGGGGCGGCGGCGATTTCGGGGGCTTTGCGCAGCACGGAGCAGCAGCGGGCAAAGGTGTACTGCACATAAGGGCCGGTTTCGCCGTCAAAGTTCAGGGCGCGGTCCCACCAGAAGTCAATGTCCTTGATACGGCTGTTTTGCAGCGTGGAATACACCACCGCGCCCACGCCCACCTGACGTGCTACAACGTCCTTGTTATCCAGATTCGGGGACTTTTCGTTGATAATCTCCAACGCCTTTTCCTGGGCCCGGGTGAGCAGTTCGTCCAGCAGCACCACATGGCCCTTCCGGGTGGCCATGGCCTGGCCCTCGTAGGATACCATGCCGAAGGCCACGTGCTTGCACTGGTCTTTCGCCCAGTCGTAGCCCATCAGTTCCAGCACCTTGAACAGCTGCTTGAAATGCAGGTCCTGCTGGTAGGCCACGATATACAGGCACTGATCGAAATGATAAGTTTCCTTGCGATAGATGGCGGCGGCCAGGTCCCGGGTGTGGTACAGGGTGGCCCCGTCGGATTTCAGGATCAGGCAGGGGGGCATGCCGTATTCCTCCAGGTCCACGATCTTGGCCCCGTCGGAATCCTGAAGCAGTCCCTTTTCTTCCAGTTCTTCCACCACCCGGCCCGTCTTGTCCGCGTAAAAGCTTTCCCCGGCGTAGCTGTCAAAATGCACGTCCAGCACGTCGTACACCTTCATAGCGTCCTTGAGGGTGACCTCCTTGAACCACTGGAAAATTTCCAGGGCTTCCCGGTCGCCATCCTCGATCTTTTTGAACCAGGCGCGGCCTTCGTTTTCCAATTCAGGGTTCTTTTCCGCTTCCTGGCCGAAGCGCACGTACAGGCGGGTCATTTCATCAACGCCGCCCTTTTCCACCGCTTCCTTATCGCCCCACTTTTTGTAGGCGCAGATCATTTTGCCAAACTGGGTGCCCCAGTCGCCCAAATGATTGATGGATACGGTTTTCCAGCCCAGGAAATCATAGATGCGGCGCAGGCTGTTGCCGATCATGGTGGTGGACAGGTGGCCGATATGGAAACGCTTGGCAATGTTGATGCTGGAATAGTCCATGCACACCGTCTTGCCCTGGCCGTCCTGGCCGCCGCCCCATTTTTCGGGGGCCGCCATCACTTTTTGCAGGGTATCCCGGGCGAAGTTCTCCCGGTTGAGGAAAAAATTGAGATAGCCGTTCACGTTTTCCGCCCGGCAAAGGTCCGGGGCGTTGACGGCGGCCTGCAGCTTCTGGGCGATCATGGGCGGGCCCATGCGCAAAGCCTTGGAGAGACGGAAGCA
>ONRC01000014.1 GCA_900320085.1 uncultured Eubacteriales bacterium
CCCCGGATGCAAAGCATCCGGGTTGGCGGCGTTCTCCGCAGGCTCAATCGTCGCAAGTCCGCTTCATGCGGACATTGCTCGTTTCGCCTGATTTCATCGGCGGTGAGATCAGTCGAAACGAGCAATCTCTCCTGTGGAGAGTTGCGACGATTGAGGCTGCGGATCGCATAGGCCCTCGCCTCGTTCTTGATTTTCATCCTTCACAGCACGACTGTTAGTATTTTAGAAGATGAATCGTATCAATCGTTAGGTAATAGATTTCTCAGTGGCGATATGGACGAATAGCAAAAAGCGCTCCCTTGCGGGGGCGCTTGATTTTGGATGGAGGGTTTTATTCCGCAGGAGTTTCCGTGGCTTCAGCGGGGTTGGTCAGGGCATAGATCGCTTCCTGATTGTACACCACTTCGTGTTCCGCCTGCCAGCCGGACAAAGCGTCGGACAAAATCTGGTTCTCCTTGACGTTTTCCAGATACGTTTTGATTTCATCGTGAATGGCTTCTGTCATCTCGATCTTTCCGCTCTGCACGTCGCGCAGGTAGTAGAGGATGTGGATGCCGTTTTTGCCCACCACGGGGTCAGATACGTCGCCGGGCTTGACCATCTTTTCGCTGAACGCGGCCTCGGTGAACACAGGATCCCAGATCAGGCTTTCCTTATGCACATGATAGCCGTCAGCCAGCCGCGCTTCGTCCTTCATGCCAGGGTCCTGGTTGTATTCGCTGATCAGGGCGGTGAAGTCCTCGCCCTTTTCCAGGCGGGCGTAAATATCGTCGATGGTTTCCTTTTTGCTGTCCAGGATGGCCTGACGGGCTTCGTCCATCGTGGCTTTAAGGGCTTCGTCTCCGTCGGGCGCTTCCTCGGTCTTGCTTTCCTCATAGGCGGCCTGGGCCTTGTCGTAGGCGTCCATCAGCGTTTCGTCCACGTCCAGCAGGATGTGGATGATGCCGCGGTAGCCTTCCGGCACGAAGAAGAACTGCTGGCCGTAGTAAGCCTGATACAGCTCGTAGGTGCCCACGTTGCCATCGAAGGAAGCAATGTCCTGTTCGGCGGCCTCGTCAAAGAGCGCCTGAATGTCCTCTTCCGAGACAGCCACTTCCTTGCCTTCCAGAATATACGCTTCCAGCTTTTTCTGGGAAGCCTCGCTCTGGTACTGCTTGGTGATGGTTTCTTCGGTGATGCCGTGGCTGGTGTAGTATTCCGCGGCTTCCTGGCGGGTCTGCTCCAGCGCGGTCTCGTCGTTTCCGCCGAAATAGCTCACATACTGCTGAATCGCTTCTTCCCATTCGGCCTTGCCCTTGGCGGTGAATTCGGCTGTTTCTTCGTCTGTGAACTGGTCGAAGCCCAGCTCTTTGATTTTATCGGAAAGGATACGGGTCTGAATCAGATAATCCAGGGCGGTTTTATAGTCGGTGCTGTCGTTGATATAACCGCCGGATACCAGGCTGTTCAGCACGTTCTGCGTATCAGCCAGGGTGATTTCCTTGCCGTCCACGATCGCCAGCACGGGATTCTCGGCCACGGGTTCTTCCGCCGTTTCGGCAGGAGCTTCTTCCGCAGCCGCTTCAGTGGGAACGGGCTCTTCCGTCGGGGCTTCCACAGGAGCTTCGGTGGCAGCGGGCTCTTCCGTCGGGGCTTCCACAGGAGCTTCGGTGGCGGCGGGCTCTTCCGTCGGGGCTTCCACAGGAGCTTCGGTGGCGGCGGGCTCTTCCGTCGGAGCTTCCGAAGGAGCCTCAGTGGGAGCGGGTTCTTCGGTTGGCGCTTCCGTCGGGGCGGGCGCTTCGGTCGCGGTTTCAACAGGCGCGGCGGTTGGCTGCGCGGCGGCCGCGACGGTTTTGTCCTGCTTCGCGCCGAAAATATCCGTAAACTGATACAGGCAGAAAACCGCCGCCAGTACGATCACGATGGCACATATAATCCCAACTTTTTTAGACATTTGCTTTATCCTTACCTCACTTTTCTTTCCCGCGAACCGGGAAGTAATCGCGGATGATATTATGACACAGGTTCGGATTCTTCGCAAGTGTTTTTCAAAAATAAAACGGGATTGTTACATCTTGTTCATTCTTTTACTGCTATTTTGACATAATCGGGGATAGCGTGATTCTTGCCGAAAGGGATAGAAACGTGCTATACTGACGGGGTGGATCGCTTTTCCGCAAAGAAGCGGCGAAGCAGCGCGCCGCACTGTTCTTCCAGCACGCCGCCCGCGCACTGAACGCGATGGTAAAAAGCAGGATCCTGGGGCAGGGTGTACACGCTGCCGCAGCAGCCCTGCCGCGGATCGTATGCACCGAACACGCAGGCGTCGGCCTCTGCCATGATAAGCGCTCCGGCGCACATGGGGCAGGGCTCCAGGGTGACATACAGGGTGCAGCCGTGCAGACGGCGGTCCCCCAGTACCCGGCAAGCGCGTTCCATGGCCAGCATTTCCGCGTGGGCAAAGGGCTGGCCTGCTTCCCGCTCGTTGTGGGCGCGGGCGATGACGCGGCCCTGGCAGACCACCACCGCGCCGACCGGCACTTCGTTTTCATCCGCCGCCGCTTCCCGCAGCGCTTCTTGCATCCATTCTTCCGCCCGCAGCATGTGCCTGCCTCCCGTTTGGTTCCCTTGATTTTTTCATTACTATATCACAGGACCCCGCTATGATTCAAGAAGGAGGAAAAAGAACATGACCAATGAAACGCTCAGCCTGATTTCCGCCCGCCGCAGCCACCGCGCTTATGCCCCCACGCCCCTGACCCAGGAGCAAATCGACGCTTTGCTCAAAGCCGCGGTGGAATCGCCCTCCGCTGTGAACCGCCAGCCCTGGCATTTTTCAGTGGTGCGCAACCAGCAATTGCTGGATGAGCTCAACCAGGCCGTATGGGAACAGATGATGAAGCGGAATCCGGAAAAGCGCTCCCCGCGTTTTGCGGACAAGGACTTCCATGTGTTTTATCACGCGCCGTGCGTGATCGTGATTTCCGGTCTGCCGGACTTCCACTACACCCCCATCGACGGCGGCATTGCGGTGGAAAACATCGCGCTGGCGGCGGAAAGCATGGGGCTGGGCAGTGTGATTTTGGGAATGCCGCGGGACGCTTTCCTGGGCGACAAGGCGGATGCCTTCCGCAAGGCCCTGCATTTCCCCGAGGGCTGGGACTTTGTGATCGCCATTGCCGTGGGCGTGCCCACCGATACCAAGCCCGCCCATGAGGTGAAGGAAGACAGGATTTCGTTCGTGGATTAAAATTCCTTTCGCCCAAAACGTCGTCTGTCCCGCCGCAGCGCCGCGCCTTTTCAGCGGCCAGACGACGGGACAGTGATGCAGGAGACCCCCATGTTCATTCTATGCCGGCGTGCGGCTGGGCATGACAAGTTTTCTATATGTGATGAAGGAAGCAAACGACATGACTGAATTATCCCCCGTTTTGCCGCCGCGCACGGGCGGCAACGAAAACAAGGATTTTGTAAAGATCGCCGCGTTCATCTTCATGATCATCGACCACATCGGCGCGGCTTTCTTCCCCAATGTGTATGAGCTGCGCCTTCTGGGCCGCATCGCGTTTCCGCTGTTCGCGTGGGGGATGGTGACGGGCGCGGTGTACACCCGGAACATCTGGAAGTATGCCCTGCGTGTGCTGATTGTCGGCGTTATTTCCCAGCCCTGTTTTGTGTACGGCATGAACCATTCCTGGAACGAGCTCAACGTGTTCGCCACGCTGCTGCTGGGCCTGCTGGGAATCGCGGCCATCCGGGAAAACCGGTTCGGCAGCCGGTACTGGGGGCCGGTGCTGGCGGTGCTTGCCGCCTGCACGGTCAAAATGGATTACGGCTTCCAGGGCGTGCTGTTTGTGATGCTGCTGTATGGCGCGCGGCAGACGCGGGCGTCCATCGCGAGCCTGATGATCGCGTATTGCCTGTATTGGGGCTTTGGCACGCTGTCGCTCAAAACGGTGTTCGGCCTGCCGGTGATTCAGCAGGTATCTTTTCTGCCGGAGGGACGAAAGCTGTTTGCGCATATCGCGCAGATCGAGTTCTGGGCCATTCTGGCGCTGCCGATCATCCTGCTGCCCATGCGGTCCAGAAGGGATAGGCCCCATCTGCCCACGTGGGTTGGATACACCTTTTATCCCGTCCATCTGGCGATCATCGGCATCATCCGGCATTGGCATGAAATCACCGCGTTTTTCAGTCGATAGGCGTCGTCTGAAACGCCGCCGCCTGTTTCAGGGCCTGACGATGGCGGCTGATCACCTGATCCAGTTCCTGGTGCCGGGTTGGCGCGGCAATGCGCATATTCGGCAGACGCATACGCGGCAGGCCGTCGGTGTCAGAACGCCGGGGCTCGGGATGCTCCATGGGCATTCGGGGCTGCCGCGCGGGCGGTTCGCTGGCCGCGGGCTGGTAGTCCAGCTGTCTGGAACGCCAGGCCAGCCATCGGTCCTGCTGCTCCTGCCAGGTCAGCGCCGCGAAGGGCGATTTGTTTTCCGTTTTTTCCTGGTTCATTTCCGTTTCCTCCTTCCGCTATCCGGTTTTATCGTATGCGGGAAGGCACGAAAGTGTGTTGATAACAAAGCAGCCCATGCCCGACGCTTCCGGACATGGGCTGATATTTTATGGATTACAGCTGCAGGTCAACCATGGCAAAGCGTTTTCCGGACGCCCTTTCACTCAGCCAGGTGGCCCCGGTGAAAAACAGCAGAGCCGCGCCAATGAACAGCAGCTTTTCCGGCAAGTGCGCCGGGTCCTGGGTGTCCAGGCAGTCCCGCACGAAGGGGACGGCGTAGGTGCTCACGATCGCCAGCAGGATATATACGAACACCGCCGCGCTGCTGAGCAGGAAGGGCACGCCGACCTTGTTGATGTTCTTGTACCAATTGGGGAAGAAGATCAGGTTGAACAGGCCGAACAGGATGAAGCCTTCCCCCAGCAGGGCGATGTTCGCGTCCATCCCCGCCTGATTGGGCGTGAACCCGATCAGGCTTTTGACCCACAGCATCACCGCGGCGGCAATAATATCCGCCAGTTCCAGACAGCACACCATTCCGATGCGGCCATGCACCATCTGTTTCCTGCTCACGGGCAGGGCGGCGGTGAAGGCCGCGTCGTGGGTTTCCCGGCCCGTCAGGCAGATAAAGAACACGCCCAACGTCATATAGAAAAAGCTGACGGCGTAAGGGTAATTGGGAATCAGGATCATGGTGCACAGCATCAGAAACAACGGCGCGGTGGGATGCAGGCACAGCCTGAATTCTTTTTTCAGCAGATTCATTGCGCGGCCTCCTCCTTGTCCAGATGCACCATGATTTCGTCCAGCGTGGCGGCACGGCAGGGAATGCCTGCGGCTTTCGCGTCGTCCGCCTGTATCAGCGCGGTATATCCGTCCCGCACCCGGCAGACGCCCTTGGTAAGCGCCTTGACGTTTTCGGGCAGCTCGCCCTGAATCTCCGCCAGCAAATACTGGGTGCGGAAGTTCTCCAACTCCATGTCCGCCGTCAACTGGCCCTTTTGCAGAAACAGGATACGATCGGCGCACTTGTCCAGGTCGCTGGTGATGTGGGTGGAAAACAGGATGGTCTTGCCCGCGTCCCGGAGGGAGAGGAAGATTTCGATCAGTTCTTCCCGGGACACCGGGTCCAGGCCGCTGGTGGGTTCGTCCAGCAGCATCAGGTCTGCCCCGTGGGACAGGGCCAGCGCCAAGGCATACTTGATCTTCATGCCGTTGGACAGGGCCGCGGGGGTCTTGCCTTCGTCCAGGCCGAATTGGCTCATGTATTTCCGATACGTTCCATCGTCCCAGCCGGGATAGAAAGCGCGGGTCACATCCGTGATGGTTTTCAGCTTTTTGCCGGTGTAATAGGTCATGCCCGCCGACACGAAGCCGATGCGCTGCTTGATGGCTTCTGCGCTGGTTTTCATGTCCAGCCCGAAGAAGCTGACCTCGCCCCCGTCCGGGCGGATGAAGCCCAGCAGGGAATTGAGGGTAGTCGTTTTGCCCGCGCCGTTGCGGCCGATGAAGCCGGTGATCGCGCCGGGAACCAAATCAAAAGTCACGTCCCGCAGCTCAAATGCGGGATATTTTTTCGTCAGGCCCCGTACCGACAGGGGCGCGTTATTTGCCGCCATTGCGCATCACCTCCGCAACCTGCATGAAAAATTTTGCGTCCATCAGGGCGATGCCCCGGTCCTCGTCGCCCAGCACCATGAGCTGGTCGCCGGGATTGATGTGGAACACCCGCCTGGCCTGCACCGGGATCACGATCTGGCCCTTGTCGCCGACGGTGACCAAACCGAACATGTGCTTTCCCTTCAACGGCGGCGCTTCCGGAGGGGCCTGGTACAGCGGCGCGTTGGCCAGGTCGTCCAGGGTCACGTCCAGCGCCTGGCTCAGCTTCCCGCTCATTTCCAGGTCCGGCGCGCTTTCGCCGCTTTCCCACTTGGCGATGGTCTGGCGGGAAACGCCGATCTGCTCGGCCAGCGCTTCCTGGGTGATGGACTTCCTTTTCCGCAAATACTGAATGTTCTCACCAATCATACTTTTCCCACCTCACGGGAACATCATAGCAGAGATAATGTCCGGCTACAAGATACGAATCACAACATTCCGGAGCGTTTATGTTAAAAGTCGTTTACATCCATGCTGGACTGTTTTTTCTGTTGCCGCTCCCCTGCTTTTTTGCTATAATAAATCAATCAAACCAAGGGAGGGCGCGGTGATGGCGGGAAAGGGAAGCGTGATCGGGCTGGCGGCGCACGTGGACGCGGGCAAAACGACGCTGAGCGAAGCGATGCTGTTCCTGTCCGGCGCGGTGCGCAGGCAGGGCCGGGTGGATCACGGCGACGCGTTCCTGGACACCGAGCGGATGGAGAAGGAGCGCGGCATCACCATCTTTTCCAAGCAGGCCATCCTGACCCATAAACGCGCGACCCTCACCCTGATGGACACCCCCGGCCACACGGATTTTTCCGGCGAAACCGAGCGGGTGATGGGCGTGCTGGACGGGTGCGTGCTGGTCATCAGCGCCACGGACGGGGTGCAGCCCCACACCCGCACGATCTGGAAGCTGCTGAATCAATTTCAGATTCCCACGTTCTTTTTCGTCAATAAAATGGACCGGTTCGAGGGCGACCCCGAAACGCTGGTCAGGCACCTGCAAACGGAATTATCCGAAAACATCGTGGACTTCACCCACCGGGACGACGAGAAAATCGCCCTGTGCGACGAAGCCGCGCTGGATTATTATTTGAAGGAAGGCGCGGTACCGGACTACCGGATTCAGCAGCTCATCCGCTCCCGGCGGCTGTTCCCCTGCTACTTCGGGGCCGCGCTGAAAAACGAGGGCGTCATGGAGCTGCTGGACGCCTTGGCCGCCTTCGACCCGGGGAAAACCTACCCCGACGCCTTCGGGGCCAGGGTATACAAAATTGCAAGAGACGCCCAGGGTGCCCGGCTGACCTTCATGAAAATCACCGGCGGGGAACTGAAGGTCCGCGACCTGCTGACCCGCAAGGACGACAGCGGCGAAACCCTCTGGGCGGAAAAGGCGGCGGAGATCCGGCTGTATTCCGGGGCCAAGTATACCGCCGTGCAAAGCGCCGAGGCGGGCAGCCTGTGCTGCGTGGTGGGGCTGAGCAAAACCGCCCCCGGCGACGGCCTGGGCATGGAAGCCGCGCGGAAGGAAGCGGTCATCCAGCCCTGCTATTCCTGCCGCCTGGTGATTCAGGACAATACCGACATCCACCACGCACTGAATTATCTGCGCACGCTGGAGGAGGAAGAGCCCCTCATGCGGGTGGAATACATCGAGCCAAAGCGGGAAATCCACATCCAGTCCATGGGGGACGTGTACCTGGAGGTATTAAAGCGCCAGTGCAAGGACCGGTTCGGCATGGAGATCGGCTTTGCCGACGAAAGCGTGCTGTACCGGGAAACCATCCTGGCCCCCGTGGAGGGCGTGGGGCATTACGAGCCCCTGCGCCACTATGCGGAAGTGCACCTGCTGCTCACCCCCGGCAAGCGGGGCAGCGGAATGCAGTTCGGCACGGCGGTGTCCCTGGACGACCTGGCCGTGAACTGGCAGCGGCTGATCCTGACCCATCTGAAAGAAAAAGTCCATGTGGGCGTGCTGACCGGCTCGCCCATCACGGATATGAAAATCACCCTGGTAGCGGGGCGCGCCCATTTAAAGCATACCGAGGGCGGCGACTTCCGCCAGGCCACCTACCGGGCCATCCGCCAAGGCTTGATGAAAGCCCAGTGCCAGCTATTGGAACCCTACCTGAATCTGGAATTGATCTTGCCCGAGGAAAACATCGGCCGCGCCATGACCGATCTTACCGCCATGGGCGGGGAGTTCGACGCCCCGGAAGCGCTGACGGACGGCCTGCAGCGGCTGCGGGCCCTGGCCCCGGCCTCCAAGTGCGCCTCCTACGGCAAGCAGGTGAGCGTTTACACCAAGGGCCGGGGGCACATGAGCGCGGAGTTCGCCGCCTACCTGCCCTGTGCCGACGCGGACAGGGTGATCGCCGAGCGGGCGTATAACCCCGAAGCCGACCTGTTCAACTCCCCTGATTCCATTTTCTGTTCCCACGGTGCTGGCTTTGACGTGCGCTGGGATCAGGTGGACAGCTACGCCCATCTGCCCTTACTCAAAGAAAAAATGGAGCAGGCCCAGGCCGAAGCCGCGCCGATGAAAGCCCCGCCCCGCGCCGCCTATCAGGGCACCGCGAAGGAGGACGAGGAGCTGATGGCGATTTTCGAGCGCACCTACGGCCCGGTAAAATCCCGGCAGCTGTTCCAGTCGGTCAAGGCCCGCACGGCCTCCAACGCCCCCGCCGCCCCTGGCGAGTTCATCCAAAAAGAAATTCTGTTGGTGGACGGCTACAACATCATTTATGCCTGGGATGATTTGAAAAAGCTGAGCCGTGAAAACCTGGAAGCCGCCCGGCAGCAGCTGATGGACATTCTGTGCAATTACAGCGGTATGACCGGCAAAGACGTGATCCTGGTGTTCGACGCCTACCGGGTGCAGGGCAGCGCCGGATCGGTGGAAAAATACGCCAACATTTTCGTGGTCTACACCAAGGAAGCCCAGACCGCCGACGCCTACATCGAGAAAACCACCTATGAGGCCAAGGGCCAGGCCCGCATCCGCGTGGCCACCTCCGACGGTCCGGAGCAGGCTATCGTACTGGGCAATCAGGCCCTGCGCACCTCCGCCCGGGAATTTGAGCGGGAGGTGGAGGGCGTGCAGGGAAGCATAGCCGCCTTCCTGGAAAAGAACAACCGCGTCCACGCCACCCCCGCCCTGGAAACCGCCTACAAGCAGGCCTGGCGGCAGAAAAAACAGGAAGAGACGAAAATGTAGTTTTCCCCAGCCCCCTTCCGAGAAAAGCAAAAGGATATCGCTATCTTAAAAAAGATATTTTCAGTCTTACATGCAGCAGGAGGAACCATGCAGGAAATCAAGTGTCCCCACTGCGGGGAAGTGTTTCAGGTGGACGAGGCGGGCTACGCCGCCATCGTGAAGCAGGTACGGGACAGGGAATTTGCCCAGGAAGTGGAGCGCCGGGAAACCGCCGCGGTGGAGCTGGCTGTCAGCAAAGCTGAGCAAAAGAAAGAAAAAGAGCTGGCCCAGCTCCACGCGCAGCTGGAGCAGTTAAAGCAAGCCAGCCAGGCGGAAAAGCAACAGCTGATCACTGAAAAGGAAATGGCGCAGTTGCAGGAGCAGCAGCAAATCCGGCAGCTTCAGCGGGATCTGGAAGCTGAAAAGGAGCGGGCGAAGTTTTCCGTTCAGATGGCCTTGCAGGAGCAGCAGCTCACCATTCAGGAATTGAAAAGCGCCTTGCAGCATGAGAAGGATGACCGGGCCAATCAGGAGCATTACCTCCGGGAACAGCACAAAATGGAGCTTTCCATGAAGGACGAGCAGATCGCCCAGTACCGGGACTTCAAGGCCCGCCAGTCCACCAAGATGGTGGGGGAGAGCCTGGAGCAGCACTGCCTGACCGAGTTCAACCGCATCCGCATGACCGCCTTCCCCAACGCCTATTTCGACAAGGACAACGATGCCCGCACCGGCAGCAAGGGCGATTTCATTTTCCGGGAGAACGCCCCGGACGGCACGGAAATCCTGTCCATCATGTTTGAAATGAAAAACGAGATGGACACCACCGCCACCAAGCACCGCAACGAGGATTTCTTCAAGGAGCTGGACAAGGACCGGCGGGAAAAGAAATGCGAATACGCCGTGCTGGTCACGCTGCTGGAGGCGGACAGCGAGCTCTACAACACCGGCATCGTGGACGTGAGCTATCAATATGAAAAAATGTACGTGATCCGGCCCCAGTTCTTTATCCCCATGATCACCCTGCTTCGCAACGCCGCCATGAACGCGGTGAAGGCCCGGCAGGAGCTGGCCCTCATCCGGGAGCAGAACATCGACATCACCAACTTTGAAAACGAAGTGAACGATTTTAAGTCCAAGTTTTCCTACAATTATCAGCAGGCCAGCAAGCGCTTCCAGGAGGCCATCGACGAAATCGACAAATCCATTGCCCACCTGCAAAAAATCAAGGACGCCCTCACCGCCTCCGACCGCCAGCTTCGCCTGGCCAACGACAAGGCAGAGGATCTGTCCATCAAGAAGCTCACCCGCCACAATCCCACTATGCGGCAGAAATTTGAAGAATTGGGAAACAGCGAAGAATCGTAATCCTGCTCCTGTTCTACATTCTATACAGTCATGTTGTGAAGGATGAAAGGCAAAGACGAGGCAGGGGGCTTGTTCAGCCCCCTGTACCCCTGAACCAGGAGATTTCATCTCCTGGACCTCAAGCGCGGATACTGTCTGACCGAAACCATCTGCTTGTTTCCCGCTGTTGCATGGAGGGATGCGAAAGTCTGACTTGGTTCCGTTGTGCTTTCTTGGACCAGAAGCCCTCAAACTTTTCGTAACCCAGCGAACCAGGCGGAGCTTGTTCGCTTATCCCAACCATGTAATTTCGCCAGTTGCGGGTCCAGGGTGGTCACCACCCTGGCGCAGGTCTGGGGGCGCGCAGCCCCCAGCGTCTCCTTCCTGCTGGCTTTATCATACATCCTTTAGGACACGAATGTTCATGCTATAAAAGAACAGGGCAACAGCTGGCGGTAAAACCTTTAAAAAAGCGTGACCTGTGCGGTCACGCGATAAGCATAGGAAAAGCGGAATGATCCGTTTCAAGGAGCGCCGTCAATCCTTGTTTTTGCCGGCAAGCTGCATCACCAGGTCCAGAATTTTGAGATAAATCCAGATCACGGTGAATACCAGACCGAAGGCGGCGGCCCATTCATATTCCTTGGGATAGCCCTCCTGGACGCAGTCGTCGATCATGGAGAAGTCGCTGATCAGGAACATGGCGGCGATCAGGGTGCCCACCAGGTCCACCGTGATGGTGATGAGGGAGTTTTGCGTCATTGCCTGCACATAAGGCCGGGTGGCGGGAATCAGCGATCCGATGAAGCTGAGCAGGCCTACGCCCACGGACCCCAGGATCAGGGTGAGCAGCACGGTGCGGAACTTTTTGCCGCCCCGAACCAGGCCGGAGGAATACAGGAAGCTCATCACGGCGACGACTGCCACCGTGAGCAGCAGCGCTTCCAGACCCAGGTATTCATAGCCCTTGAGCACCTTGAACACCAGGAAGGAAATCACATAGCCCTGGCTGGCGGCGTAGATCGTGCCGGTCACGGGAATGGTTTTGCGGGCGAAGATACCGATCATTTCGCAAACAAAGCCCAGAATCAGCACCGCGACGAGCGCCACGGTTTCCTTTTGGGACAGGGTCACAGCGAAATTCTCATAGACCTCGAAGCTCTGCCAGACGGGTTCCTTGGCAAAGATGCCGCCTACGATCAGCTGGGCGATCATGCCGACCAGGGTGATGACCAGGAAGTAACAGGTTTTGATGGCAATGCCCATATAGGAAGCGGCATCCGTTTCCGTCCGTTCGGTGACTTTGCTCAGCCGGCTCAAAACCGGGTTGGAGTGAAAAAGCGTGGTGGTCTTTTGTTTGGAATCCTGACTCAGGGTGCTCATATAGGGTTCCTCCTTTTATTCCAATTTCAATAGTTTATTATATCAGAGTTTCTTCAAGCGCCAAGGAAAAGAACGAGGCAAGGCTTTCGTGCCGCGTCACGCTTTCAAAGCCGGCAAAATCTTTCCGGACAGCTTGAGCAGCAGCGGGACCAGCGCGATATAATAGAAGGCGTGGATCACAGAGAAGGCCAGCCGGCCCCAGTGCGCACCCAGCCAGTCCGTCATCACGGGACGCACGAGGCTCTTTAACATCACCATCGGAATCAGCAGCACAGCGCAGATCACAGCGCCCAGCCAGCCGTGCCGGAAGGACTGGAATTTGATCCATTTCTTTTCCACAAACCGCGCGATGATGAAGCCGATCACCTTGCCGATGTCACCGTAGCCGTCGATCATCATCTTCTGAGAGTCCACGATCAGCTTGCCTTCTTCATTGTAGTCCGCGGGATAGGGCTTGAGCGTGATATACGCGATACCGATCCAGCACAGGATAAAGCCGCCCAGCAGGAACCAGTCCTCTTTTTCGGGATGCTTGTCCAGGTACTGGAACAGCTTCGCCGTCAGGATCAGGCTGAACACGGATTCGCTGATGCCCACGAACACGTCCTGCGGCGTGTGTACGCCCAGATAGTTGCGGGAGAAGCCGGTCAGCAGAATGAACGCGACGAAGAGGAAGGAAAGCCAGCGGGTGAGCTTATTGTCCCACATGTTCACCGCCATGCCGCCCGCCAGGGGCGCCGCGGTGGAGGTGTGGCCGCTGGGGAAGGAATAGCCCGTGGCCGTGCGGATGGAGTCACCGGCGGGCAGCACGCGGCTGTCCCGGATCCAGGGGCGGTAGATGCAGGCCGTCAGCTTAATGAGCGGCGTCATGATCATGCAGAAGTAATAGGAAACCAGCGCGTACAGGCCCTTCCGCTTATCCCAGAACCAGTACAGGAATACCGGGATCAGGATCAGATAGTCCACGGCGAATGAGGAAACGAACTCCATGAAGGGCGTCCAGGCGTCGTTCATGCCGTTGCGGAAGTCCTGAAGCCAGAGCAAGTATTGAATATCCATTGTATTCCTCCCTCATTTGTATGTTCAGACGCTGTTATTGAGCGTCCGGAATTTCCACTCGCTCAAAGAGCATATCCTTGCCCGCGTCTTCCTTGGCATCGTGCCAGAGCAGGTGTCCTTCCTCGTCCAGGATGAAGGTCGCTTCGCCGTCGTCATAGATTACGGTCGAGGAAACGATTTCGCCGTCCTCGCCGTACACGTTATCGGTATGGATACCGGCAGGCATGGCTTCCAGGGATTTGGTTTCCGCGTTATAATAGCAGCTGTATTCCCATTCGGAGGTCTCCTCGGCGCTGCTGCTCCAGGAAATGAACACCCGGAACCCCTCTTCTTCCCAGATGATTTCGATGCTGGCCCGGTCGCAGACCCACGTGCCCTCGTACATGGCCGCTTCCTCGGGTATAGGCGGCAAATCCTCTTCTTCAGCGAAAGCCGCGTTCGTCAGGGCCAGAGCCAGAACCAGGATAATCGCAAAGAGTTTTTTCATTTTTATGTCCCCCTTTATATTGTCAATGCTTTCCGTAAAAACGGAAAGCGCTGATTTCAGAATGGATGATCAGTTCCAATCGGCGTCCGCCAGGACTTGCTTCCACAGGCGGAAGCCTTCTTCTGCGTATGTTTCCCGCACATAGAAGTGCAGATAATAGATGGCCTTTCCCTCCTTGATGGCGCAGCATTCCCCCCTCATGCCAACGTCCTGGGCCACATAGGCGTATTGGAAGCTCTGCGCTGCTTTGCTTCCTACCCGGCGATCCTCATAGCCTGTCAGGCGGTAGCCGTATCCGCGCATCGCGGCGGCAAGCCTGCTCTGAGCGCTCTTGATCAAATCCCTGCCGTTCAGCACCCCCGAAAGAAACCCGGCCCTTTTATACGCAAGGCTGACGATGATATGCTTTTCTTCGTCCCGAAGGCAGACGCCCGGGCTGGACTTCATGGCGCGCAGCTGCTGCAGCTGGGCTTCATCCAATTTCTCAAATCCGTCGGGGAACGTCAGCGACAGCGTATCGTTCAAACGGATGGTATTGATTGCTTTTCTCCCCTTTCTTCATCATGGTACGAAAGATCATCAATCGGCGATTGAGACCTGCGCCATTATATCATATTTTTCTGATTACTATCCAATGAATTGCCCGGAATGGAAAAATTTTCGGGCTTTTTGCGGCAAATGAGAAAAACACAAGCAGTACAGGGCGTTGACATTGCGGTCAGCTTTTTTATCTGGTATAATTTTCTTGCCGAAACCGTGAATAGACAAACAGGAGGAAAAAATGCAGCGAATGGGCGGGCCGATGGGCCGGGGGTTTATGACGGAGGAAGAGAAGAAGAACAGGCCAAAGGTAACGAAAGAGCTTCTTTTCCGGGTTTTTTCTTATTTGCGTCCCTATTGGAAACAGTTTTTGCTGATCCTGGTGTGCATTGCGTTTTCATCGCTGCTGGCGCTGTATCCCAACGTGCTCACCGGGCGCATCGTGGACGCGCTGGCGGAAAAGCAGGGCGTGGATATTCTGATCAAGCTGATCCTGCTGTCCCTGGGCGTGACCATCGGCAGCAGCCTGATCGGGGTTGGGCAGAACTACCTGAACAGCTGGATTGCGCAGCACATCACGTTTGACATGCGCAACAAGATGTACGCCCATTTGCAGCAGATGAGCCAGCGCTTTTTCACCACCAACAACCAGGGCGACATCATCACCCGCATGACCAGTGATATCGGCGGCGTGCAGTCGGTGATCACCGGCACGTTCACCTCCATCCTGTCCAACTCCATCACGCTGATCGCCGCGCTGGCGGTGATGTATCAGCGGAACTGGATGCTGGCCACCCTGGGGGTGCTGGTGATCCCCCTGTTCGTGCTGCCCTCCCGCCGCGCGGGCAAGACCCGCTGGGAGCTGACGCGGGAATCCCAGGCGTGCAGCGACGAAATCAACGGCATCCTGAACGAAACCCTGTCCGTCAGCGGGCAGATGCTGGTGAAGCTGTTCGGAAAGGAGCAGTACGAATACGACCGGTACAAGGACGCCAACAGCCGCATGATCCGCCTGAACATCAAGGAGAGCATGGCGGGCCGGTGGTTCTTTATGGTCATTTCCGTATTCTCCTCCATCGGCCCCATGCTGCTGTACCTGGTGGGCGGCATCCTGATGATGCAGTACGGCCAGGACCTGACGGTGGGCGACATCACGGTGATGGTGTCGCTGCTGGGCCGCATGTACGGCCCGGTGAACCAACTGCTCAACATTCAGGTGGAGTGGATTCGCTCCATGGCGCTGTTCACCCGCATCTTTGAATACTTCGATCTGCCCGTGGAGATTCAGAACGCGCCGGACGCCGTTACGCCCTCCAGCGCCGACGGCAGCGTGGCGTTTCAGCATGTGAATTTCTCCTACGACCCGGAACGGCAAATCCTCCATGATGTGTCCTTCTCCCTGCGGGCGGGGCACAGTATCGCCATCGTCGGCCCCTCCGGGTCCGGGAAAAGCACCATCATCAACCTGATTCCCCGGCTGTACGACTGCCAGGAAGGGGCGGTGCTGTTCGGCGGAACGGACGTGAAAAAGCTCGATCTGTCCTTCCTGCGCCGGAACGTGGGCATCGTGAGCCAGGAAACGTATCTCTTCAACGGCACCATCCGGGAAAACCTGCTTTACGCCAAGCCAGACGCTACGGAAGAAGAACTGATCGCCGCCTGCAAAAAAGCGAATATCTATGATTTTGTGCAAAAGCAGGAGCTTGGCCTGGACGCTATGGTGGGCAACCGGGGCCTCAAGCTGTCCGGCGGGGAAAAGCAGCGCCTGTCCATTGCCCGGGTGCTGCTGAAAGACCCGGCCCTGCTGATTTTCGACGAAGCCACCTCCGCCCTGGATTCCATTTCCGAGGCGAAGATTCAGGAGGCCATCGAGCCCATCATCCAGACCCGCACCAGCATCCTGATCGCCCATCGCCTGTCCACCATCCTGGCAGCCGACGAGATCCTGGTGGTGAAGGACGGCCGCATCGTGGAGCGGGGAGAGCACGCGCAGCTGGTGAAGGCCGGCGGCGTATATACGGAACTGTATGAGACACAGTTCAAAAAGGCGCTGGAAACGGAAGCAAAAAGCACACAATAACCGGGAAACGGGATTGCTTTTATCAGCGGAATCGTATAAGATAAGCTGGTATGGAAGGAAACTGAACAATTCATTGAAAGGGGAGGGGGAGCACGGTGCGAATGAAACAAATTGCTGCGCTGCTGACTGGACTGGCGCTGTTGCTGGGCGGCGGAAGCGCCGCGGCGGAGGAGGCAAAAATGACTGCGTACGAAGCATATCTGGCGGACGGGGAAGCGCCCTCCCTGGCTCAAAAATATGAAGGAATCTTTGCCGTCGGCGTGGCGACGTCGCCGGAGGTGCTGCGGAACGAAAAGGCCGCCGGCGTGATCACCGCCCACTTCAATTCCCTGACCTGTGAAAACCAGATGAAGCCCGACTTTACGATGGACCGGTCGGCCAGCAAACGCTCCAAGGACAACACCCGCGTGAAGCTGAGCTTCATCCAGGCCGCGCCGGTGCTGAAATTCGCCCAGGAGCACGGCATGAAGGTGCGGGCCCACACCCTGGTGTGGCACTCCCAAACGCCCCGCTGGTTCTTTGCCGAGGACTGGTCGGACCGGAAGGACGCCCCGCTGGTGGACCGGGACACCATGATCCTGCGGATGGAGAACTACATCCGGGATGAAATGGAATACATCAACACCAATTATCCCGGTCTGGTGTACGCCTGGGACGTGGTGAACGAGGCCATCGAGCCGGGCAACGGCCATCCGGAAGGGCTGCGCACCCAGAACAACCTGTGGTATGAAACCATCGGCGACGACTGGGTGGAGCTGGCGTTTACCTTCGCCCGCAAATACGCCGCCGAGGGGCAGAAGCTGTTTTACAACGACTACGGCTGCACCGGCCCGCTCAAGCTGGGGCTGCTGAAAAATCTGCTGCAAAAGCTGGCGGACAAGGGCCTGGTGGACGGCCTGGGGATGCAGAGCCATATCGCCGTGGATTCGCCCAGCCTGTCGGAATATGAAAACGCGGTGCGCCTCTACGCCCGCCTGGGCCTGACCATCCATATCACCGAGCTGGACATCAGCACCGGCGACAATACGCCTCTGGGCCAGATGCGCCTGGCATACCGTTACCGCAGTTTGCTTGCCATGCTGGAGCGGCTCAGGGTGAAGAATGACGTAGACATTGAAAGCGTCACGGTGTGGGGACTGACGGACAACGCCTCCTGGCTGAACACGGCGGCGGAGAAAAAGTATCCGCTGCTCTTTGACAGCAATTACCGCTGCAAGCCCGCCTTCTTCGGCTTTTTGCAGGACGCTTCCATTCCTCTGGTTTCCAGCGACAAGCGGCTCCAGGAGGCGGTGGAAAAACTGGGCTTGGATACGATCATGCAACAGGAGGAAGATACTGTGAGTGTGTATAAAACCTTGAAGGATCATAATCCCGTGATGGTGCAGCGCTTCGGCGCGGACCCCTGGGCGATGGTGTACGATGGCCGGGTGTACCTGTACATGACCGGGGACGAGCCCATGATCGGCCTGGACGGGAAACCCAGAACCAACAATTACAGCAATATTACGACCCTGCGCGTGGCGTCCTCCGACGATCTGGTGAACTGGCAGGATCACGGCTCGGTGAACGCCGCAGGCCGCGCCGGAGCGGCCAAGTGGGCGGGCAATTCCTGGGCCCCCTGCGCGGCGTGGAAAACCATCGGCGGGCAGGACAAGTTCTTCCTGTACTTCGCCAACAGCGCGGGCGGCATCGGCGTGCTGACGGCGGACAGCCCCACCGGCCCCTTCACCGACCCGCTGGGCCATGCGCTGATCAGCCGCGCCACCCCCACCTGCGATACCATCACCTGGCTGTTTGACCCCGCCATCTTGATGGACGACGACGGCAGCGCTTATCTCTATTTCGGCGGCGGCGTACCGGAGGGCAAAGCCGCCGACCCCGGCACCGCGCGGGTGGTGAAGCTGGGGGACGACATGATTTCCCTGGACGGGGACCCTGTAATCATCTCCCCGCCGTGGCTGTTTGAGGACTCCGGCATCAACAAATTCGGCGATACCTATGTATATTCTTACTGCTCCAATTTCAGCGTGCCCTCCGGAGGCAGCAGCCAGGGCTTCCTCAGCGGCGAAATCGTGTACATGACCTCCGATTCCCCCATGGGGCCGTTCACCTTCGCGGGCCGGGTGCTGAAAAATCCCTCCGCTTATTTCGGCGTGGGCGGCAACAATCACCACTGCATGTTTGAATTTAACGGCAAGCATTATATCACCTACCACGCCGCCACCGTGGACAAGGCCATGGGCTGGAACGCGGGCTACCGCAGCACGTTTGTGGATGAATTGGAAATGAACGAAGCCGGGCTGCCGACGCTGTCCCAGGGCACCTTCGCGGGCGTGGAGCAGCTGCATGCCTTCGATCCCTATCGGGAAGTACCCGCTGCTGCGCTGGCCTCCCTGGCGGGCGCGGAAACGGCGCTGATTCATCCGGAGGACAAGCTGTCCGGCACCGGCGATATGCTGGTCAGGAGCAGGTTGGCAGGCGGCTGGATCGGCATTTCGGGCGTGGACTTTGGCGCGGAAGGCGCGGGCGGCGTGAAACTGCGCTTCACGGCCAAGGAAGGCGCGAAGGTTGAAATCCTGCTGGACGATTTGAACAATAAGCCCGCCGCTGTGATCGGCCTGCCAGCGGCAGGCGAAGCCAGGAGCGAGCTGTTCGGCCTGCCGGAGACCATCACCGGCGTCCATGATCTGTATTTCCGTTTTACCCAGCCCGATACCGCGCTGCTGCAATGGCAGTTCTTTTTCTCCTCGCAGCTCAGCAAAGGCAGCAGCCTGCTGACGGCCAGCGATTTTCCAGATCTGGATGTGATCCGGGTGGAGGATACCTACTATCTTATCAGCACCACCATGCATTTCTGCCCCGGCTGCGCTATTCTGCGCTCCTATGATTTGATTCACTGGGAGTGGTGCGGTCACCTCTATAACGCCCTGGATGACACCGACGCCCGTGCTCTGCGGAACGGACAGAACTGCTACGGAAAGGGAATGTGGGCTCCGTCCCTGCGCTGGCACAACGGGGAATTTTATGTCTGCTTTGCGGTAGTGGATAAGGGTGAAACGCACATTTATCATACGTCGGATATTGAAAACGGGCCCTGGACGCTGAACCGGCTTGAGGGTCTGTACTACGATCCTTCGCTGTTCTTCGACGACGACGGCAAGGCGTACATCATCCACGGCAACAGCACCGTGCGTTTGACGGAGCTGAACGCTGACCTGACCGGGCGTCAGCCCGGCGGCCTTGACCGGGTGCTGATTCAGATCGGGGAGACCAGGCAGCTGGGCTACGAGGGCTCCCACTTCTACAAGATCAACGGGCGGTATTACCACTTCACGATCCATTCCCTGCCCGACCGCTGGCGGCGGGTGGAAAGCTGCTTTTCTTCCGACAGTCTGACGGGCGAATTCACCGGGGGCATTGTGTTCAACGATGACTTGGGCTACCATGACCAGGGCATCGCCCAGGGAGGCGTGGTGGACACCCCGGACGGGCGCTGGTTCGCCTTCCTGTTCCAGGATCGCGGCGCGGTGGGGCGCACGCCCGTGCTGCTGCCCATGACCTGGGAAAACGGGATGCCGGTGATCGGGCACGACGGAAAAGCGCTGAGCGAGGTGGTCAACCTGACTGCCCGGCCGGGCCACGCATACGCGCCGCTGGCGGCCTCCGACAGCTTTGACGCGCCTGCGCTGGGAGAAATGTGGGAATGGAACCATCTGCCGGATGATTCGTTATGGGAAACCGGAAACGGCAAGCTGACCCTGACAGCGGGCCGAACGGACAAGGCGCTGACCGATGCCCGCGACACCCTGACCGTGCGCTGCACATACCCCGTTACGGAAGTGACGGTGGACGTGGACGGCAGCAGGTTAAAGCCCGGTGACCGCGCGGGCTTATGCGCGCTGCAATACGACTGGAGCGCCATCGCTCTGCGCCGGGACGCGGAGGGATTCCATCTATCACTGCTGAAAAAAGCGGGGGAGGGGGAGGCGATCGCCGCAGACGCGCCTGCGGCAGGCCGGGTAACGCTGAAAGCGGTGTATGACTTTACTGAAATGCGGGATACCGTGTCCTATTTCTATTTGGACAACGGCGATTGGCAGCCCTTGGGGACGCCGCAGCACGTGGTTTTTGACCTGAAGCACTTCGTAGGCGTTCGCCCCGGCTTGTTCTGTTACGCCTCGGAAACGGCGGGCGGGGCGGCTGCGTTCACGAATTTCAATTATCATATAATAGGTTGAAGGAGAAAACAAATGATTCGGATTGTGGTGCTGGACGCGCAGAACACGGTGATTGCGGAAACGCTTCACCCGGACACGGCGCTGCTGTGCGTGGACAGGGAATGGCAGGAGGGCGACCGCATTGAGATTCTCACCGATCCTGCCGCCCACGTCATGGTTCAGATGGACGCGGCACTGCCGACAGGGGAAGTCTATCTTCCCGGCGGCAAAATGACGTGGCCGATTCCCCGGGGGGAACACCGCCTGGCTTACGCGCCCGGTGCGTTTGAAGGGCTTCGCCACATCGTGACAGCCCGGAGGATAACAGCGGATGAACTGACAAAAAACCGCGACCTGGCGCGCAACCCTTCCGACCTGCGGGGGGACACGGACTTTTATCCGCACTGCGCCGCTAACGTGGAAACGCGGAACGAATCGGTATTCGCCGCCCGCAACGTGATCGACGGGCTGCGGTTCAATACCTCCCACGGCGAATGGCCTTTTGAAAGCTGGGGCATCGGCGCGCGGACGGACGCCTGGTGCAAAATCGACTTTGGACGGGACGTGATCGCCGACCGGATGGCGCTGACCCTGCGGGCGGATTTTCCCCATGACGCGTATTGGGTATCGGGTCACGCGATAGATTCCAATGGGAATGAAATTCCCTTTGATCTGCAAAAGACCGGCGAACGCCAATGGATCGACCTGGGCGGGCGGCGCGTGCGCTGGCTGCGGCTGGAGAGAATGGTCAAAAGCGACGACCCGTCCGCCTTCCCGTCCCTGCGCGCCTGGGAAGTGTTTGGCCATGACGCGGACGAATAACAAAGAAACCATTCTTTCCGCTGATTGCGCTTTGGCGGAACGCCTTTTTGACAGACGCGGGAGCGTATCACTGCCGGGTGAAGCGCGGAGAAGAAGGGGGAAAACCCATGGGATTGTTTGAAAACTTTGTGGGAAAAGGAAAATCATTCAGCGATTTGAAGCGCTACGTCGGGGATTTTGAGATCGTGGAGGTGAAAGACAAGCGCGGCGTTCCAAGGAAAAAAGCAGTGTACGCCGGCACTTGGACGGTGCTGCGGGACAATACGCCCGCCGGACGGAGAAAACTGTGGGCCGCGCCTGGTATGGCGATCCTGCTGATTGCGGTGTATGGGTGGATGCTGCTGCTCACCCACGCGGGCAGCGCGCACCTGGGCGTGATGCTGCCGCTGCTGGCCGGGCTGTTTCCTGGACTGTACCTGCTGATGGGGATGTTTTCGCTGCCGTTCCGTGGAAACCCCATGCGCCGCGACCAGTATATGCACAGCTTCATCCGCGCGTCCCGCTCCGCGGTGGCTGTGGCGGGCTTTGTGATTGCGGGGCTGCTGGCGTCGTTTGTTTACAGAGCGATTCTGGGCGACTGGCTGTTCCTGCCGGAGGACTGGTATTTCATCGCCGTGTGCGCAATCATCGCAATGCTGTCTGCAGGCATTGTTTTCTTTCTGCGGAGCATTGATGTGGCGGAAAGGGAGAACGCGGCTTTTGAATCAAAGCCATTGTGAAATACAAAATAAAAACGAAAATACAAAATAAATACAATATAGAATAAGAAGGATTTATAAACTGCCATGAATTAACCTTGACAATCATTGTAAAACTGGTGTATTATTTAACATGTTCATCATGCACAAGACGGTTTTGTGCAATTCATTAAAACAGGAGGAAAACCAAATGAAGAAACTGGTAGCTTTGCTCATGACGCTGGTTATGGTGCTGGCGGCTGTCAGCTTTGCTGGCGCCGAAAGCGTTGATGCCGCGAACATCGTGGAATCGCCTGAATTCCAGGTCATGACCCTGGGCAATTACAAGTATGGCGAGGATTACACCTCCCTGTACGAAAAGTACGGTAAGGATATCACCATCGCCGACGTGACCGAAGACGAGGAAACCGGCTTCGCTTACATCACTGTGGATGGCGAACAGCATGAGCTGGGCCTGGACTTCCTGACCATGGCCATGGTGTACAACACCACCCCCGCCGGTGACTACGAAACCGAAGACGACGTGTATGCAGCCTGGTGGAGACTGTATATCACCCGCTGGAATTACCTGCTGCCCGAAGTGCCCCTGTACAGCAACGAATATTACGACCTGTACAACGCGCAGATCAAGGGCGTTGCTGAAAATCCCACCAACCCCTTCTGGGGCCCCGCCAGCGCTCTGATCGACTGGTCTTCTGAGAAGGAAGACGGTTCTATCATCCTGGGCTCCTCCACCGAGCTGAGCGGCCAGTTCCGCGTTCCTTCCTTCGGCAAGAGCTCTCCCGGCGCTTCCGATAACGATATCGGCGGCCTGACCACCGGTCTGGACACCGTGACCAACACCAAGGAAGGCGGCTATGTCTGGAACGACACCGTGGTTGATTCCTATGAAGAAACCATCGACGAAGCCGGCAACCTGACCTTCACCATCAAGATCAAGGACGACCTGAAGTTCTCCGACGGCAGCGCTGTCACCGCGAAGGACTACATCGCTTTCTCTCTGGCCAGCCTGTCCCCCGTCTACACCGAAGCCGCTTCCCGCGAATCCTCCGGTCTGACCACTTTGGGCTGGAAAGACGCTTATCAGAAGTACACCGGTCCCGACAGCACGGAAGGCACCAAGGAACTGGCTGGTATTCATCTGATTGATGACTACACCTTCTCCTACACTGTCACCGCCGACTATGCGAACTATTTCTACAAGATCACCTATGCTGCTTTCTCCGCTTCTCCTGCCGCTGCTTGGCTGGGCGAAGGCGTTGAAATCAAGGACGACGGCAATGGCTGCTACCTGTCCGACGAATTCTATGCCAAGGATGCTGATGGCAAGTATATCCAGGCTGCCGCCATCAGGAAGCTGTGCACCGACACCAGCGAAGAAAACTACGCTGCGTATCCCTGGTCCGGCCCCTACTATGTGGAATCCTTTGACAACAGCGACTCCACCGCGACCCTCAAGAAGAACGAATACTTCAAGGGCAACTATGAAGGCGCTACCCCCAAGATCGACACCGTCATCTACAAGAAAATCGTTTCCGCGACTCAGATCGAAGACTTCAAGGCCGGCGGCCTGGACGTGATCGCTGCCATCACCGGCGGTGCTGACACCGACAACGCTCTGAAGCTGGCTGACGAATCCGAAGGCAAGTACGTGTACACCCACTACAGCCGCGCTGGCTACGGCAAGCTGGGCTTCCGTGCCGACTACGGCCCCGCTCAGTTCGTGTCTGTCCGTCAGGCCATCGCTCTGTGCATGGACCGCGCTCAGTTCGCCAAGGACTTCACCGGCGGCTACGGCGGCGTTGTGGACGGCCCCTACTACACCGGTTCCTGGATGTACAAGGCTGCTGTGGATCAGGGCATGCTGCTGGACAGCTACGCCACTTCCGCTGACGCTGCCATCGAAGTGCTGGAAGCCGACGGCTGGATTTACAATGCCGATGGCACTCCCTACGCTGGCGAAGGCGTGCGCTACAAGGCCATCCCCGCTGACAAGATCAACGAAAACGACAAGAACTACAAGAGCGTTGACGGCACCTACAAGACCGAAGAAGTGAACGGCGTTTACCTCATGCCCCTCGTCATCAACTGGTACGGCACTGCCGACAACCCCTTCACCGATCTGCTGCAGACCGGCCTGAAGGCCAACGAGAATGTGGCGAAGGCTGGCATGGTGGTTTACAACACCATCGGCGACTTCGCTCCCATGCTGGACGAACTGTATCAGCAGGCTGCTTACGGCTTCTATTCCGGATCTCCCATGTACTGCGCGTTCAACTTCGCGACCGGCTTCAACTCCGCCGTGTATGACTTCGCGTTCAACATGACCATCGATCCCGCCATGTATGACGACTATTCCCAGTACTACATCAAGGACTATGCCGACATCCTGTGGCTGAACAAGTAATTGATCTCCGCGCGTTCAAATCAATTTGAATGCTAACCGGCAAATACATCCGGCGGCGTCCCGCCGCCGGATGTATTTGTCACTTTAAGGCTTTTGCCTGATGAACATCGAAAATTACGCGTCGGGGCCCTGCCGCGGCCGATTGCATATAAATAAACGCGCGGAGAAACGCCGCGCAAAGGAGTTTTCTCATGGCAAGATACATCGCAAAAAGGTTGGTCTACATGGTGCTCGTGTTCTTTTTGCTGACGTTTATCCTGTTCGTGCTGTATCAGATGATGCCCGCCAACAGAGCGTATACCGACGCGAGAACCGAGATCCAGACCATGAAGCGGCTTTCCGAAGAAGAAAAAGCCACCAAGTTTGAGGAGCTGTACCTAAAGTATCAGCGCCTCTACGGCACGGACACCGACAACAAGCTGGTGCTGTATCTGCGCTGGCTGGGGCTGTATCCCTTCTATGACGGCCATTATTCCGGCATCTTCCAGGGAGACTTTGGCTTCTCCTACGACTACAACCTGCCGGTTGTGGAAGTGGTGCCTTCGCATATGCGCAACTCGTTCATCATCGGCGTGATCACGGAAATTGCGGTGCTGGGCATCACCATCCCGCTGGGCATCAAATGCGCCGTGAAGAAGAACAGCCGGTTTGACCGGTTCACCCAGTTCTTCACCCTGATCGGCTTTTCCACGCCCAGCTTCATCATCTATATTGTATTCATTGTGTTTTTCTGCTCCATCCTGGGCTTGTTCCCGGTCAGCGGCATGAAAACACCGGGCGCGAACTACACGGGCTGGCGTGAGGTGCTGGACGTGCTGCACCACGTCACCCTGCCCACCATCTGTCTGACCTTCGGTTCGCTGGCCTCCATCACCCGCATCACCCGCGCCTCCATGATCGACGCGCTGAACCTGGACTGCATCCGCACCGCCCGGGCCAAGGGCCTGAGCGAAAAGGTGGTCATTTACAGCCACGCCTGGAGAAACGCGCTGATCCCCATGGTGAGCATTATCGTCGGTGGTTTCTTCGGTACGATCTCCGGCGCTATGATTCTGGAAACGATGTTCGGCTTCAAGGGCATGGGCCTGCTGTTCCTGAGCGCCACGCGAACGGCGGACTATGACATGATCATGTTCCTCGAAGTGATTTACACGTTTCTGGGTCTGTTCTCTAACCTGGTCATCGACCTGTGCTACGGCATCGTCGATCCCCGGGTGCGCATCAGCAAGTAAGGGGGGATACGCATGAAGAAAAAAGAAAACGTGTTTCGCATCCTGGCCCGCTGGCTCGTGCGCTGGATCTTCGGATTAAAATATGAGGAAAAGTGGTTCGGGAAGAAAGAAAGCCAGGGCGAAAAGGAAATCCAATTCAAGGATGGCGTGCCGGACGATTCCGAACTGATCGTCAGCCCCGGCCGCCAGATCTTCAACCGGTTTTTGGAGCGCAGGTTCGCTGTGTTTTCCGTGTTCGTGGTGCTGGTCATGTTCTGCGTCGTGTTCATCGCGCCGCACTTCATGCCCAAGTATTACGACGCCTTCACCGAAACTACCCAGAAGGATCTGCCTCCCACGCTGAGCTTTATGAGCGTGCCGGGTGAACTGAAAAACAACATCAAAATGATCGACAGCTATTCCAGCTTCTCCGTGGGCCTGTCCAAAGATGGCAAGGTGTACGTGTGGGGCATCGGAAAAATCGGCGCGACGGGCATCGACATCAAGCAGATTCCCGAAGAAGTGAAAAACGCGAAGATCGCGTTCGTCGCCGCCGGACAGGATCATATCATCGCCATCGGCGAGGACGGAAAATATTACGGCTGGGGCAGCAACCGCTTTGGCCAGTACGACGTGAACGAAGCGATTCTTTCCAACCCCAACCTGGAGCCTGTGCCCGACGCGGTGCGCAACGGGGAGCTGGATGTGGCGCACATCAAAAAGGTCACCTGCGGCTATCAGGCGTCCGCCATCCTGATGGACGACGGCACCCTGTACATCTGGGGCAACAAGCAGGCGTACGCCAACCTGGATAAATTCATCGGCCGCACCAACATCGTGGACGTGGACTTTACCTTGAACTACGTCGTTGGCCTGGACACCAAACAGACCAGCGTGTACAGCGGCACCAAGGGCCTGTATACCAAGGCGAAAACCCAGATTGCCGGCGTGGACACCCAGAAAATGTCCGATTTCCTGAATGGCCGCAAGATCAACGAAGTGCGCGCCACCACCACCAGCATCTGCCTGCTGCTGGACGACGGCACCATCGCCCTGACCGGCGACTTCCAGTCCGACGTGATGGAAGTGCCCACGCTGGCGGAAGGCGAATACTTCGTGGACATCGAGGCGGGCTCCTACCATTACACCGGCCTGACCAACCTGGGCCATGTGTATTCCTTCGGCGGCGACCATTACCGCCAGGCGGAAGCCCCCCAGGTGGAAGGCGCGAAGAAGATTTATGCCGGTTCCTTCCAGAGCTACGCCGTGGATGAAAACGGCAAGCTGCTCAACTCCTGGGGCCTGAAGGGCTACCTGTTCGGCACCGATGACCGCGGCGCGAACATCGCCGAGCGCGTGATCGCCGGCGGACGCATCACCATGACGGTCGGCGCTATCGCCGTCATCATCGAAATCATCATCGGCGTCAGCATCGGCCTGATCGCGGGCTTTGCGGGCGGCTGGGTGGATATCTTCCTCATGCGTGTGGCGGAAGTGTTCTCCTCCATCCCGCTGTATCCCTTTATGCTGATCCTCAGCTCCCTGCTGGCGCAGGTGTCCATGACCACGGACCAGCGCCTGTATATGATCATGGTCATCCTGGGTATCCTGGGCTGGCCCGGCTTTGCGTATATCACCCGTGCCCAGGTGCTGGTCGCCCGCGAAAGCGAGTATGTCACCGCCGCCCAGGCCATGGGCGTCAAGTCCAGCCGCATCGCGTTCAAGCACATCCTGCCCAACATCGTGTCGGTCATCCTGGTCAACATGACGCTGAGCTTCGCGGCCTCCATGCAGACGGAAACGTCGCTGTCCTTCCTGGGCTTCGGCGTCAACTATCCGCAGCCCAGCTGGGGCAACATGCTGTCCCGCGCCAGCAACGCCGTGGCCGCCATCAACTTCTGGTGGCAGTGGGTGTTCACCTCCGCCATCCTGATCATGACCACGGTTTGCATCAACACCATCGGCGACACGCTGCGCGACGTGATGGACCCCAAGTCCACCAACGATAAGTAAGGAGGAATGAAAGTATGCCTTTGCTGGAAGTAAAAAACCTTCATACCTTCTTTACCACGAAAAAGGGCATCGTGAAGGCTGTCAACGACGTGTCCTATTCCCTGGAAAGCGGCAAGACCATCGGCATCGTGGGTGAGTCCGGCTCCGGCAAGTCCGTGTCCGCCATGAGCATCCTGCAATTGCTGGACGGAAACGGTTACATCGAAAGCGGCGAGATCCTGATGGAAGGCCGCGACCTGACCAAGCTGTCCATCAAGGAAATCCAGCAGATTCGCGGCAACGTTATTTCCGTGATCTTCCAGGAGCCCATGACCAGCCTGAACCCTGTGTTCTCCGTGGACCGGCAGCTGTCCGAGCCCTTCATGATCCACCAGGGCATGAACAAAAAGGAAGCCCATGAGCACGCCCTGCAAATGCTATACGACGTGCAGATCCCCAATCCCGAGGTGGTCATCAAGCAGTATCCTCACCAGCTGTCCGGCGGTATGCGGCAGCGCGTGATGATCGCCATGGCGCTGGCCTGCAAGCCCAAGATCCTGATTGCCGACGAGCCGACCACCGCCCTGGACGTGACCATCCAGGCCCAGATCCTGCGCCTGATGAACGACCTCAAGCAGACCACCGGCACGGCCATCATCTTCATCACCCATGACCTGGGCGTGATCAACGAAATGGCCGACGACGTGGCCGTCATGTACTGCGGCCAGGTGGTGGAGCAAGCCCCGGCCGACGTGATCTTCCAGAACTGTGAAAACAGCCACCCCTACACGGAGGGCCTGATGCTCTCTATCCCCCGCCTGGAAATCGAAAGCGACCGGCTGGAGCCCATCCCCGGCGTGGTGCCGCATCCGCTGGCGCTGCCCAAGGGCTGCAAGTTCGGCCCGCGCTGCAAGTACTGCACCAGGAAGTGCATTGAAGAAGAACCGGCCCTGACCAAGGTGAGCGACAATCAGGCCATCCGGTGCTTCTATCCCAACAAGGAGGAACGGAACAGTGCCGACCACAAAAAAATTACTGTCCATTACTAATTTAAAAAAGTATTTTCCGGTCGCCAAGTCCTCCATCTTCCAGAAGAACAGGCTGTATGTCCGGGCGAACGAGAACATCACGATCGACATTTACGAGGGCGAGACCCTGGGCATCGTGGGCGAATCCGGCTGCGGCAAGTCCACCCTGGGGCGCGTGCTGCTGCAGCTCTATCCCCAAACGGCGGGCTGCACGCTGTATTACGGCGTCACGCTGGACGAGCTGACCCCGAATTATGTCCGCGATACGATCAAGAATGAAAAGAAATACCGCAAGCGTCTGGACAAGGCCAGCCAGAAGGCCCGCGACCTGGAGCAGAAGGTTGCAGCGGCGGGCGGCGAGGACGGCGCGGATTTCTATCTGCTGCAGGAGTGCAACATCGCCCAGTGCGACGAGCAGACCAACCTGAGCAACATCGTCAAGATCCTGGGCGGCTTCTATGCCAAGGACGATCCCGAGGGACTTTCCCTGCTGCTGGACATCTACAACGAAAACAAGAAGCGCAACCGCATCCTGGAAAACCGCAAGAAGCACCAGGTCAACCTGGAGCACTTCGAGCACAGCATGACCGAAGCCAAGGACGGCAAGGTGAGCGGCCTGTCCCGGAAGAAGGACAGGGAGGCAGCCATTCTGGCGAAGGTGGATGCCGAAGTGGCGGAATACGACAAGCGCATCGCAGCTCTGCAGGAAAAGCTGAATACGGTCAAAGCCAAGTATCAGAACGACGCTGAATTTGTTAAGTATGAAGCCATGCTTGACAACGGCATCGACCTGGCCCGCCTGGATACCAACGAAATGCGTGGTCTGCGCAAGAACATGCAGATCATCTTCCAGGACCCCTATTCCAGCCTGAACCCGCGCTTCACGGTGGGCCAAATCATTGAAGAGGGCCTGGTGACGCATCACTTCTTCAAGCACGGCTCTGCCAAGCTGCGCGCCTATATCGTGGAAACGATGGAAAAGTGCGGCCTGCAGGAATACATGCTGCACCGCTATCCCCACCAGTTTTCCGGCGGTCAGCGGCAGCGCATCTGCATTGCCCGCGCGCTGGCGGTGCAGCCCAAGTTCGTGGTCTGCGACGAGTGCGTGTCCGCTCTGGACGTTTCCATTCAGAGCCAGATCATCAACCTTCTGCAGGAGCTGAAAGAAAAGCAGCACCTGACCTACATGTTCATTTCCCACGACCTGTCCGTCGTCAAGTTCATTTCCGACCGCATCGCGGTCATGTATCTGGGCAGCATCGTGGAACTGGCGGACAAGAACACCATCTTCCAGGATCCGCGCCATCCCTACACTGTGGCGCTGCTTTCCTCCATCCCCACCACCGAGCCCGGTTCCGCGGACAAGGAAAAGATCATCCTGGAAGGCAATATTCCCAGCCCGGTCAACCCGCCGGCTGGCTGCAAGTTCTGCACCCGCTGCTATATGGCCACGGATAAGTGCCGCCGCGTAGAGCCGCCGCTGGTGGAAATCGAGCCCAACCACTTCTGCGCCTGCCATTATCCGGAACGGAAGCTGGATGATCAGAAGAATTTCCTCTTTGATATCAACCCGGTGAAGAAGGAGTCGTAACGATGCGCGCTTCGGAACGGGAACGGCAGAAGCTGGTGGAGAACGATCAGCCGCAAATAGAGAAAAAAGATCTCCTCGCTATGTACCTTTCCGGCCTGCTGACGATCGGCCTGCCCTGCCTGCTGCTGATTCTGCTGATGATCGGCGTGACTTTCCTGCTGTTCGGCAGATAATGATGATTTTAGAGGGACTGCAAGAATGCAGTCCCTTTAAAAAAATCAGTGTAACCCTGCCTGGGAAACGGCCTTTCTATCGCAAGCGAAGGCAGCGCTGGCTGGCTTTCCAAGAAAAAAATCATCACCAGGGCTTCTTTCGCGGATACGCGGGAGGGGCTCTTTTTTTGTGCCTTTTTATGCTTCAATGGGGTCAACCGCGAAACGCGGAAACGCGCTTTGGCGCAGAAGAAGCGGCCGCTTTACGGTCAGAAGGAGAAAAATATGGTGCGATTGAATTTGCAGCGGTTTGGCGAGCATACGGAACCCATGGACGACAATACCGGGGACGTCACCGGTGAGGAAGCTACGGGAACAACTGAAAATGGACGGACGGACTTTCGCCAGCTGATCGCCGGGGAGTACCGGCAGGACTATGAAAAAGCAGTGGGCCAGCGCATCCAGGCGGCCATCCAGCAGCGGTTCAAGAATCAGCAGGATTACAAAAAGCAGCTGGACGCCGTGCAGCCCATCCTGCAAACGCTGGGCGGCAGGTACGGCCTGAACGCGGAGGACGTGGCGGGCATCGCCGACAGACTGCGGCAGGAGCCGGACAATGCGCAAAACCCGGAACCGGCAGATACACCTGCGGCGGCTCATGATTATATGCAGGAGCATGTGCGCGGCGTGAACGCGCAGGTGGAAGCGCTGAAAAAGGAGTTTCCCGGCTTTGACCTGATGGCGGAGATGCGGAATCCCGCATTCGTGCGCATGACATCCCCCGGCGTGGGCATGAGCGTGAAGGACGCGTTTTTCGCTGTGCACGGTCTGGAAATCCAACGGGACAGTATGCTCTACGCCGCGCAGCAGGCGGGTGAGCGGGTCGCGGCCAGCGTGATGGCCGGAGCCAGCCGTCCCCGGGAAAACGGGCTGGACCCCGCGGGCAGCGCGGACATGGGCGTGAATGTGCAGAGCATGGACCGGAAAACCCGCGCGGAATACCGCCGCAGGATCCGGAACGGGGAGAAAATCAATTTCATGGATCAGGTGTGACAGCACCTCATCAGGCGCTTCGCGCCACCTTCCCCTCAAGGGGAAGGCAATTAAAAAGGAGGTAACGAGATGATTTTTCATTGGATGAAACGCGATATGCTGATGGCCGACAGCGGCGGCCAGGGCGGCTATCCGGTGGCGAACACCGGCAACTACACCAACGCCTACACCGGCGCGGAAACGCCCTTTGACCAGAACCACACCATGGCCCCGCAGATCAAGGAATGGTACAACACTGAGGCGCTGGAAAACGCCCGGAGCAACCACGTGTTTGCCCAGTTCGCCAAGAGCATTCCCCTGCCCGAGCATCACGGCATGACCGTGGAAATGCGCAAGGCCAATTCCTTTGGCGACGTGCCACGCCTGAAGGAGGGCGTGATTCCCGACGGTCAGGAGTTCGGTTACAGCGCGGTGCAGGCCACCGTGTATGAATACGGCGCGTATACGCCCCTGGGCCGCCGCCTGGAACGCCACGCCATCGACCCCGTGGCCCAGGACGCCGCGGAGGAAATGGGCGCGGCCGGCGGCAACACCCAGGACAAGATCGCCCGGAACGTGGCCATCAGCGGCAGCAACGTGATGTACTGCGACAAGGCGGATGGCACGAAGATTTCTTCCCGCTCCCAGCTGACCGGCGACTGCGTGCTGACGCCCACCATGGTGAACCGTGCCGTGACCTGGCTGAAAAAGCACAAGGCCCCCAAGATCGACGGCAAGTACATCGCTATCGTGCACCCCTCCGTCACCTATGACCTGCGAGAAACCAAGGGTTGGCTGGACGCCCACGAATACGCGCATCCCGACGAAATCTACAATGGGGAGATCGGCGAGCTCCACGGCGTGCGCTTCATTGAAAGCGACAATGCCAAGGTGTACCGGGGCAAGCCCCTGGCCAGCAACAGCGACACCCTGCTGGTCAACGGCGCGATTTCCAGCGCGGGCAAGACCATCACCTTTGACGGCGGCACCGTGGCGGCTCACGCGCTGAAAGACCGCTATATCCTGGTGGGCAATGTGAAGTGCCTGGTGAGCGACAACACCGCCACCACCATCACCGTGACCGAGAACGTGAACGGCATTGCGGACAATACCGTCATCTATCCCGGCGAAGGCGGCGCGGAGGGCATCGCGGTCTACGGCTGCGTGTTCCTGGGCAAGAACGCCTTCGGTATGATCGACGTGGGCGGCGGCAACATGGAGGTCATCATCAAGACCCCCGAACAGGCCGGCGGCCCCCTCAACCAGTTCGGCACCATCGGCGTGTACTTCGAGACCGGCGGCGCGGTGCTCTATGAGGAACGCCTGCTGCGCGTGGAGTGCGGCAGCCATTACAGTGACGTGGACGAGGACGAGTAACGGAAGAAACTCCTGGGGGAAACCGCTCTTTGGAAACCTCATCCGGCCCTTCGGGCCACCTTCCCCTACGAGGGGAAGGCTTAGAGCGGTTTCCCCCAGGCCCCCTTCTGAGAAAGCCATATAAGGGACAATATCAATATCGTGAATCAAACATATTCAAAATCCAAAAGGAGAGGAAAGATATGAATCAGCAGTACGATCCCTGGCAGGATATGCGCACGGTGTACATCCCCAAGCGCAGCCGCACTGAACAGAATACCCTGGAGGTGGGCGTGAACGACAAGACCTATTTCGTGCCCAAGGAGCAGTTTGTGGAGGTGCCCATGCCCCTGTGGGAAGTGATCCATGAAATGCTGGACGCGCAGAAGGCCATGGAGCAGGAAGCCGCCCGCACTTCCGGCACCAGAGAGTATGCCATGAGCGTCTGAATGTGGTAAAAGGACACTTTATTGCTATAAACCATTTCCCAAAAGCCTTCCCCTGGGAGGGGAAGGTGGGCCGCGCGGAATCAAGATTGAGAGAGAAGTCAAACATTTTCGCGCGGCTCGGATGAGGTGAACTCACCCGACAATATATGAACAAGTAACAGGGAGGAGCACCTCATCCGTCAGGCGCGAATTGACTTGAACACACTTTCCATCTTGTTTCCGCGCCTGACACCTTCCGGGGCTGCCGCCCGGCCTTCGCGGGAATCAGTCCACTGGACTGATTCCCGGGCGCTGCGGCCCCCCTGCGAGGGGAAGGCTTTTGGCTGCGTTTTCCAACTTGTGTTATAGCGTGATAGTGTCCTTGAAAGGAGCTGATACCATGACCATCGAACAGGCCATTTTTCAGGCGGATGAGCTGAAGCCGAATCAGGTGGCGAAGGCGCAGAAGATCACTTGGCTGAGCCAATTGGACCGGCGGATTTTCAAGGAAGTTATTTCCGCGCATGAGCCGGACGCGGACACGCCGAAGACCTTTGCCGGGTACACCCAGGATACCCCGGCGGATACAGAATTGCTGGTGAAAGCGCCGTATGACGACCTGTATCCCTGCTTCCTGCAAATGCACATCGACCTGGTGAACCTGGAATATGACAAATACAACAACAGCCTGCTGCTGTTCAGCAATGCCTGGGGCCAGTTCGCCCGGGCGTATCACCGCGAGCACCGCTTCAAACAGGAAGCAAATTCGCTGAAATTCTGAGGGAGGGACGGGCATGCACTATCCGAAACTGAAAGCGATCCCCTCTCGAACCCTGTGGACGGAGCAGTTTACCGGCCTTGACCGCCGTCCCCGCACCTACGACGGCGCCTTTGACGCCATGGGCAATATGACCGGCGAAAGCTGGCCTCTGCTGTGCAGTCGGAAAAAGCGCGGCATCGTGGCCGAGCTGGAGCAGCCGCTGGGGCTGATGGCGATGGAAAAGCTGGCCTGGATCGACGGCAATACCCTGTACTATGACGGGCAGCCCACGCCAATCACCGATCTGTCACTGGCGCCGGACATGCTGCCCAAGCAGATGGTGTCTATGGGCGCGTACCTGCTTGTGTTTCCCGATGGCGTGTACTGCAACACGGTGGATATGTCGGATCATGGCTCCATCAACCGGCTCTATGCTTCGCCCGCCGGTCAGGCGGTGACCTTTGCTTTGTGCACGCTGGAAGGTCAGGAATATCCCCGGGGCAAAATGACCGTGAGCGATACCGAACCGCAGGAACCGGAAGCAGGGGACTACTGGCTGGACACCAGCGAAAAAACGCATGTGCTGTACACCTGGAACGGCGAATGGACAGCAGTTTCCAGCGTATATGTGCGCATCGGCGCACCGGGGATCGGCAGGGGACTCAAGGTGCAGGACGGCGTGACCCTGAGCGGGATTCAGTATGCCGGAAGTGACGAGGCGCTGAGAGCGCAGTTCGATTTTCTGAACGCTGCGCAGATCGTGCAGGCGGTGGGGGAGGACTGGATCGTCGTTTCCGGCGTGATCGATCAGAATTACACCCAGACTGCCGGATGCGTCCGGGCGGACCGTAAGGCACCCGCGATGGATTATGTGATCGAATGCAACAACCGCCTGTGGGGCTGCCGGTACGGAGAGCAGGACGGGGAAACCGTCAACATGATGTATGCCTGTGCCTTGGGGGACTTTACCAACTGGCAGAAGTTCGCGGGCACCAGCCAGGACAGCTATTTTGCGTATTTGGGTTCCGACGGGCCGTTCACCGGCGCGGTGACGCACCGGGGTACGCCCTGCTTTTTCAAGGAAAACTGCCTGCATCGGGTTTATGGGGAAATCCCCGCCAACTTTCAGATGCAGACAACCCAGTGCGACGGCGTGAACCCCGGCAGCGGCGATACCCTCGTTTCCGCCAACGGCATGATGTATTACCTCAGCACTCACGGCGTGCAGCGGTTCGACGGACTACCGGAATGCGTGAGCAAAGCGCTGGGCCCGGGCAAGCTGAGCTTCGGCGCGGCGGGCGTGATGAACGGGAAGTATTATCTGTCCGCGCAGGAAGCGGACGACGGATGGAGCCTGTATGTGCTGGACACCGACAAAGGCGTATGGCACCGGCAGGACGACGCCCGGGCATTGGCTTTCGCGGCGCTGAACGGGGAAATGTACATGCTTTGCCGGAACGGCATGCTGTATGCCCTGAACGGCATGGCGGGCACCCCCGAACCGGAGGCGGTGACCTGGTACGCGGAAACGGCGGAAATGGGGTATGATGATCCCGGCCACCAATATCTGAGCCGGTTTCTGCTGCGGATGAAGCTGGAAGGCGACGCGGAGTGCCGCTTTCTGGTGCAGTACGATTCCGACGGCGTATGGCTGGAGCGCGGCAGCCTGAGCGGAAACGGCAAAACGGGCCTGCGCCTGATTCCCATTGTGCCCAGGCGCTGCCAGCACATGAAGGTGCGGCTGGAGGGCAGCGGCGGGATGCAGCTGTTCGGCATGGCCCGGGTGGTGTCCGAGGGAAGCGACGGCGGGATCAGCGCATGAGCAAAGGAGGAAAAGAGATGCTTCTAAAGCCCCAAAGGGAGGAACCAAACGAGGTTGGCGCTGCTTATGAAGTACCGAACAGCGGCAGGCTCCGCTTTCTCAGTCCGGTAGTCTTGTCGGCGCAAAGATACCTGCGATCTGCGATGAGCAAAAAGCTATCCCCGTATCAGAGCCGCTATGAAACGCAGATTTCCGGGCTGTACGATCAGATCATGAACCGGCCCGCTTTTTCCTACGACGCCAGCCGCGACCCGCTGTTCCAGCAGTACCGGAACCAGTATATCCGGGAGGGACAGCGCGCCATGCAGGACAGCATCGGCGCGTCGGCGGCGCTCACCGGCGGTTACGGAAACAGCTGGGCCGCGACGGCGGGCTATCAGGCTTACGGGGAATACCTGAAAGCGCTGAACGATCAACTGCCCGAGCTGCAAAAGCAGGCCCGGGAGGAATACGACGCGGAGGGAAAAGCGCTCACGGACAAGGCAAACCTGACGCTGAACCTGGATAACCGGGAATACGGCTGGTATCGGGACGCGATGAACGATTGGCAATTTGACGCCAAGCTGGCCCTGGAACAGCGGAAATTTGACTTTCAGGTGAAGAAATACCAGGATGCGCTGCTCGCGTCCGCAGGCATTCAGAGCATACCCATGATGGAGGAAGACGCTGCGCGTTTGCAGCAGCAGATCCTGGAAAGAAAAAAACAGACGGGGAGATGATCCAATGGCTTATCTGGCGGATATCCAGTATCCCGTGCAGGTGAAGGATGTAAAGCAGGTGATGGATTATCTGCGGCAGATGGAGGACCAGCTGCGGTATGTGATCGCACACATCGGCCCCGAAAATATCCAGCCCAGCGCGGTTGGCGAGGAACAGCTCAGCCCAGCGGTAAGGGAAGATATGCGCTCGGTGCGGAAATCGGTAAAGGACCTGCGGAGAAACGTAAGCAGCTACCGCCAGACGGCAGAGGAAATCGCCCTGGAGGTGCGCCGCATGGCGGAGGACGGCGTGGAAAAGGTCAATAATTCCGCGCTGACGATCAACGCCCATGGGATCGACATGTCCGGCGGCGAAATCAACATTCGCGCGGGCAGCGCCTTTCGGGCAAAGAGCGGCGGACTGTTCGAGGTATTCGCCGCGGACGAAAACAGCTGCCTCAAGTTCGGCGGCACGGAGGACAGCCCCAATGCTTCCCTGGGCAACGGCGGTACGCTGCGGGTCAAAACCATCTATGCCGACAGCATCCATACGGGCAGCGGAGATTTTCTGTCCGGCGGGGAAGCGCTGGGGAACAGCCAAGTGGTGGTATCGGCGGTGAAGCCGGAGGGACATGGCATCCTATGGGTGCGGCCCCAGACGGCGAATATTGCGGATTATACCCTGATACCCTCATCTGCCATCGCTATGAATGGAGCTTCCCCTGAACAAACCCTGACCCTTACGCGCAGCCGTCCCTCTCCATTGGAAGGACAGACCTGCCGCTACGGGGTCAAGTTCAACATCTATAACGCGTCAGGCTCCTGCAGCTGGACGGGTGTACAGGTGCATTTGATGCGTGCGGGCCAATCGCCGCTGCTGATTTATCAGAGCGCTCCGAACACACAGGTAGGTGTGGGAGACTATTTCCGGGTGGACACGCTTTCATCTCCCTCCGGATTTCTGGACAACCTGACCGCGTCGGGGAGCATCCAAATGCGGATCACTGTGACGAAAAGCACCGGCACCCAAGCCAATTTTTCCGTCAACAGCCCGGTCATCCTGCGCTGCGTTGCTGCGGAAGGAGCATCCGCCGATGGGACGCAGCCCTGCGAGATCCGGTATATCCCATAATAAACAAACCCGTAAACGGATATTGAGCTGTCCGTTTACGGTATTTTTATATTGAAAAAACCCCCGTCCTGGACGGGAGTAAAAAATTGCGAAGGATGTTACCGAACGCTGTTATACACGAGACGGCCGGTGCTGACTTCGCGGAACTGCTGGAAGCCAATGTCGCGCACAGCCTGGATGTCAGCGGCGGGAGCGTAAGCAACGCCCACCAGTTCACCCTGGCGGTTGTAGCACACGATCCAATCGCCCTGCACGGTGATGAACGCGCGGTCTTCGCGGGTGGCAACCGGATATTCAACCAGTTCGTCACCGATGTAGCGGTAGATCACTTTCGCCACGCCGGGCTGGTAGTAATGGCCGAAGAGATAGGCAGAAGCGGTCAGGCTTTCGCTCACACCCAGTTCTTCCACTTTCAGTTCGAAGGGCCAGCAGGCATACAGCTTATCGACGGGCTTGCTCAGGGTAATGGCAGTGATGCCATTCTTGGTCTTGGTGGTCATGGAAGCAAAGGCATCACGCTGGGGAACCGGGGGGATCTCAGCCAGAGCGACGGCGCAGGAGCACAGAAGTACGGCGGCAAGAATCAGGGCAACGATCTTTTTCATCTTGAAAATCTCCTCTGCAATTTTATTTTGACCATGGAAACGATTGGATGATCATTTATATCATATCTTATTCGGGTCAATTCGTCAAGTGTATTCTGTGACAATTACAAAAGTTCTGTGACAATTACAAACGTATCTTTTTCTCAAGTTCGGAAAAAATGCTTGCCATTTGGAGGAAGGCGGCGCTCATGGGGTCAATCTCTCCGCTGCGGAAATCCGCCTTGCCGCAACTGCTTTTGATAGTTTGCCGCCGCCTTTTCAGACAGCTTACTCACTTTGCTTCATATAAACAAAACCCCCTTTCCCTGACCGTTTCCAATCAGGGAAAGGGGGCAAATGTTTAATCCCTCAACGAATTACAGTTCAGCGAAGTACTTGATGGTGCGGACCATCTGGCTGGTGTAGCTGTTCTCGTTGTCATACCAGGACACGACCTGCACCTGATAGGTGTCGTCGTCGATCTTGGTGACCATGGTCTGGTTGGCATCGAACAGGGAGCCGTAGGTCATGCCGATGATGTCGGAGGAGACCAGCTTTTCGGTGGTGTAGCCGAAGGATTCGCTGCTCTGGGCCTTCATGGCGGCGTTGATGGCGTCCACGGTGATGTCCTTACCCTTGACGACAGCAACCAGGATGGTGGTGGAGCCGGTGGGCACGGGCACGCGCTGAGCGGAACCGATCAGCTTGCCGTTCAGTTCGGGGATAACCAGGCCGATGGCCTTGGCAGCGCCAGTGGTGTTGGGCACGATGTTGGCCGCGCCGGCACGGGCACGCTGCAGGTCGCCCTTACGATGGGGGCCGTCCAGAATCATCTGGTCGCCGGTGTAAGCATGCACGGTGGTCATGATGCCGCTCACGATGGGGAAGGCGTCGTTCAGAGCCTTGGTCATGGGAGCCAGGCAGTTGGTGGTGCAGCTGGCGGCGGAGATGATGGTGTCTTCCTTGGTCAGGGTGTTGTGGTTCACGTTGTACACGATGGTGGGCAGATCCTTGCCAGCGGGAGCAGAGATAACAACCTTCTTAGCGCCGGCGTTGATGTGCGCCTGGCTCTTTTCCTTGCTGGTGTAGAAGCCGGTGCATTCCAGAACCACGTCCACGTCCAGGGCCTTCCAGGGGCAGTTGTTGGCGTCTTTTTCAGCGTAGATGCGGATTTCCTTGCCATCCACGATGATGGAGTTTTCGGTGGCTTCGACGGTGTGCTTGTTTTCGCCGATCACGCCGCAGTAACCCTTCTGAGCGGTATCATACTTGAGCAGATGAGCCAGCATCGCGGGGCTGGTCAGGTCATTGATAGCAACCACGTCATAGCCTTCAGCGCCGAACATCTGACGGAACGCAAGACGGCCAATGCGGCCAAAACCGTTGATAGCAACTTTCACCATGGGGATCTCCTCCTTAAAAATCAAATGGCGGGTGTTATGCCACACCTTCTTGTATTATACCCAATTCGTGGCAGTTTGTCCAGTGTTTCAATGGGGCAAATTCCGCCCGCCGCGTCGGTTTCCGCCCAGAAAAGGCCAGGCGCATCCGGGCTCATGCGCCTGTGTTTTTTCCCGGTTCTGTCCGTGCCTGCCGGGACATAGGATGGTGAAGGACACGAAAAAGCCGCGTTCTGATACGCGGCTTTTCTGGGCGGTTACGCCTCTTTCTTCAGTTGTTCCAGGCAGCTTTTGCAGATCAGCTTATCCTTATAGCGGATCACGTCTCGGGCGTCATTGCAGAAAATGCAAGCGGGGTGATATTTTTTCAGAATGATTTTATCGTCCTCCACAAAGATTTCCAACGTATCCCGCAGACCGATGTCCATTGTGCGCCGAAGTTCAATGGGAATCACGATTCTTCCCAGATCATCCAACTTACGAACAACGCCTGTTGATTTCATTGTCTCCCCTCCCAATGGTAAGTATTTCATACGCCAAATTGGATTGTACTATCAATCGGAAGCAATGTCAAGCAAAAACACACATAAAAATGTATAATTTGGGATAAAACGACATTTTATGACGATTTGATCATTATAATGGCAAAGGAAGGAAACGCCCATGCTGCAATGGATTTTCGGAGGAATGATGGTCTTTTCGCTGCTGGAAGGTATGGTGAACGGCAGCGGCGAGGCAACCGTTTTCTCCATGCTGAACGCAGCCTCGGAAGCGGTTCAGACAGCGATCGCGCTGACAGGCGCATACGCCTTTTTCTGCGGAATGCTGAACATCGTGCGGAAAGCCGGGGCGGCGGAGGGGCTGGGAAAGATGATTTTGCCAGCGCTGAAGCGGCTCTTTGGCGACGGGCTCCCGCCGGACGCGCTGGAGCCGGTGACCATGAATCTGACGGCCAACCTGCTGGGCCTGGGCAACGCGGCCACCCCCATGGGCATCGAGGCGGCCAGGCGAATGGGAAAAGGAAACGACACGGCCGGTAACGCCCTGTGTCTGTTCCTGGTGATCAACTCATCTTCCGTGCAGCTCTTTCCCAGTTCGGTGATCGCGCTGCGCGCGGCGGCAGGATCGGCTGATCCGGCGCGCATCGTTTTGCCGACCTTGATTGCCACGGGAGTATCCACCGCTGTCGGTATCGTAAGCTGCAAATGCGCGGAAAGGATGACATGAGCTGGACGCTGGGTATTTTTCTGCTGCTGTGTTTGGGGTGTGGAATCGTCAAGCGCATACCGCTGTACGACGCCTTTCTGGAAGGGGCGAAAGAGGGCATCGAAACCGCGCGGTATATTCTGCCGGCGCTGGTCGCCATGCTGTGCGCCATCCGGGCGTTCACGGCCTGCGGGCTGATGGAGCGGCTTTGCCTGCTGCTGGAGCCCGCAGCGTCCTGGGTGAATCTCCCACGGGAAACGCTGCCGCTGATGCTGTTCAAGCCCCTGAGCGGGTCAGCGTCGCTGGCGATGTTGCGGGAAATCTTCAGCGAATACGGCCCTGACAGCCGGGCCGGGATGGTTGCCAGCGTGATGATGGGCAGCAGCGAAACGGTGTTCTACACCTGCGGGGTTTATCTTGCCGCTGCGGGTGTAAAAAAAACCCGCCATATCATCCCCTGTGCCCTCATGGCGTGGCTGGCAGGGGGTATTATGGCGGGAGCGCTTGTTTGATCTATTATGCTTTATGTTTGGTCCGGGTAATCCCAGAATTTGCCTTTATGGAAATTTTCATTGCCCAACGGGGTGGCGGTCAGCCGAAAGATCACGCATCCATCGGGGCACACGATCGTCTTTGTATATTTTCCGTCGCCGCCAAGATTCTCAAGGTCGCCCCCGCTTCGCACGGCCTCCATCAAAGGATACAGCATCATCATGGTCTTTGAGCAGATTCCGTATCCATCCTGATTGACGGGGCATCCATAGGTGCAGTTGTATTGATCGCCGATCTCTTCTCCATTGCGGCAATACCGCTCCGTATGGTCTCCATGCAGAAAACCCGTCACTTCGACACAGAACGCATATTCTTCATCATACCATTTTTTCATAATCCGCCCGCCCTCCATTTCCGCTTCTGTCCCGCGCGAATCGCCGCCAATACATGCCCGCTATTTTTCCGTAATCTTGTTCTCCGGGTCTACCCGGGCATACACGGTGCCAGGCTGGGCGCCGTCCTTATGGAAGGAGAGGAGTTCGGACACGGTGACCAGCTGGAAGCCCTTGTTCACCAGGTCGGGGATGGCCCGCTCCACGGCGTCGGCGGTGGTTTTGTACAGGTCGTGACACAGGATGATGACGCCATCCCGGGCCCCCTTCATGATGTTGTTGTAGGTTTTATTCGCGTTGCGGTTGTTCCAGTCCAGGGTGTCGATTTCCCATTCGGCGATCACCAGGCCCATATCGGCGCAGACGGAGCGCAGGGTTTTGTTGAAGCTGCCATAGGGCGGGCGCAGCACTTTGATCTGGTAGCCGCCCGTCACCTGGGCCACGATATCGTTGGTGCGCTCCAGCTGGCTGCGGATACCGGAGGCGGACAGGGTGGTCAGCTTTCTATGGTTCCAGGTGTGGCTGGCGATTTCGTTGCCCCCGGCGATGGTGCGTTTTAACACGCCAGCATAGCTTTCCACCTTGTTGCCGATCACGCAGAAGGTGGCGCGGGCATCGTATTCGGCCAGAACATTCAGGATGCGGTCCGTCTCGTCGGAGGGGCCGTCGTCAAAGGTCAGGGCAATCATGGGCTGGCTGGGGTCGATGGTGCGGATGTTGCTGCGGATGGATTCGGAATCCAGCCCCATACACTCCCCGATCAGGTTATAGCGCATCAAAATCTGCCGGGTTCCCATGCCCAGGGGCAGATACTGCCCGGCAGGCAGGAGCAGCTGCACGCCCTCCCGCCCCAGCACGGCGTATTTCAGCCAGGAGGCGTCGGGAACCGCAGCATAGCCGTCGGTGGGCTGGCTCATCAGCTTCGCGGCCAGCCCATCCAGGCAGAACATCGCCCGCATCGGGTCGGCGGAAAAGAGGTCTGCGCCTTCAATGATCTGCCCTGTCGTGGCGTCCAGGTTCAGGGTCAGCAGGGTTTCGCAGGTCCAGTCCTTCACCCGGTATTCCCCGAACAGCAGCACGCTCTTGTACCGGCTGTCGATGCTGAGGGACTGGTATTCCACGGTATAGCTGGCCCCCGGCGTGCCCTGATGGAATTCGTTATAGTCGTCCTGAAAGGTTTTCAGCGTTTCATTCGTCCAGGCGCGGATACGTTCATCCGCCGCGGTGATGCCGGTGACGGGATAGGAAATGGAATAAGTAAAATCGCCTTCGCTGCGGGAGACAGTGGAAGCGCTGCCATAGTTTCGCGTGGCGGAAGCCATACGGGCGGCGGTGATTTCCTCGGTGTGGTCGTCGGTGGTGTAGCCGGGGGAGAAATCACCGGAAATCAGCGTGACCCGGCTCTTTTCCACCCAGCCGAATTTTTCCTCCAGCCGCACCCGGTACCACGCGCCCTGCTCCTGCACCAATTCCAGCGCCGCGCCGCTCATGGTCTTATAGACTACCGACGCGCCTGAACCGGCCCCGGATCGGAGGTTGAGCACCGTGCCGTCATCAGGGGTCCTGCCCCAGCCCAGATGTTCATAATTTGCTTTGATGTCCAGATATTGGGACATCATGTAGCCCGTGGTTTTTGTCCCGATCTGCACCAGGCACCAGGTGCCGTCGTTTTCCAGGATGGTCACTTCCTTGCCTCTGGCATAGGTGTTCAGCACCTTGGCCGAGGCGTTCGGCTCCTTACGCAAGTGCAGGCTTTTGGTATTGACTACGCCCGTATAGGTGATTTCCTCCGCCTGGCCGATGACGGGCAGCAATAAACAGAATAACACCGCCGCCAGCAGCCACGCAAACAATCGCTTCATCCGTGTTTCCTCCAAATAAAAAGCGTACCGTACCCAATTAGTATACAATGTTTTCCCTGCGTTTCGCAAGCATTTTCTGCAATTTTACAAGCTGTACACTTTCAGAAGAAAAAAGCCCCCAAAGGGGCATGGACTATTTTATGCTATTAACAGCTATGTTCTCAAGGGTGAATATTCAATCCAGCAACAAGGAAACGCTGGGGCTGTTCGCCCCAGACCCGAACCAGGGTCCTGAGGACCCTGGA
>ONRC01000006.1 GCA_900320085.1 uncultured Eubacteriales bacterium
TCCAATAGTGCTGTCACTATTGTAGGGCATATAGTCGGGTGGCTCAAATATTCGCTGGCATTTTAGCGAATGTGGCTCAAGTACATTTTAGCATTCACACCGAAGAACATCAAATGGTTGAGTTTAAGGGACACATCAAATACGCAAAGCTTGAAAACCGTCATGTATTGACTGTAAACATGGGAAAGAAAAAACATGGATTCAATATATGCAGTTGCTGTGGCGGCGCTGAGGTAGCAGATCCCAAAGGCCAAAGAAAAGTAAGGGTCTCCCAGCCGTTCCATAATCGCAGTGCTGTATGTAACCATCGTTTCATCGAAAAGGAAGTGTTTTTGGGGTATGAGTTTTTGACCGATATGTTTATGCTTGATATCACCTATGATAACACTAACCTTGTTGGAAGAACTATCCCTGAAGAAAGAATCATCCTAAGAACTGCTGTTACAACACTGCTTGAAGCAATAAAAAAGGCAATCTCACTTGAATTGGATATCGACTATAATGAAATAAATGGAGGATGGATGTCTCGTTCAGATAATGATGGTCTGCTTCATTTGGAATTGTTCTTCTATGATAACCTGACCAGCGGTGCAGGATATTCCTCCCTCATCGGCAGCGTCCTTGATAACGTATTACAACGTGCGCGTTCGGTTCTCAAAGATTGTAATTGTTCCCGCGCCTGTAAGAATTGTTTGGACAATTACTACAATCAACGAAATCATGATCTCTTTGATCGTCATGTTGGTTTACAACTTTTAGATTATGCTGAAACAGGAGCACTGCCAGAAAAATATGAAAAAGCGAAACAACAGCATTATCTTATTCCTCTAAAGCATTTGATCAGCGAAGAAACAGGAATAAAAGAAGATGAAATTCCTATGCAGTTTGAAGTATTGCCAGCTCTGATTAAAAAGCCAGAGAATGATGGGAAAACAATGTTTGTAAATCCCTATGATTTAACAGACTGGTTACCCAATACTTATTTAACTTATCATCCATTAGGTACGAGGTGAAAAAATGGGAAAAACACTTTCACCTCTGCGATATCCAGGGGGAAAATCTCAAACTATAAGAAGTGTTCAGCGACTTATAGAAAAGAATGAATTTGGACGCAGACTATACGTCGAACCATTTGCAGGAGGATTTGGCGTTGGAATAGCACTGCTTGTAAATAATGTTATTGATCAAGCCATTATTAATGACTTAGATCATCATGTATATCATTTTTGGCATTCTGTATTGTACCATACTAATGATATGATCGAGCTTGTAAATAAGACTGAGATAACTTTAGAGGAACGTCAAAATCAAAAGGAGATATATAATGACGTTACTTCTACTCCTGTCCAGGATGGATTTGCAACCTTATTTCTAAACCGTGTAAACTATTCAGGAGTTTTGTTTGCTGGCCCTATCGGAGGCAAAGGCCAGCTTAGTGCATATTCATTAGATTGTCGATTTAATAAGAAGGATATTATCAAAAGAATACAGATTGTTTCACAATTGAGAGAACGCATACGATTATATAATCTTGACGCTTGTGAATTAATAACTCATGAGCTGGCAGCCGACAATGCTCACGCTTTCTATAATATCGACCCACCATATGTTAAGAAAGGTAAATCTCTTTATACTGAGTACTTTACTGAACAAAATCATCGTGAATTTGGTGCTGTGGTTCGTGACAATTTAGCTAATGTTCCATGGATTATTACCTATGATAACTGTCCTCTCGTGCGAGAGATATACAGAGACTATCTCATAAAAGAATTTGAATTGTATCACAGCGCTCATGACAGAACAGTTGGAGCGGAACTGATTATTTCTAACATATCAGAAAAAATGTTTATATGGTGATTTATGAGTCCATGATCATATCCAAAAGCCGAACGGTGTAAACTTGTCGTTCGGCTCCATAAAGTCCCAGTTATATCACGGAGGACTTATTTCAGATATATTCTCGCACTGCTATCCTCGGATAGTAAGATTACATTGTCAACGACTACCATTCATAGTTGAAATGTAACTTATGATTGCGTTTTATTCTCCATAACATCTCTGAGACTCAGCATGTTGGCAATTTTAGATAGCTTTTCAATTGCCTTTTCTTTTTCCGGCTCGGAAATGCTTGATTCTTCAGACAATCCTTCTTCCATCTCAAGCATAATCTTCCGTGCTTCTATCGTTTTTCGATAAGATACGCTTGTTCTTCCTTCGTTTATCAACAATCTGTCAGCCGTCTGATATGCGGTCAGTATGTCGGTAATCTCACTGCTATCCATTATCTTTCCCGCTTGACGGGCAATAATACGTTTAGCGTCCAACGACAAAGCTAAAATATAATAGAGATAGCCAACTGAAACTGTAGGTTGATCTTGAACAGATGTTAACAAGCCTTTTCTTGCGAATTTTTCAGCTTCGTCGTACTCTCCAAGTTCTAAATAGTAATCGGCCAGTTTCATACAACATTGAGGTGCGACTGCTACGTTCTTAACACCATTCAGCAACGCCGATAACGCATCCTGATATTCATTCTGATTCTGATGCAACTCAGCTTCCGCTACGTAAGCACGCTCTTCATGTGGTATGTACTTCTTGAAGTCTTCTATCAGTTTCTTCGCTTCTTCAATATTGGTTAAATAAGTATCAATACTCTTAACGGACCCCATGCTGTCCTTGAGATAATCAATAACGAAGACAAAAGTACGCCATGTCCAATATTTTCTGTCAATAGTATTTAGCTTTTCAATCCCATATTGGCACATTTCAATGTCTCCGATCTCTTGTGAATACTTGATGAGATCGGCAATCAAATCTGTGCTCATTGGATAGGTCTCCACGCCTATTAACGCTATAGAGGCTGCAAATGGTTCGCAATCCTGTCGGCTGAATTCTACCGTAAGATTGTGAAAATCGATCTCCGACCCACGAATCAGTTCAATAGTCTTCTCATCTTCAGGTTTGTCTGATTCTGCGATCCATCGATTGTAGTTGTCTTGAATGTATCTGTACAACTCTCTGGGGTTGTTGGCATTTCGCATCAAAGCATTACGTATTTCTGAGATAGAAGAATAGGATAGAGTCTCGCTTTGGGTCTCTTCTATATGTTCGCTCATTTTATCCACTCCTTTTTTCGTTACCGTAGCCCAGATACAACTGAAAAGAATCAATCAAGTTATTTACCATTTCTTAAAATGTTATCACGAAGACGATTTCGTGGCAGTGGGCCACTTGCCCCTTTCTCCATCGATATAGATGGATAGTCAGACCGCTTAGGTAGCCCTTTCGTAGTTTGGTCAGACGTCTCATTTTTCTTGTTTTCTCGCTCTTCATTATTAACTTCTGAATCATCAGCCTCCTTAATCTTGTTTGTTACAGGTGATGTATCTATTCTGATATTAGGTAACGGAATATTTATTACCTCTGACATCCAATGCTGTTCACCAGAAGCTGATCTCACAAGAAAATACGATGTGATATAGCATTCCAACGAATTATCATCTTTTTTCTTAATAACTCCATGGTCAAAGCCATACTGAGTATAGTTCCCAAAATTCTTGAACATCACTCCTGCTTGGATCTGCCTAATATCCGCTGGTGTTGTGTTTTCTCCGATCTTAAAGCGTTTATACTTAGCTTGATGAGAATGGCCGCAGAGATAAATACCCGATTTACAGTTTTGCATTGCTGTCTTTAGAGCTTCTTTTGTCCCTTTAGAAAGGTACTGATAACCATGATGCCCAACAAAAATAGTTAGTTCTGTGTCTGTGGCTTTAATTCTGGATAACTCTCTGAGTCCCTCCTTTGATAGTGATAATCGACCGCCCCCTTCTTCACTATAGTCCTCTTCATCGATAACTAATTCACCATCATCTTCAAAGCGTTGTTGCTGTTTTGCAAGCTCGATCTGTATTTTTGCAGCTTCAACATGATCTCCGTTCGCAGTTGCTTTCTCCAACTTATCTTTTAAGCTCATTTGTCTATCTCGATAATCTTTGCCGCGTATAGTCTGTCCAGCAATCAAGCCAGTATTTATTAGAACAAATTTGATCGAGCATTGGAGATCGTTTTTACCCATATATGGAACCTGCTGAACTTCATACAGCACTTGGTTTTGTTCTGGAGGCTCTTGGTTGAAGCTTTGAAACTTCATTTGCTGAGAAAACAAGAAAAAATCCTCGTAAGCGCCTTTATAAAGTAGCACCCTTTCTTCAGTATTGAGTGAAAACTCCCCCTGTGTTGATGCTTCCCTCTGAATTGATGCCTCTTTTCCTTTTTTTAGAACAATATCTTTCCGAGTACAGTAAGTATTGAAAGAGCCGGTTTTCTTCATTTGTGCCGAGCGATCCAAGTCGTGATTACCTGGGACAACTAAGGTATATTGTGAACCTGGGATAGATTTCAGATACTGCTTATATCTTTCCACTTCATCTTGTATCAGCTTACCACGGTTAAACAAATCGCCAGAAATAATAAGGCAGTCAGCGTGTATATCTTTATCTGCTATTAGCGTTTTTATCTGTTCCCGAAAAAGTCCGTAACCAACGGACTCTGTGTCAAAATGGAGATCAGAAATATGGAGAAACGAAAATGGCATATGATCACCTTCTCTATGCCCATAGTATGAATAAGGAATTAACCAAATCTATTATATTCTGCCTTCAGTATACTGTCAAGGCATTTTTCGCTATATGCATCCAGTACTCGTAGCAAAGTTACCACTTAATTTGTGCGGTAGTATGTGTATGTGGGAAAAAGTGTACTATATTACAAAGAAGATGCCTTTTTAAAAAGTTATTTCGTCTATCTTATATATGTTGCCTTGTCTTTTTGATTCTTAAGCAGTTGCATGTTTTGAGTTTGTCTGGTTTCTTCTTCCAATATCCGTGCTGCCTCCCTCAAACTTTCCTCATATTTCTCAAAGCTGATCTTATCGTGAATTTCGGATCGAATCTCATCCCGTGCCTGCTGCTCCAATTCCGGGCGGATAGCTTTTCGGATTTTGAGCAGGGAAGCTTGATCGTAATTCCTGGACTTAACGGCCAATTCAGTAAACCTCTGCTTTCCTTTCCTGATTTTGGCGTCCAGTGCAGCGTTGATTGCCGTGATGTGGTCATTTGAAGCTGCTTTTTCCGCGATCATGTGCTGTATCTCCTGAATGTCTTTTGCTTTTTCTCCACCCGCTTTTTGAAGGATAGCGTTTTCCTGCTCCTGTAAAACAATGATTTCGGAATCCAGACGATCAACTTCATCAGAAAGCGTATGCCGTTTCAAAAAGCTCATGATCGGAAGCGCATCCTTCTCCCTTTGAAGTCTGTTTCTCGTTTTGATCTTATCTTTGATTCTTTTCCGAATCAGGTCGTATTCATCGCAAAGCCGCTTTGCCCAGGCAATATAGACCTCGTCCTGCTCCAGTTTTACTCGGTTATGCAGCTTCCCGTATATGAAAACGATCACGTTCTTCCGAATCATTTCCATCTCGCGGGCAATGCCTTCTATGATCGGCTTTACCGCCTGCATGAGCTTTTCCACCCATTCTTTCAGCTTTCGCAGGAGAGCATTGTCCTTCCTGATTTGCCTGTTCAGTTCACACCGTTCGGATATGCCGCCTTCTTTCTCCAAAATTCGGGCGGCAGTTCCTTCATGAATGGTAGGCTGTTCTTCAATACCACGCTCCACGTTGCTGCGATGGTCGATTCGTTCATCGTGACCGGCGTTTTCCAAATGCCGATTAACCACATTCGCCCATGCAGCCCGCCATTTCTCCAATTGTTCTTCGCTGTTCCATCGTTCCGTGATGGGATTCTGCCGCCCGAATTTGGTACTCTTGGGATTTTTACTCGTTCGGGTATAACCTTGAGCTTCGGCAATGGATGGAGCCATGTATACCTTTTTCTTGCCCACAAGATAAGGATACTGTTTCTCCCACCTATCGGCTTGTGCCGCCTTATATTCCGTACTGGTAAACCCTTTTTCTTCCCCGTTGCGAACGCAAAGGTATTCCTTTTCCGTCTTGTTCTGCCAAGTCCCGTCCTGGTTCAAGGGCCGCACGGTCAGCAGAACATGAGCATGGGGATTTTTCCCGTCCGTATCGTGGATGGCAACCTGCGCGCACATCCCGTCGGAAACAAAATGCTCTTGGATATATTCGGTCATGATTGCAATCCATTCTTTCTGGTCCAACTCAATCGGCAGGGCCAGAATCATTTCCCGCGCCAACCGGCTGTCCTTGGATTTTTCGGCGGCTTCCACCGCGTTCCACAGCTTTTCCTTGTCCTGCCATTCTGCCGGTGCCGTGGGAGGAAGGAATACCTGATCCCACACCAAGCCCTGTTTCTTCGTGTAATCGTGTTGAATCCCGTCGTAGTCGTTATAAATGGCCGCACACCCGATATAGGCGGCAGCGGCGCAGGCAGACCGTCCTTCTCCCCGCGTGATGATCTTTACTTCGTTATGGTAGATCGCCATTTCGTTCCTTCCTCCTCTCTGGCTCCGCAGAGCCTTTTTCTGGTTCTCTTTCGCAAAAATGAAGGTCAGCCTGAAAAGCTGACAAGCGAAAGCAAATGCTTGCATTTGCCGAGCGAAGCCTCGCGTTGCAAAGCAAGGCGCGGCCGAAAAGAAACGATGCCCGCAGGTATCCACCTTCCGGCAAAGCTGCCAGTGGCAGGTTTGCCCATGCAGTTGGCAGGCATGAGCATCATGCCGGAATCTGCTGAAGGCAGAGTCCAGCTGCGCAGCCGATGCTCGTTCTGTCTCCGGTCAGAACGACATTGGCTGAAAGGCGTCCGCAGACGCCGCATCCCCCTCGGAGAGCGCACAGCCCGACCAACGGGAGGGATACCACCGCCCGAAGGGTGGTGAGTAAGTGCGCCCTTCGGGAGATAAGAAACGGAGCGCCCCAGGTTTCCCTGAAACGCCCCGTTCGTCAGTTCAGTTTACGTTCCAATTCACGTTCCAACTCCGTCAAATCCATTCCTCCGGCAGTCGGAAACACCTTCTCCAGGATCGCTCCTTCCTGGATCAGTCGCCTCGTCCGGGCTTTCCGTTCCTTCACCCGGTCACGAGCCTGGGCTTCTTCCAGCCGGTGCTGGGCTTGGAGCAATCTCTTCTCGTTTTCTGTCACAATCCTCACTTCTCTCTATTGAAATACTTGGTTTGTTTCTATATCTCAAGTTCTTTTCTGCCTTATTTCCGAAATACAGCAGAAAAATAGCGATGCTGTTTGTTCGGATGGAAAGTGACAGCACCGCTTTCAAGAATCCTGCCAATAAGGGCTTGAGGTATTCAGCTTTGGCAGGATCAGAAATTGTCTGCGAAGGATAAAGCGTCATCCAGGGAGGCTTCGTGTTTGTTGTTTTCGCTGGATGCCTCATCACTCTCCGGGGTAAAAGACTGCGGACTCACTGCAATCTGTCCGTTCCCGGCCGCTGATTGAAGCAGCCCAATGAGCGTATTCAGAATCACCATCGGCATGGCTTCCTTCGCACCTTTCTCCACCGCGTCCAAGACCGATTGCAGAAAAGCATCTTCCTTCTCTCGGGTTTCCAGATAGGGATCAGCTTCTGCCCGTTCTGCTCGCCCGAAATAGTCGTTGACGGCTATCACCACTGCCCGGCTGTATGATTTGTACTTCTTTCTGTCCATGCGCTGTAAATACTCCCAGGCTTCCCGATCATCCGGATTCGCCAGATTCAGCCGGATATTTGTATTGATCGTTTCCCGTTCCTTCACCATACGGCAATCCCTGCCTTTGTCAACTTCCGCTTTGCCATCATCTCGTATCCTTTGGCTGTGGCACATACGTCGTCGTTGATGATGACACGCTTTGGATCATATTCCGCAAAGTTCCGAATCAGGCAGGCACCGCCGCCAACCACAAACAGCCGCATCAATTCCGGGTTGTATTCGTGTTCCCGCAGCTTACGGAAAATGCCTTGCACATATGCTGTCGCCGTCTGCTGGATGGAAGCCAGGAATCTTTCGCTGATTTCCGCCGTTCCAAAGCGGAATACCCTTTCGATCACCAATTCATCTGCCTCTACACCGAATTGCTTCATCAGATTTTCTTTCACTGCCAGCATGCACTGGTTGACGCCAAACTTTTCCGTATAGCATTTCTGCTCCTGGGGCATCCGGTCATTGATGTACATCACATTCATGGTGCCGTTGCCAATATCCGCTAACATGTTCACCCCGTTGAATTCTCCCAGCCTGTTTGCCACCGCCGCAAAGCCTTGAGGAAATACATCCGCGCCTGTGAATTGGACGTGATAATCCTTCCCGTTGAAGGAGAAGTCAGCCGATTCATTTTGCAGCAGATACTTCCGAAAGTTCTCCCGCTGTTCCCGTACCCAGGTCAGGGGCAAGCCAGCGGCAATATGCACTTTTGCGGAGTACACCTTCCGAATATTCATTTCCCGTGCGATGGCTGCCAGGGTCAGGATATAATAGTCCTCATCCTGAATCTTGTCGGCAATAAACTCCTTATGGCCTTCTCCGATCTTGAAGTACCGGCCCCCATAGACCAACAGATTGTTCTTGAAGGTCGGTTCGGAATTATAGGCCACCACGCCCGTCTTGAAACAGGTATTGACCGTTTTCATGTTGCCAAATCCGTGGTCAATCGCAGTGACCAGTATCTTTTCCTCTGTTCCAAAGTTGTTGTTTATCGTTTCTTTCATATGCTTTCCTTTCCGCCATATAGATCGGCTTTCAAATTGATAATTGGGTATAGAAAAAGCCGTCAGGCTTGAAAATCTTCCTGACGGCTTGCCGGGGTTATGTATTTGTGCTATCCTTTATGCGAAGATGATTTCTTGGAAGATCACTTCTTCCGCTTGGGCCTTGCAGGCGTTCATGATACCGACCCACTTCATTTGATCGGCTGCCTTGAGCGCTTCGGTGGCTCCAGCAGCTTTCGCTAACGCGGGAACAATCACTTCCAGTCTGCTTTGGGCAGCGTCCTCCGTCTCGATCAGGTGGTCAAACAAGGTTCCGTTCTGAACCATGAGACCAAATAGAATTGGACGATGCTTCCACAGATACTCCCTCCGCATCCGGCCATACTTGCCGATAGGACGGGTGGTATCGCATCCAACTACGACATTGGGGATCAGGTAACCGTTCTCTTCATGATAGGTGATTTCCATTCTGTACCTCCTATTTACTCTCCGATGCTTGATTTTTCTTAGCTTTCTTTACTTCGAGCGCTGCGGTCTGTCGGCTGTAAATCAAGCGGTTCAGAATGGTTCCTTATCACCCTTTACTCCTCCAAAGAGTGGTTTCCCCCATAAAACTTCAAAAAAAGCTCCATCCGGAATCAGTATCCTCCGGACGGAGCTTTTTTTGTGCATCCTTCTTTTTGTTGGGAATCACCCGGCTGATGGGCTTGAACGCCCACTCCACGCGTTTTTCCCGGTTCAGCGCTTTCTGTGCTTTCTTGGTCAGCTTCTCTTTGGAAACATATTTTCGCATAAGCTGTTTCCTCCTTTCGTTTCATTCATTTTAATCTAACAACCATATTGTGAAGGAGAACAACGGGGGATCCGCAGCCCAATCGGCGCAAGCCCTACGGACATTGCTTGTTTCGGCCGATCTCACCCCCGATAAGATTTTCGCCCCATGCGGTCACACCCCTGGTTGGGGTATGGGGCGGATATCCCCTGTGTTATATTCTTTGCGCACTGCCATAACTCCTTTATAAATCAATAAAACAATTTTGGATGGCTCGCAGGTTTATTTCCGGAACACAAAAGAAAATCCAACATTTCGGCACAAGCTTCTGACTTTCCCCAACAGGAAACACTTATATTGGAAAAAACAATCTTGGGATGCAAAGAATCCCTGCTCTTGGGATTTGATACAGATATTTGCCATCCAGGGCGATCAGGGCTTTGAAAGCGGCGGTGCCCCGTTTCCTTTTTCAGTTCACTCCTTGCCCTGCTGGAAGTCAACGATCGTTTTCTCCGTCTGCGTCATGCCGGGAGAAGCAAAACACAACCCGCAGGCCGCGCCATGGCTGGTGTCCATCCATTGGATCAGGATACCCCTTTCCTTTTCCTGCATAAATCGTTTTCACTGTGCTTTACAGCACCAGCTTTTCAAAGGCTTCCTCGGCATGGGGCTGACGACGGTGCTTTCCGGCAATGTAAGTATCCGTCCCCACGATCACGGGCGAGGAGAGACCGTCCGTTTTGGCGCTCAGCAGCTTCCAGGTGATGGCGGGACAGCAGTTCGGGTCGCTCTTTTCCAAGGTGCTGCGGCTCTGCTTGTTGATCCAGTCCAGATCTTCTTTGGTATAGGGAGTTTCAGGCTTGATTTCAAAGCACTCGGCGTTTTCAACCGCGGCGATTTCCTGCGCCACCTTGGCGATCACGCCGCTGACGGAAAAGTAAGCGACCAGCTTCTTGCTTATGGATGTTCCTCCCCAAATTTTCATAAAATCAGAAATCAGCCTTTACAACGGAATCCTTATCTGCTATGATTGTATCGGATGAAGCTTCATCTGTCAATGAGTGAAGTAATCCAGAGTAAGGAAGAAATAACGTAGTTCGAGAGGAAACCATGTCACAGCAGCACAATTGTCCATGCACGGCGCAGTGCGCGCTGCAATCAGTCCTGGAACGCATCGGCGGCAAATGGAAGCTGCCCGTGCTCTGTTCGCTGACAGCCAACGGGGCCAGCCGATACAACGAGCTATTGCATAACGTCCAGGGCATTTCCAACACCATGCTGTCCCAGACCTTGAAGGAGCTGGAACGGGATCAGCTGGTACTGCGGAAGGAATATCTGGAAGTGCCGGTGCGGGTGGAATACGAGCTATCAGAGCAGGCGAAAAAGCTCCAGCCCATCCTGGTGCAATTGATCCAATGGAAGATGGGACAGGAGACAGATGGTTGAAAAGGCACAATCATGAACACGGTTATCAACAAGCAGCCTAAAGCAATTGACTTTTATGGGAGGAGTAGCTGATGAAATACGGAGAATCCACGTTTGACGTTCTGTATCTGCTGTTTGCCATCGTCAGCGGCATTATCATCCTGCGCCGCGCCTGGAACAAAACCGAAAAGCAGATGGGTCTGGCCGCGCTGATCCTGGGCTGCGGCGACGCGTTCCACCTGGTGCCCCGGGTGCTCAACTACTTTGTGGAGGCGGATTTCACCGCCGCCCTGGGCATCGGCAAGCTGGTCACGTCTATCACCATGACCGTATTCTACGTGCTGCTGTATTACGTTTGGCTGGGCTATTATCAGGAGAAAGAAAACCGCAGCCTGACCATCGGCGTTTGGGCCCTGGCGCTGGTTCGCTGTGCGCTGTGCCTGTTCCCGCAAAACGGCTGGCTGGAAAACAGCAGCGATATGACCTGGGGCATCATCCGCAATGTGCCCTTCGTGATCCTCGGCGCTGTGATTTGCTGGCTCTACTGGAAAAACAAAAGGAAGGACCGGACGTTCCGCCTGGTCTGGCTGTACATCCTGTTGTCCTTCCTGTTCTATATCCCCGTAGCAGTGGCCGCCGGGATCGTACCCATGCTGGGCATGCTGATGCTGCCCAAAACGATCTGCTACGTTCTGCTGATTATCGCGTTTCTTCGGGCCACGGGCAGCAAGCGGCGCTGACCCGCCTGCCGCATGACCGTCATCCCTTCAATCCTGCCACCTTGACCGCCTGTTCTTCCGTCTGGAGGCACAGCTCCGCCGCCTTGAAGGCGTGGGCTTGGGTCATTGCGTTTTCCGTGCGGTTCGGGCAGTCCGGGATCAATTGATCGAAGAAGGGATAGCCCGTCACGCCGGTGGCGTTCACGTACTGTTCACCCTTTCCGTTGACCAGGAACAATCCTTCCCCGCCTGCATCGCCTTGACGCCCAGGGGTCCCCGCTCGCTGGTCACGTTGGAGGAGCAGAACAGCTTCGTTTCCTTGTCCTCCAAAACCTCCTCCAGGCTTTTCGCCGGCTTGACCTGGGATAGGCTTTCAGAAACTGTTCCACCTTCTTGGGGGCGGGGTCATACGCATATTTGATGGTGCCGCCCGCTTCCGTCAAGCCATTGCACATGCCATAGATGTGGCCGTGGTCGATGTGGGCCGCGGAGAAAACAAATTCGCCGGGCCTGACCACGGGCCGGGGCTTGCCCTGGGGCCCGTAATTCATGCCGTCGGATACGTTCATTTTATTTCTTCTATTGGCCACCACAGATCGTAATAGTTGTGCGCCCGCCACCAGAAGGAGTCGATTTCCGCGTGGCCGACCGGCCCGGCAATGCCGCTGTTCAGCAGCGCCTTCAAATCCCGGATGGACTTGCGGAAGCGGTTCTGGGCGATGATGGACAGCTTTTTGCCGCTGCGCAGGGCGTTGATGCTGATTTGCGCGTGCACAAAGGGCGGCGTGCACACGTCCACCAGGTCGATGTCCTGGCGGGGCAGGATGTCCATCATGATTTTGGCAAAAAGGAAAATCCTATCTGCCCGATGAATTTACATTCCGGAAAGAAGGACTTTTGCGGATACGTTACGAATTAAAAACAATGTATGCCCAAATCACGGCGGCATACAGGAGGTCACCGGATGAAATGTCCCCAATGCGGTCAATGGAACCGGGCGTCGTTTCCCCGCTGCATGAAATGCGGCGCGGAGCTGCCGGTTCAAACCGCGGAAGATAGAAAGCAAACCGCGCCTAAAATGCCCGAGGGCGGCGCGGACAAAGTCTATATCCAGATCGACGATACCGGCAACGCCACGTCCACCGAGGACAGCCGCGACAAGCTGGCCCGGGAAATGAAGGATTTGGCCGCGCGCAAGCGGCGTGGCGAGGAAGAGCACCGGAAGCTGCGCGCCAACAGCGCGCGCCAGGGCTTTGTTCCCTCCGCCCGCATCGCCCAGACGCTGAATGGCCGGGAAACCTTCCCCGTGCAGCAGTACACCTCCTACACCCGTGACGGGGTGGAGGTGGAGGGCATCGTGCGGCCCGACGCTATTCCGGTTTCGTCCAGCCGGGTGATCGGCTATGACGAAGCCGCGCTGCCGGAGCCCGGCATGGGCTCCCTTGACAGCTTCAAACGCAAGCGCAGGAAAAGCAAAATCAAGCTGTACCGCCACAGCTTCCTCCGCCGGTTCGGCAAGATCATCGCCGCCGTGCTGATCGTGGCGGCGCTGGGCTTTTTGTTCTACGATAAGCTGTACCGCCCGTACCGCGACAAGCAGGCGGCTGAGTCCTTAAGGGCAAATACGATCATCACGCCCTCCATCCTGAACGAAATGCCGGCGCATATTATCAAAATTCCCGGCGAGGAAGGGCAGATTTACTGGATCACGGAGCTCAAATCCTCCTATCCGGTGGTGGGCGGCTACGCGACCATCGAGGTGGCGGACTACAAATGGTATGAGCACATGCAGAATATCACCGAGGAAACCGTCCTGGCCACGGTATCCCCCTATCTGCGTACGAGCGCGGGAGAACAAAAGCAAATGCAGCAGATCACGTTCCCGGTGGACGTGCCTGAATCCACGCTGGAGCTGGTCTCCCCCTCCTCGCCCACCGCCACCACCTTCCGCCAGCTGTATGAAATCCAGTTCCGCGTGGCGCGGAACAGCACCGTCACCATCAACGGCGAGGATTTTTCTGACCTGGTAAACAACACCGACGGCCTGATCACCTTCAACGCCGAAGTGCAGCCCACCGGCGACAACCTGTTCGTCATCACCACCCGCGCCCAGTATTGCCGGGAAAAGACGGAAACGATCAACATTTACCGTCCCCGCCAGCAGATACGTCTGGATCTGGCTGCCGATATCGCCACCCGTTATTCCCCCAACCGCGTCGAGGATGAAAAAACGGGCGAGCTGTACGAGCCCCACATGAAAATCAGCGGCAACACGCTGACCTGGGCCACGATCGAGGTGGAAACGCCTTACCTGAACCTGGACACCACCGAGCTGGCGACCAAGGGCACGTTTTCCTTTGAGGCGGTCTTTGAAAAAATCGGCTACAACACCATCCGCATCAAGGCGTCCGCCCCGGGCTACGAACCCAGCACCGTGGAGCACGAGGTCTACTATATCCCCATTGCCGATATTTACACCCGTAAGGCGTGGAGCATGAAGGATCAGTACACCGACTACCTGAACAATTCCGACCGGCGCATTGCCAGTACGCAGATTTATCAGGTGGACGCGGTTTGCAAGGAGATCCTCTCCCCCAATCCGCAGATGGCCGTATTTGAATTGACCGACGGGTCGAGCCGCATCGTAACGATGACCAATTACACCTACGACAATTGGAAAGTCGGCTCGACCTACCGCCTGTTCGGTGACGCTTACGGCGTATACAACGGCGGGCCGTGGCTGAACGGACGGTACAGCTATATCCAGAAAGAAAAGGAACAGACCGAAACTCCGTGACGGCGCTGCGTTGGCGGACAGCGCATTGCCTTTTGTCGTTTTTTGCAAAAAGCATACCATTTTGTTGAAAACATTGTCCCGGACGCCTTGACAACCGCACCGCTTCCGCATATAATAATAACCGTAAGGTTGCTCCTGAGGTGTTCGCCAGTTTTCTGTTTTTACCCACATTTCTTTAAACGGAACCTGGGCCAGGAGGCCAGATGTCATGCCCCCGTGCTTCGCACGCCAGGGGACGGCAGAAAGCTTCCGCCGGGCACCGGCCTGCTTAACATAGCGGGTGAAAAAATAGAGGACAGCGGCATCTTGGGGCTTCCGCACCGAAAAGAAAGGGACTGCGTTCAAGCGGTCTTTTTCTTTTTGCTCTTGATTATTTCCGTCCGAACAGGTATCATGGAACCGGGAGGATGAGGTATGGAACAAAAGCGGATTCTGCTCACCGTCAGCTACGACGGGACGGCCTATGTGGGCTGGCAGTACCAGGACAACGGGCCCAGCATTCAGGATGAAATCGAACAGGCGCTGCAAAAGGCGCTGGGCACGTTTGTCCGGGTCACGGGCGCCAGCCGCACGGACGCGGGGGTCCACGCCCTGGGCCAGCGGGCGCACTTTGACACCTGCTCCTCCATCCCGCCGGAAAAGTATCCCTTTGTGCTGAACCGGTATCTGCCGGAGGATATCCGGGTAACGGAAGCCCGGCAGGTGCCGGGGGATTTTCACGCCCGGTTCCAGGCAGTGGGTAAGATGTACACCTACCGCATCCACAACGCGCCTCACGCCAGCGCGATCCTTCGCAATTGCACCGCCCATGTGCCGGTGCGGCTGGACGAATCGGCCATGCGCCGCTGCGCGCTGCCGCTGATCGGCACCCATGATTTTATCGCTTTTTGTGCCGCGGGCGGTCAGGCGAAAACCTCCGTGCGCACTATCGACTTTTTTGATGTGCAGCGGCAGGATACGGAAGTGACCCTGCGGGTGCACGGCAACGGCTTTCTCTATAATATGGTGCGCATCATCGCCGGAACGCTGATCGACGTGGGCCACGGCAGATTGCCGGAGGACTGCATCGCCCGGGCACTGGAAAGCAAAAACCGCCTGGATCTGGGCGTCACCGCCCCGGCCTGCGGGCTGGAGCTGACGAGGGTGGAATACGAATTTGACAGGAGGCAGAACGATGCTTGAGGATACTTTATTGCAGCACTTTGACCGGTATCCGCAGATGCAGCCCCAGGACGCGGTGAAGCTGATCTATCAGCAGGAGTTCGGACCGGGGCACCTGATCAAGGATGAAAAGAAAGCGCTGGAGTTTTTGCGTCAGGAAATGGCAGGCGTCGGGGAACCGCTGCCCGGGGAAGCGCTGTATGAATCCATCGGCAACGGCCTGTGCCGCCTGAACCTGCGGCCCTGCAAAGCAAAGGGCATCCCCATGGAGGACATCCTTCGGCTGTTTATGGAAACAGCGAATAACACGCAGGGAGACAAGAAGCGGTTCATCGCGGGCATTCATGTTCTGCAAAAGCTGGCGGAGGCGGACGAAACGCCCTTTGAACCGGTGCTGCTGGACATTTTTCTGGCGAAATACCCCAAGAATTGCCCGGCCGTGCACCACTCCGACGCCTACCGCCTGGCCTACCTGCCCGCTTACCGCGTGGTGAGCCAGCGGAAGCTGAAGGATTATCTGAAAGCCTTGCGGGGATAAAACGAAAAACGTTCCTTCGATTTTTAAGAAAATCTTAAATTTTGCCCGTTTATGACAAATTGATTGCAAAAGCGGACAGTATTTGTTATAATACACACAGATGACGCGCGAGCGTATCGAATCAATATTTGGGAGGCAAGATCCATGAAAAAGTTTCTGGCTGTTTTCCTGGCGATGGTTCTGTGCCTGAGCGTTTTCAGCGCCCTGGCCGAAGCCGTCAACCCCGATGACATCGAAGACAACATGACCTCCGCGGACGGCAAATATGAAATCGCGTTTGTGACCGACGTGGGCGATCTGAAGGACAAGTCCTTCAACGAAGGCACCTGGAACGGCGTCAAGCTGTATGCCCATGACAACGGCATGAGCTACAAGTATTACAAGCCCGCCAACGACTCCGCCGCCACCGACGACGACCGCTACGACGCCATGAAGGCCGCCGCGGAAGCGGGCGCCAAGGCTATCGTGTGCGCCGGCTTCATGCAGGGCACCGCACTGGAAAAGGCCGCCAAAGAATATCCCGATGTGAAGTTCATCTTCATCGACGGCTGGGCCATGGGCCTGGACAATGAAGTGGGCGTTGTGTACAAGGAAGAGCAGTGCGGCTACCTGGCCGGTTACGCTGTCGTGATGGACGGCTTTGAAAAGCTGGGCTTCTCCGGCGGCGGCGGCGGCACCAATCCTGCCTGCTGCCGTTACGGCTACGGCTTCATCCAGGGCGCGAACGACGCGGCCGCGAAGCTGGGCAAGAACGTTGAAATCAAATTCAGCTGGGCCTATGGCGCTTCCTTCTCCGCCTCCGCCGAACTGCAGACCCTGATCTCCGGCTGGTACGAAACCGGCACCGAAATCGTGTTCGCCTGCGGCGGCCCCATGTTTGACTCCATCACCGCCGCCGCCTCCGCCAACGACGCGTTCGTCATTGGCGTGGACTCTGACCAGTCCTTCCTGTCTGACACCGTCGTCATCTCCGCCCTCAAGGGCGTGAAGGAAGGCGCTTATCAGACCCTGGCCAAGGCCTTCGACGGCACCTGGGAACCTGGCGTGATCACCCTGGGCGCTGCTGAAAACGCTGTGGGCCTGCCCATGGAAACCTCCAAGCTGGAAAGCTTCACCGCCGCGGATTATGACGCCATGCTGGCGGACATCGTGTCCGGCGCTCTGGCGATCGACAATGAAGCCGCGGAAGGCGATCCCAACGTGAAGGGCCCCTGGACCAACGTGACTGTGGATTACATCCAGTAATCTCGCCTGAAATGCGCAGGGAGGGCTTTTCGCCCTTCCTGCTTTTCTTGTAAAGCACGGAATCAAGGCAAAAGAAAGGGGATGAGCGATCTTGGATCACGAAAACGATTATGTGATCGAGATGCTGCATATCACCAAGGAATTCCCCGGTATCAAGGCTAACGACGATATCACGCTGCAATTGCGGCGGGGCGAAATCCATGCGCTGCTGGGGGAAAACGGCGCGGGCAAGTCCACGCTGATGAGCGTGCTGTTTGGCCTCTATCAGCCGGAGGAGGGCGAGATCCGCAAGGATGGAAAGCCAGTCAAAATCAACAACCCCAACGATGCCACCGCGCTGCATATCGGCATGGTGCACCAGCATTTTAAGCTGATCGAGGTGTTCACCGTGCTGGACAACATCATCCTGGGCGCGGAGGACACCAAGCTGGGCTTCGTCCAGCGCAAACAGGCCCGGAAAAAGGTGGAGGAGCTCTCCAAGAAATACGGCCTGGCAGTCGATCTGGACGCCAAGGTGGAGAATATCACGGTCGGGATGCAGCAGCGTGTGGAAATCCTGAAAATGCTGTACCGCGACAACGAGATCCTGATTTTCGACGAGCCCACCGCCGTGCTGACACCCCAGGAAATCGTGGAGCTGATGCAGATCATGAAGGGGCTGGCCAAGGAAGGCAAGTCCATTCTGTTCATTTCCCATAAGCTGAACGAGATCATGGAAGTGTCCGACCGGGTGACGGTACTGCGCAAGGGCCGCTACGTGGGCACCGTGAACACGAGAGAAACCACCGCGCCGGAGCTGAGCCGCATGATGGTGGGCCACGACGTGCAGCTGGTGGTGGACAAGGCCCCCGCACAGCCCGGCGAAACGGTGCTGAAAGTCACCGATATGCATGTGGCTTCCCGCCTGTACAAGCATGACGCGGTAAAGGGCGTCAGCTTCGAGGTGCGCAAGGGCGAAATCGTCTGCATCGCGGGCATCGACGGCAACGGCCAGTCCGAATTGGTGTTCGGCCTGTCCGGGCTGGAAAAGTGCACCGGCGGCAAGATCGAATTGGGCGGCGTGGACATTACCCACGCGCCCATCCGCAAACGCAGCGAAACGGGCCTGAGCCACATCCCCGAGGACCGGCACAAGCACGGCCTGGTGCTGGATTTCACGCTGGAGCAGAATTTCGTGCTGCAAAACTTTGAGCAGCCCCGGTTCCAGAGCATGGGCTTTATCAAGTTCGGCGAAATCCGCAAGTACGCGGAGCGCCTGATTCAGGAATACGACGTGCGTTCAGGCCAGGGGCCCATCACCATGGCCCGCTCCATGTCGGGCGGCAACCAGCAGAAGGCCATCATCGCCCGTGAAATCGACCGCGACCTGCCGCTGCTGATGGCGGTGCAGCCCACCCGCGGCCTGGACGTGGGCGCGATCGAGAACATCCACCGCCAGATCGTGGCCCAGCGCGACGCGGGCAAAGCCGTACTGCTGGTGAGCCTGGAGCTGGATGAAGTCATGAATCTGTCCGACCGCATCCTGGTCATGTACGAGGGCGAAATCGTGGGCGAGCTGGATCCCAAGCAAACCACGGTGGAGGAACTGGGCCTGTACATGGCGGGCGCGAAGCGTCAGGATCGGAAGAAGGAGGCGTCGGCATGAAGAAAGAATCGTTTTTCGATAAAGCGGGCACCCGCAGCGTGCTGGCGTCGCTGGTGGCCATTCTGGTGGGTATGCTGGCGGGCGGTGTGATCATCCTGATCGTGGGCCTGACCAATCCCGCCCTGGGCATCAAGGGCGCCTGGGAGGGCATCCGCCTGGTGGTGGCCGGTCTGTTCGCTACCGGACGCGACGTTAGCGGCAGCCTGACCTTCGGCTTTAACTCCGCTTCCTTCGGCAATATGCTGTTCCGCGCCGTGCCCCTCATCATGACCGGTCTTTCCGTGGCACTGGGCAACAAGGCGGGCCTGTTCAACATCGGCGCGCCGGGCCAGTACCTGGCGGGCACCGCGGCCAGCCTGTTCGTGGCCCTGTCGGTTCCCACCAATGCGGTTCCCGCCTGGCTGGTGTGGATCATCGCTTTGCTGGCGGGCATGCTGGCGGGCGCCTGCTGGGGCGCCATTCCCGGCATCCTCAAGGCCTACCTGAACATCAACGAGGTGCTGGCCTGCATCATGACCAACTGGATCGCCGCCAACGCGGTCACCTGGGTCTTTGACGTGAGCAACCTGAAAAACGTGCTGGAAGGCACCAAGTCCGGCTACATCTACAAGACCTCCACGATCCTGAACGACGTAGTGATCGACGGCGTCCGCTCCACCGTCGGCGCGAACCTCCCCGAAGGCGCGCAGCTCGTCGCTACCCGCGGCGGCGTCGCCACGGGCAAGATGGGCCTGGACGCCATCTTCTCCGGCAGCCAGGTCAACGGCGGCATCCTGGTCGCCATCCTGATCGCCATTGTGATCTACGTCATCCTTTCCCGCACCACCCTGGGCTATCAGCTCAAGGCCTGCGGCGCGAACCGCTACGCCGCGCGGTACGCCGGCATCCAGGATAAGCGCAATATCGTGCTCACCATGGCTCTGGCGGGCGCGCTGGCCGCGGCCGGCGGCGCGCTGTATTACCTGTCCGGCAATACTGAATTCTTCTGGAACACCTACCAGTCCCTGCCCGCCGAGGGCTTCAACGGGATTCCCGTCGCGCTGCTGGCCATCAACAATCCGCTGGGTGTCATCTTCTCCGCCGTGTTCATGTCCATGCTGCAAATCTGCGGCCAGAAACTGACGGAGCTGACGGCCTACAACGAATACATCACCAACGTGATCATCGCCGTGATCGTGTATCTGTCCGCGTTCATGCTGGTGATCAAGATGTGGATCGGCAAGCTGCGCAAAGGAAAGGCGGTGAACAAGTAATGCCGTTTTTGATTCGTCAAACCCTGGTGTACGCCGTTCCCCTGATGCTGGTCGCCCTGGCCGGCGTGTTCGCGGAGCGCAGCGGCATCATCAACCTGGCGCTGGAAGGCATCATGATCTTCGGTGCGTTCATGGGCGTTTTGTTTGTGCGCACGGTGCAGGAATGGGGCTGGTTCCAGCCCGCCTATGACGCAAGCAACGTGCTGGCCCTGCAGGGCTTTTGCTTCCTGGCCATGCTCTTTGCTGCGGCCATGGGCGCGGTCTTCAGCCTGCTGCTGGCCTTCGCCGCCATCAACCTGAAGGCCGACCAGACCATCGGCGGCACCGCGCTGAACCTGCTGGCTCCCGCCGTGGTGCTGTTCTTCATCCGCATGATCGCCAACCAGAACACCCTGAACATGTTCAAGGGCGACGCGGCCAGCTGGTTCATGCTGAAAAAATCCATGTTCGGCTACGGCCGCAAGGACAACATGAATTTCCTGGGCTCCACCTTCGTGGACAAGGTGTACGTGGCGACCTACATCTGCATCCTGGTGTTCGTCATCATGTCCATCATTCTGTACAAGACCCGGTTCGGTATGCGGCTGCGCTCCTGCGGTGAAAATCCCCAGGCCTCCGCTTCCCTGGGCATCAACGTGGTGAAGATGCGCTACGCGGGCACCGTCATTTCCGGTGCGCTGGCGGGCATGGGCGGCTTTGTCTACGTGCTCACCACCGCCAACTGCTCGGCCAACGGCGACGTGGCGGGCTTCGGCTTCCTGGCCCTGGCCGTGATGATCTTCGGCAACTGGAAGCCGCTGAACATCTGCCTGGCGGCGCTGCTGTTCGGCTTGTTCAAATGCGTGGCCGCGTCGTATTCCACCCTGGACATCAACGGCGACGGCGTGTACATGCTCAAGGAACTCAACATCAACACCAACATTTACCGCATGCTGCCTTACGTGATCACCCTGGTCGTGCTGGCGTTCACCTCCAAGAGCTCCCGCGCGCCCAAGGCCGAAGGCATCCCCTACGATCCGGGCAAGCGTTGATTCTGACCTGATACGCGGGGCGAAGCAGCTTCGCCCCGCTTTCTTCGATAATGGAAAGGGGCGGAAAAACAATCGGTGACTCGGCGTTGGAAATGCTGCATATCTCCAAGCAGATTGGCGATGCTGCCGGTATCGCTGATTTTTCTCTGCGCCTGAACAAAGGTGCCTTCCATGGCGTGCTGGGCGCGCATTGCACAGGAAAGACCACGCTGGCCCGCATCCTGAATGGGATGTGCATTCCGGACAGCGGCAGTATCCTGATTGAGGGAGACGAAGCGGACCTGCGCAGCCCTCGTTCTGCCGCCGCCTGGGGTATAGGCTTTGCCGGGGAAGAAAGCCCGTATGTGCATGGGCTGGATCTGATCGGGCATCTGATGCTGGGATCGGAATTCGCGCCCAGCGGAAAGCTGGGAAAGCGCGCCGCCCGGACGCAGGCCGCGGAGTTTATCGAACAGTACGGGATCCCATTGGATCTTGACAGCCGGGCCGATGAAATGAACCGCGCGGAATGGCTGTGGGCGGAAGTGCTGCGCATGGTGATGCAGAAAAGAGACATTCTGGTGCTGGACGAACCCGACGTGGTGTTCACGCGGCAGGAGATGGACACGCTGGTTTCCGTTCTGCGGAAAATATGCGGGGCGGGCAGCGCCGTGCTGCTATTCTCCCGCCGGCCGGAAACGGTACTGAGCGCCTGCGAAGAAGCGACGCTCCTTTGTCCGGGACGGCCTGCCGAAACCTATCGCACGAGCGAAGCGACAGCAGAGGATTTCCTTTGTCTGATGCGTGGCGAAAATGCCCCGCAGGCACCGGAGAAAAAGGAAATCACCGTCGGCGGCATCGTGCTGGAAACCCGCCGCCTGACGGTGCGGGACCAGGACAGCGCCGACGACCCGGCCCATGACGTGTCTTTTGAAGTACGCTCCGGAGAAATCCTCTGTCTGCTGGGACGGCCCGATTCCGGCTGGGACGCGCTGGGTGCCGCGCTGATCGGCGCAAAAGAAATGGTGAGCGGCAGAATCAAGCTGGATGGCAAGGACATCAGCCGCGCTTCCGTCCGGGATCGGCTGCGGGCGGGCATGGCGTATCTGCCGCGAAACATCCGAGAGTTAGGCGCCATTGACTATTTTACGCTGGAAGAAAACCTGTCGCTGCAAGGGTATATGCACTATCAGGAAAGCGGCTGGATCAAGCGGCGGCAGCGGAGAGATGAAGCCGCGCATATCCTGGATGCCAGCGGCGTATCCGGCCGGGCGGATCTGGACAGCTATGCTGATGAGCTGGCCGATGAATCGCTGTGGCTGGCTATGTTTTCACGGGAATTGGAGCGCAGGCCCGCCCTGCTGATCGTAGAAGAGCCCACGCGGCACACATCGGAAAGAACGGCGCCGTTTATCCGGGAGCAGCTCCTGTCCGTCCGGGCGAATCATCGCGCGGTGCTGCTGCTGACCAGCCAGCCGGAGGAAGCGATGGGGCTTTCGGACCGCATCCTGGTGCTGCATGAGGGAGAAATCATGGGCGAATTTGATCCGGCCAACACGTCGGCACGGGAACTGGGCTGGTACATGAGCGGCCAGTGGCGGCAGCAGCGCTACGGCGGCGCGGCCATCGAAGGAGAGGACGAATGAGCAGGCGCGGCGAAAAGCGAATATTTCAGCGGTTCCTGCGCGCGTTCGCTGTTTTCAGCGTCAGCGTTGCGACGGTTTGCGGGCTGCTGCTGTGCGTGAACCCCGCGGAAGCCTGGAGCAGTGTCCAAACGCTGCTGTTGGATGGGTTTTTGTCCAAAGCGGGACGCTCAAAAACGCTGCTGATTTGGCCGCTGCTGATGCTCACGGGTTTATCCGTTGGCTGCGCCTGGAAGGCAGGCTTTCTTCATCTCGGCGCGCCGGGCCAGTTTACCCTGGGGGCTTTTGCCGCCATGAGCGGCGGGCTGCTGCTGAATCTTCCCTGGTGGGCGTGCCTCCTTCTGGCGGCGCTTGGGGGCGCGCTGGGCGGCGCAATCCTGAGCCTGATCAGACATCAGTCGCGGATAAGCGAAATCCTGTCCGCCGTGATGCTCAATTACACGGTTCTCTGCCTGACGCAATGGCTATGGGAGGATGGACTGAGCGCCGCTGCTGAAACCGCGTCGATGATCCGTTCCGCACTGCCGGTTTTCCTTCTTGGAAATCAAGCCGCCGTTTCCCTGGGCCTGCCGATCGCGCTGGTGCTGTGCCTGGGGGCATGGGCCGTGCTGCGGTTCACCGTGATCGGATTTGAGGTGAAGACGGGGGGCGGCAACCGGGAAGCGGCGTGGCGGGCCGGGATGCCGGTGGATCGAAACCGAAAGCTCCTGCTGGTTCTGTCCGGCGTCTTTTCCGGTCTGGCAGGCGGCGTTTGCCTGCTGTCCGGGATGACAGGCACGGCGCTGTCGGTGATTTCTGTCCGGATGGGCTATGCCGGACTTGCCGTTGCCATGCTGAGCTTTGCCCATCCCATGGGAATCGTCGCTGCCGCCCTTGTTTCAGCCGGGCTATTGTCCGGCGGCGAAACGCTGTCCGGAACAATTCCGCAGGAAACAGGCATGATGGTGATGGCGCTGACCCTGCTTGGAAGCGCGGTATTACTTGGGAAAAACAAAAAGAAAAATAGAGGATAAAGGAGGGGACAGCCTGTGCTGTTGGATCGGCTGCTTGATTTGTTGGAGGAAAAACGTCTTGTACTGCCGGAGGATCGGGCCTACACGATGAACCTGATCCTGGACGCGCTGCGCCTGGACGCGCCTGCGGAGGGAGATTTGCATGGAGAGGACATTCCCGACTGCCTCTCGGAACTGGCGGACTGGGCCGCGGACCATAAGGTCATCACGGATACCGCCGACGAAAAGGATCGGATGATCGCCCGGCTGGCGGGCACATTCACGCCCCACCCTGCCGACATTCGCAGGACCTTTTATGAAATCTCGAATCAGCGCGGAGCGGAAAAAGCGGCGGAATGGTTCTATCAGCTGTGCCGGGATATCGACTACATCCGCGTCAAGCGCATCGCGCAGAACATCAAGTACAATGCGCCTTCTCCCTGCGGCGAGCTGGAAATCACCATCAACCTGAGCAAGCCCGAGAAGGACCCCCGGGACATTGCCGCCGCCCGCAACGCGCCCAAGTCCGGGTATCCGCTGTGTATGCTGTGCAAGGAGAACCCCGGCTACGCGGGCCGCGCCGGTTTCCCCGCCCGGCAGAATCACCGCATCATTCCGCTCAATCTGGCGGGGGAGGAATGGTATTTCCAGTATTCGCCCTATCTCTACTTCGAGGAGCACTGCATCGTGCTGGACAGCGTGCATGAGCCCATGCACCTGACCCGCAAGAGCTTTGACCGGCTGTTTGAGTTCGTGGACAAGTTCCCCTTCTATTTCATCGGCGCGAACGCCGATCTGCCCATCGTGGGCGGCTCCATCCTGACCCACGACCATTACCAGGGCGGGCGGCACGTGTTCCCCATGGACAAAGCGCCCATCAAATGGACCTTCGACAGCCCGGTGGAAAGCGGTGTGGTGGACTGGCCCATGACCTGCCTGCGGTTCATCAGCGAGGATCAGAACAAACTGAAAGACATTGCCATGACCGTGCTGGAGGCCTGGCGCAAGTACAGCGACGAAGCCCTGGGCATCTTCGCCCAGACCGACGCGCCGCACAATACCGTCACGCCTACGCTGCGCAAGCTGCCCGATGGCCGGTATCAGATGCACCTGGTGCTGCGCAACAACCGCACCAGCGAGGAACACCCCCTGGGCATTTATCATCCCCACGCGCCGCTGCATCACATCAAGAAAGAGAACATCGGCCTGATCGAGGTGATGGGCCTGTTCATCCTGCCGGGACGCTTAAAGACCGAGCTGGCGGGGCTGGAACCCTACCTGATGGGCACGGGGGACATTCCCGAGGGCAGCAGCCACGAAGCATGGGTGAAGGAAATCGCCGCGAAACAGGGCCGGAGCATGACGCGGGAGCAGGCCGAAGCCGCCCTCCACGCCGCCGTAGCCGATACCTGCTATCAGGTGCTGTGCGATTCCGGCGTGTATAAGCAGGACGAAGCGGGCCAGGCGGGATTGAAGCGGTTCCTGGAAAGCGTGTTTTGATTGATCGCTTTTTGTTTACGGAATATAAAGGCGCTTTAAGCCTGAAAAGAGTTTAGAGTGAAGAGTTAAGATTTGTTATGTTTCCATTTTATATATCACACTATATTATCTTCACTCTTAACTCTAAACTCTTCACTTTTTTATAGATTTAATACTGTTTTTTCTCTAAAACATTGAATAAGAATACCGACCAAAAGCCTTCCCCTCGCAGGGGAAGGTGGGCCGCGCGGAATCAGGAAAGAGAAAGAAGTCAAGATATTTCGCGCGGCTCGGATGAGGTGAACTCACCCGACAATATGTGAAGATGTAACGGGGAGGAGCACCTCATCCGTCAGGCGCGAATTGACTTGATCGCACTTTCAATCTTGGTTCCGCGCCTGACACCTTCCCCTGCGAGGGGAAGGCTTTTGGGTGAGCCGTTATTGATTAAAGCGCCATATGATTCCTTCTGCAAGAATAGTTGCAGTCACTCAAAAAGCTCCTCCAATCGGAGGAGCTTTTTGGCGCGTCACCAGAACAGAAACCGTTTCTTGGGTTGGGGTTGATCCGGCAGCGGGTCAATGTCCAGGATATGATACCCGACGGCGTTGAACACGGTAGTTTCGCCGTACTGAACCTGCCGGGGCAGGTTATGGCCGTAGCTCTGGTGCACATGGCCGTGAATGAGATACCGGGGACGGTACTTGTCCATCAGCGGCAGAAAACATTCAAAGCCGCGGTGGGCGTTGTCCTCCGCGTCGCCGTAGCCACGGGGCGGGGCGTGGGTGATGATAATGTCCACGCCCCCCGCCTTGCGGATTTTTTTCTCCACCCGCCTGACGCGCTTTTCCATTTCCTGTTCGGTGTATTGGTAGGGGCCGGGATTGTAGCGGATGCATCCGCCCAGGCCCAGCACCCGGATGCCGTGCAGGTTCACGACCTCATCCTCGATGCAGTCGCAGCCCTCGGGCGGGAAGCTTTCATAGCCCTTGTCGTGGTTGCCGTGAATGTAATACAGCGGTTTGCCGCCCATGGTGACCAAAAATTCCAGGTATTCCTGCTTGAGATCTCCGCAGGACAGCATGAAATCGATCCCGGCCAGTTTGCCCGGCTGGTAATAGTCCCATAGATACTTGCTTTCTTCATCGGCAACCAGCAATATTTTCATAGGGCCGTCTCTTCCTCCGTCTTAGGCGGGATGGTATCCCGGTAGATGCCCAGCAGCCGCACCAGGTTCTGGGAGCGGGGCAGGAGTTCGTCGAATGTAGGGATTTTTCCTTCGATATTTTCGTTCAGCCATTCGATCTTCATCAGCTCCTCCGGCGTAAACGCCCGGGCGCCGTCGCTGATCAGATGGCCGTCCTGATCCCGGATGGGGCAGAGGAAGGGATCGAGGCTTTCTTCCAGAATGTCTTTTTTCAGGATGCGGCCCAATTGCTTCACGCCTTCCGGCAGGTTTTCGTCAATGTCAATGTTCACCACGCCGCTGTCGATGCCCCACCAGTCGTTGATGGCGTGTTTGCTGTCCCGCAGGGCTTCGACCCCGCCGCTCATGAGCGAACGCACCGTCTTTTCGTAGTAGCTGCCCCAGTTCCAGCGGGGGGAAGCCAAGGGCTGCAGGGCGTGTTCAGGCGTCACCATGTAGGTGCCCAGGTCCCAGGAGGAATGGTTGCCGCTGTCCTCGTCCCGGTTGGAGATGACGGACACGCCCGCTTCCTTCAGCTCCAGGATGGGATTGCCGGGCAGGCAGCTCCATTTCAGGATGATCTTCGCCCGGGGATTGGTCATCCGCACGCCCAGGGCAAAGGCGTTGATGCTGGCGGTCACGCCCATGATGGGATAGTTGGCCACATAGCCGATGCGGTCGTCCCGGGCCATGGCCCCGGCGATCGCGCCGGTAACGAATTTGCCCTCGTAGATGCGGCAGTAGTAGCTGCGCACGCCGGCATAGGGCATGGACAGGGCACAGTTGAAAATGGCGATGTTTTTATGCTTGGCAGCCAGGCGGCGGCACTCGTCCATCAGCATAGGAGAAGTGGCGAAAATCACGTTGGCCCCCTGCTCCACAGCCTTTTCCATGGTCTCGTCGGCATTTCCGTCAACACACAGGAAGGAGGAAATCTTGACGTTCTGGCCCAGCTTTTCTTCCAGGTACTTCTGCCCCTCCCAGTGGGCGGCAGCCCAGGCGCTCTTTTCCGGATCAAAGTCATAAATGAACGCCACGTCCAGCCTGGGCGAACCCAGGATGCGGGACAGCAGGCTCTTTTCCTTTTCCGCTTCCGGCTCCGTCGCCACGGAGATGGGGTCGCCCTGGGCGGAAAGGCGAATGTCCGCCCAGATGGAGGACAGGCTGGCCCGCAGCTCGTCCGTGGTCAACTTCTTGATTTCCTGGAAGGCGTGCACCTCCAGATACACCAGCAGCGCGTCCCCGGCGGTGATCGGCAGCTTTTCGGTGTTCAGCTCATCGAACACCATGGAAAATTTCCTGAAATCGCTGCTGAAGCCGCGGCGCTCGTCGTCCGTCCATATCTGGTCCGGCGTAAAGCCCAGGGCGGCCTGCAGCTTGGCGTATCCGCCCTTCTGGGAGAATGTGATCAGGTAGGTCCGGCTGACCTTGAAAAAGTCCAGGAACTCAAAATAAATCTGGGTTTCCAGGTCGTCCGACTGGGGTGGGATGATGCGCGTCACGATGCCGGGAATGCTGGGGGCGTTGTAGCTTTTGAGCACGCTGACCCGCTTGTTCCCTTCCTGAATATAGAATTTGCCCAGGTATTCCAGGCAGGTGATGGGATCGGTGATGCCGGTCTCCCCCAGGTGCGCTTCGCACAGGTTGATCCATTTACCGCCGAACTCGGTCGTTTCATCCAGCAGCGGCATAAAATTCCCGGCGAAGGCGGTCTTGCGTCCGTCCGTCCAGGTGCCCACGATGCGGTCGGTGGGAATATCCACCAAACCGATCTTGACCGTGTTGCCGCTGATGCTCTCGTCAATCAGCTCGTTCAATACCAGGGGATAGGGGTTTTCGCCCTTCGCCACGCAGGCGTTATAATACTTTCTTCCCTGCCGCAGAGCAGCCATAAACTGCTGCAGGGCTTCCGTTCTCTTGTTCATGTTGCCTCCGTTTTGCGCGGATAGAGTAGCCCAAGGCTCCGCGCGGGCCTATTATATGATAGAGCATCGAAAAATACAATGCGCGTTCCGCGATGAAATCCGCCGTTTTCAACAGGAAAAGCGGCTCCTTAATGGCTCAGATCAAGGTGCTCAAAGAAATCGTTCTTTGCTTCATCCGGGCCGACGGCAGAATAATACAGGCCGAACAGCCGGTTATTGTAGGTTTTCGCTTCCCGGGTCATGCTGTAGGCCCGCTGCTGGGAGCGGTGCTTGTCGAAGGCTTCCTGGGCCAAAAACATGGGAGAGATGGGGCTGTCCGGCGACAGCGGCTGATCCCAGTCCATCTCGATCCGGTTTTCCTTGTACAGGTGCAGGTAGACCTTTTTTACTTCCCATGCGCCGTATTCCGATACGGATTCCGGATCGTAAGCCGGGTCCTTCGAAAGCGTTATGGCCTCGGAAACCAGCTTGGCGGTCAGCTTGTGCTGGGTATGGCCGTACTCGCCCTCCAGATCCTGGGTCACGATGAGCTCGGGCCGGTATTTGCGGATCAGCCGCACGACCTCCTTCTGGGGATCGACGCCCTTCTGGCTCCAGGTGCTCAGGGCGGTTTTCATGCTTTTGACCTTCTGGTCGCGCCAGTTCATGAAGATGGGATGGGTGCGCAGCCCCGCCGTCCACAGGCCGTCCATGGCCTCGGTGTAGCGGCTGCGGCCGCCGTTGGTCATATATACCAGGCCCACGTCCAGGCCCTTGGCGCAGGCATAGGGAATGGTGCCGCCCAGGAACAGGTATTCGTCGTCCTGGTGGGCGGAAATCACCATCACGTCCAGCTTATCGGGCACGGGCTGCCATTGCTGCACGGCGTTGTCGGGATAGCGGCTGTCGTAGACGCACAGGGTCCGCGCCCAGTTTTCCTTGCCTGTGATGGACAGCTTCACCTGCCTGGCCTCCGCGGGGAAGGAAACGGCATCCACATAGAAGCCGGTGGTTTTGGTTTCCTGACCAAGGGATTGGCCGTTGGCGTCGATAAATTCCACCGTAAAGGATTCCACCGGCTTGCGCCATTCCATGGTCATCAGCGCGGCGGAGCCATCGGACGGTAGGGTAATCGTCAGCACCTGCCGGGAGGATGACGGCGTCCAGCTGCGGCCCGAGCCGTTTTTCTTATTCGTGCCTGCGGAGAATTTGCAGTCGTTGTTGATGTTCCGAACCGGCTTGAACGCGCCGCAGACGTACACCGGCGCCCGGAACAGGTTCACCATGTCGCCGTCTGAGGAGCCGGAAATCAGCAGCGTTTTCCGTCCCGCGGTCACGGAAGAAAACTCGATCTTTTTGCATACGTCGTGAATGTCCAATTGCTTATTCGGTTCGCTGACAGGCAGCACCACCGTCTGCTCCACGCGCTGAAGCCGCTCGTCCCACAGGTAAAAATAAATCGTGTCCAGCGGAGACGGCGTTTCTATCGTACCGCTGACCGCCATGGATTTGGCTTTGGAAACAGAAGTGAACAGATAGGTGTCCAGCGCCAGGTCGGTCACGGCGTTGCCGTCGCGCGATTTCTCGCTTTCCGTCACTCTCAGCCGCAGCTTGTTTTTCGCGGCATAGCCCTCCACATCGTCAAAAGCAATGTGCAGATAGCGCCCTTCCGCGCCGATCACCTGCGCCGTTACGCCCTTTGTCAGCCTGCCGACACGCGCCGTTTTCCCCGTGTCGCTGTACACGCTCAGCTCCTTTTCCCCCGAAATCAGGGTAACGGAGACATCAAAGGACGATGGGCAGGTGCTTTCCATCGCCAGCGCGGAAACAAGCGGCAGCAAAAAAAGACAGACAAGCATCAAAAAAAAGCAAACGCGGAAAACAGGCTTACGCATAAACGGCCTCCTTTGTTTGGACGGAAATCCGGACGGGGAAAGCCACCGCCTCCGGCCAGCCAAATTATAACATAATTCCCTGTAAAATACCATATGCAAAAGCAGTTTCATTCCTCGGGAGCATCCATTTTTTCTTCTCTCACAATTATGCATAAAAACGATTGACAAACGCGCGTCAAGCCTGTTAAAATAAACAGTAACGATTTGTTACGAATAAAATTGAGAGAAGGCTTTTTCCATGGGCATGACCTATCCGATGCACGTCGCCGGACTGACGCGCGATCTGCCGCTGTGCAAAGTGACTGACGAGCTGTACATCGGCGCATTCGTGATTTTCGGCGACGTGGAGCTGACCATCGCCTGCGCTCGCGAGCTGCTGAAAAAAGCGCCTGAATACGACGTGCTGATCACCGCCGAATCCAAGGGGATTCCGCTGGCCTATGAAATGGCGCGGCAGGCGGGCACCAATCGCTATCTGCTGGCCCGTAAATCCCCCAAGCTGTACATGAAGAACGTGTTCACCGTGAAGGTGAATTCCATCACCACCGCCAAGGAACAGATGCTCTGCATCGATCAGGATGACGTGGAATTCATGCAGGGTAAGCGCGTGCTGATCGTGGACGACGTGATTTCCACCGGCGAATCCCTTCGCGCGGTGGAAGAACTGGTTCACCAGGCAGGCGGAAAAGTCGTGGGCCGCATGGCGATCCTGGCGGAAGGCGACGCCACGCAGCGCGACGATATTATCTATCTCGAAAAGCTGCCGCTTTTCAACGCTGACGGCACCGTGAAAGCATAACAGACCATAAGAAAAGGAGCCCAGTATTGGGCTCCTTTTTTGATGTTCCGCTAAAGCGTTTATTCCGCAAAGCTCCTGCTTTCCGTATGGGATCAGTGGTGAACGACGACCTTCGGCAGGACGGCGTCGATATCCACGAAGAACACTTTTTCGTTCATACGGTCGATGTACACCGGCACCTCGTCGGAGGTAAACATATCGGTCGGGTCAAAGTACAGATAACGGCTGTAAAACACGTGGGTCTCCCCCGTGTCGGGATTCGTCCAATGACATTCCGCCACAAAGGGATGCGAGCCGTTCATGTTGACGTTCAGCTTGGGCTGCGTGCCCACGATCTTCGCCATCACGTAATCGCCGCCGTCCAAGGCGCGCTTCATCGCGTTCCTGCGGCGAAGGTCAACGCCTAAAAAGCTCAGGCCGATCAGGCAGAAGATCAGGCCCATCCCGCCAAAGACGCACAGAAACACCATAGGGTCTTCCGGTTCAGTGCCCGCTTTCACGGCAAAGAGCAGCACGCCCAAAGCGATAAAGAACGCGCCCAGGGGCGCGAAGATAAAACCAATGATGCCAAGGGTCGTCCAGCCAAATTTCCTGTCCATATTTCAGTCCCTCTGTAAAATAACTTCCATGCCGTACTTCTGCATGGTCAAGCCCTGATGCTGGTAGAATCGGAGTGCGCTGTCGTTCCCGGCCCATACGTTCAGGGTCACGTTGTAGCAGCCGTTTGCTTTCGCAAACGCCAGCACATGGTCATACAGTGCTTTTCCGATGCCCGTCCCCCTTTGGGCTTCATCCACGCAGAGGTCGTCGATGTACAGGGTTTTCACATCGGTCAAAATGTTATGTCCGATATGCTGCTGGAAAATACAGAAGGAATGGCCCAGCACCCGGCCCGCTTCGTCCACGCAGACAAACACAGGAGTCTTTTCATCTGCGATGATTGCTTTCAGCTCCTCCACGGTGTACTTGGTGGCGGGGCCGTTGAACAGATCGGGACGGATGCGGTGATGCACCAGGCAAACCTGCACCAGCAGGTTCATGATGCCGGGAATGTCCTGGTCTTTCGCTTGTCGAATATGAAATGCTTGACTCATTTTCTTTCCTGGCATTCCTTCCTCAGATCAAAGAACGCGTTGCGAATGCGTTCGCACAGCGCTTCCACCACTTCGGTGTTGAAGCCCTGGGCGGAAAGATCGGAAATGTCCATGGGCTCGCCGATGTAGACGTGATTGAACCGCAGAAACCTGGGCTTGGATTCGATATACACCGGCAGGATCGGCACCTTCGCCCGCAGGGCCAGCACCGCCGCGCCGGTCTCCACCTCCTCCATCAGGTCCTTGTGGTGCCGCGTGCCCTCGGGAAAAATGCCCAGCACATAACCGTCCCGCAGGGTTTTGGCGCACAGCCGCATGGCCGCCATGTCGGAATTGTGCCGGTCCACAGTGATCATGTGCAGACCCGCCAGCAGCTTGGTGATGAAGGGGTTTACGTTCAATTCCTTCTTGCCGACAAACCGAACCTCATATTTCTTGCAGGGGTAGGCCAGGATCAGCGGGTCGCAGGCGCTTTGATGGTTGGACATGGTGATGTATGGGCCCTGCAAAGCGTACCGTTCCTTGTGGTAGTATTTCACCGGAAACAGCGTATGCACACCGCACCAGGCTACAAACCGAGCCAGGGTATACAGTCCCGTTCGCTCCTGTTCCGGAGGAACCTTCTTTTCCGGTTCCTTTTTTGCTTCTGCCGGATTGCTCATTGCTTTGCCTCCACGAGTGAAAGAATGGCCTGAACGGTTTCATCAAAGGAAAGATCAGAGGAATCGACCAAAATAGCGTCCTCGGCCTGACGCAGAGGCGTCACCTCCCGGTGCGTGTCCTGGTAATCGCGGGCGTTGACTTCTTTCAGGATTTCTTCAAAGGGCGTGTTATCTCCCTTTTCCCTGAGCTGCAGCATCCGGCGCTGGGCCCGTGCTTCGGGGGTGGCGGTCAGGTAAATTTTCACGGTTGCGTTGGGCAGCACCACCGTGCCGATGTCGCGCCCGTCCAGCAGCATGGGCTGTTCCTTCGCCATTTCCTGCTGACGCTGCACCATAATGCGGCGGACTTCCCTATATTTGGACACGGTAGACGCGGCCGTTCCCACCTCCTGGGTGCGGATTAGGTCGCTCACATCCCGGCCGTTCAGCAAGGTTTGCTGTGCGCCACTCTCATACCGTACGCTGACCCGTGCTTCATCCTGCCCGCAAAGCGCGGAAACAGACGCTTCGTCATTCAAATCCAGACCGTGTTCTATGGCGCACAGACCGAAGGCACGATACATGGCACCAGTATCCAGATGCAGAATCCCCAATTTCTTAGCCACTTCATCGGAGATGGTGGATTTTCCCGCGCCGACCGGGCCGTCGATGGCAATGGTCAAAGGCATGATGCAGTCCCCTCCTCGTTCATTCGTTTATCAGTTTTTAGTTCTAAGTTCCAAGTTCTAAGCCTATATTGTCTGATTCATCATCTATTCAGCTTAGAACTTGAAACTTTGAACTTAGAACTAAAATTACAGAATGTACCGTCTCATATCCATTTCTTTCGCCGTCTTTAAATGCTCCTTCACGTAATCCGCGGTGATGGTCAGGTAGACGTCGGGCATATTCTCCCCGCCCGCGTTGAAGGACACGTCCTCCAGCAGCTCTTCAAACACCGCGTGGAGCCGCCGCGCGCCGATGTCCTCGCCCATTTCATTGGACAGCATGGCAATGCGGGCGATTTCGTTCAGCGCGTCGTCGTCGAAGGTCAGGTGCACCTTGTCCACTTCCAGCAGAGCGGCGTACTGGCGGGTGACGGCGTTATCTGTTTTCGTCAGAATGGCGACAAAATCCTCCTGGGTCAGGGACTTCAAATTGACATGCACCGGGAAACGGCCCTGGAGCTCGGGGATCAGGTCGTTGACCTTGGCCACATGGAACGCGCCGGCACCGATAAACAGCATAAAGTCTGTTCTGACCGGACCGTATTTCGTGTTCACCGTGGAGCCTTCCACAATGGGCAGGATATCCCGCTGCACGCCCTCGCGGCTCACGTCGGGGCCGCCCATGGCGGAGCGCCCGGCGATCTTGTCGATTTCGTCCAGGAACACGATGCCGCTCTGCTCACAGCGGCGGATGGCTTCTTCCTTCACCGCGTCCTCGTCGATGAGCTTCTGGCTTTCTTCCTGAATCAGGATCTCCCGGGCTTCCTTCACCTTCACATGGCGCAGCTTGGTGCGCTTGGGCATCATGCCGCCCATCATATCGCCAAGGCTGATGGACGCGCCGCCGACTTCCAGCTGAGGCGCGGCTTCCTCCACCTCGATTTCCAGCTCATGATCCTCCAACTGGCCTGAACGCAGCTGCGCGCGAAGCTCCTCCCGCTTGCGGCTGATTTCGACTTTTTCTTCTTCCGTGGGGTCAGGCTCCTGCTTGGCGCGGCCCAGCAACACATCCAGGGGATTCTGGGACGCGGTGTTTTTCTTGACCGGATGCATGAGCAGCGTCACCAGCCGGTCTTCCGCCAGCACCTGGGCGCGGGTCTTGACCCGGGCGACATGCTCGTCTTTCACCATGCGCATAGCGTTTTCCGCCAAATCGCGGATGATGGATTCCACGTCGCGGCCCACGTAGCCGACCTCGGTAAACTTGGTGGCTTCCACCTTGATGAAGGGCGCTTCCACAAGCTTGGCAAGGCGGCGGGCGATTTCGGTTTTGCCTACGCCCGTGGGGCCGATCATGAGGATATTCTTGGGATAGATTTCATCCCGCATTTCCTTGGGCAGTTGGCTGCGGCGGTAACGGTTGCGCAAAGCGATGGCCACGGCGCGCTTGGCTTCGTCCTGGCCGATGATGTAGCGGTCCAGCTCCCGCACGACCTCGCGGGGCGTCAGTTCATGGGCGCGGCCCGACAGTTTTTTCACTTCGCTCATGGGTCACACCTCCTCCACGATGATGTTGTCATTGGTATAGACGCAGATGGACGCGGCGATGTGCAGCGCCTTTTCCGCGATTTCCTTGGCGGTCAAATCGGTATTCTGCACCAGCGCGCGGGCGGCGGCCAGGGCGTAGTTGCCGCCGGAGCCGATGGCGGCAACACCGTCGTCCGGGTCAATGACCTCGCCGGTGCCGCTGACGATCAGCATGCTTTCCTTGTTCGCCACGATCAGCATGGCTTCCAGTTGGCGCAGGCCCTTGTCGCCCCGCCAGTCCTGAGCCAGCATCACCGCGGCCCGCTCCAGGTTGCCGCCGCACTGGGTCAGCTTGTCCTCGAAGCGCTCGCACAGGGAGAAGGCGTCCGCCACGGAACCGGCGAAGCCCGTCACCACGCTGTCGTTATAGATGCGCCGCACCTTCCGGGCGGTGGCCTTGAATACGGTGTGTTCTCCCATCGTCACCTGGCCGTCGCCCGCCACGGCGATTTTACCGTCCTTCTTCACGGCGCAGATGGTGGTTCCCATCATTTTCATGGATTCATCCTCCGTTATTTCAAAATAAATGCAGTGATCTCGTCAACAACTTCTTCCGCCACATGGCAGGGAATATCGTATTCCTGCACGGTGCCCCGGAACGTTTCCGGCGCCTGAGGGTTCATGAGCAGATGATTGAGCTCCGGGTAATAAGACAATTGGACGTTTTCCGGCAGGTCAAGCGCCCGCCAGGCGTCGATGCCGTCCGCATCGATGATCTGGAAATCCGAGCCGCCGTTGATGATAAGGGTGAGAATGTTCAAATCTTTCAGGATCGAAGCGGTATCGTACTGCGCCATTTCCCAGAAGTAATAGGCAGGCGCTTCAAAGATCGTCTTTCCCTTGACCTCTTCCTCCGTGCTGTTCAGCACATTCTGCCAGCTTTGCCGAAGTCCGGTCATTTGCACAATCACCGCAATTTTTTGCAGCGGTGGCAGCGCGTCTACCACGGCCTGATTCTGGCTGAGCACAATGTCCGCCAGGGTTTTCGGCGTTCCGGACAGCATCACGATGCCCGCGAACAGGCCGGGATTTTCCTCCGCGATGCGCGGCGCCAGCATAGCTCCCATGGAATGACCGATCAGGTAAATCCTTTCCGGGTCAATACGCGGATCAGCGCGCAGCAGCCGCGCGGCGGCCACCGCGTCGTCGATAGTTTCTTCCTTCACGGTGAAGGTTTTCTCTTCTTCTTCGCTGATTTCAACGCCCGCATATGTCCGTTTATCATACCGGACGGAAGCGATTCCCTGCAATGCCAGGGAATGTGCCAAATCCCGGAACAGCTTCGTGCCCCGCAGGGTTTCGTCCCGATCGCTGGGGCCGGAGCCATGCACCAGCACCACGGCGGGCAAAGGTTCAGACGCTTCCGAAGGCAGCGTCAGCAGGCCTGGCAGGTTTAGTTCACCCACCTGAATGTTTTCTTCCATCATTCCCTCGGGCAGTTCTTCCTGAATTTGCTCCGCTTTCTGCTGGATGGTATAAAAGAGCCCCGCGATCTGGCGATCCTGCCAGGTGATTTGTAAATTGATGTCCGCCTTTTCGTAATATACAGGAAGTATCGTGATCCGGTAAGGCGGATACAAAACGTTTTGTTCCTCTCCCCAATCGGTCGCCTGGCCAAACGCCGCTTCCAAATCAGAAAAGGTCTTGCGTAAGTCGTCTTCCGACATTGCATTCCGCATATTTTGATCAAAGAAAGCGTACACAGAAGAAACGTCTCCGCTCTGAAGCAGCTCAAAAACCGCCTGGGCAGTGAGTTCCTCCTCCGCTGATGCGGGAAGAGAAAGCAGCAGGATCAACGACAGAATCAGGCAAGCCATTCGTTTCATGACCGTTTCCTCCCTCGTAGCCAGAAGTAGTCTTTCTTTGACCATTATTGAGTATACCCTATTTCGCCCGTTTTGGCAAGCAGAAAATCAGGCAGGAGCATGTCAAAGACCCGGCTTCATTTGCTCGATGGTTTCCAGCGCCCGTTCAGCGATCTTTTCATACCGGGCCTGCTTACCGCCGCGCACCCGCTCGGGCCAGCCCTCCATGATGCCGTAGGTAACGTTCATGGGCTGGAAGTTCTGATTCTGCGCGGAAACATAATGGGCCAGCGCACCCAGGGCCGTGGTGCGCGGGAAGTCGGGCAAGGGGTTCCCCTGCTGCTGCATGGCCGCGCAGATGCCCGCCACCATGCCGCTGCCGGCGCTTTCCACATACCCCTCCACGCCGGTCATCTGACCCGCGAAATACAGGCCGGGGCGGGTAAGCATCTGGTAATGGCTGTCCAGCAGGCCGGGGCTGTTCAGGAAGGTGTTGCGGTGCATGACGCCGTACCGGGCAAACTCCGCGTTTTCCAGGCCGGGGATCATGCCGAACACCCGCTTTTGCTCCGGGAATTTGAGCCGCGTTTGGAAGCCCACCAGGTTATAAAGAGTGCCCGCTGCGTCGTCCTGCCTTAATTGCACCACAGCATAGGGGTCCTTCCCCGTGCGCGGGTCAGGCAGACCCACGGGCTTGAGCGGTCCAAAGGCCAGCACCATATGCCCCCGCCTGGCCATGGACTCCACCGGCATACAGCCCTCGAACACCTTCTTTTCCTCAAAGCCATGGATGGGGGCGGTTTCAGCGTTCAGCAGCGCCAGCACAAAAGCGTCGTACTCCTCCTGGCTCATGGGGCAATTCAGGTAATCGTCGCCCCGGCCGTAGCGGGAAGCGCGGTACACCTTGGTCATATCCAGGGATTCAGCTGTGACGATGGGGGCAGCCGCGTCATAAAAGTTGAGCGTGCTGACCTCCGGCATGGCGGCGATGGCGTCGGCCAGTGCGTCGCTGGTGAGGGGGCCGGTGGCGATGATGGCGGGGCCTTCGGGGATCTCCTTGACCTCCCGGGCTTCAAAGGTCACCAAGGGATGGTTTTTCAGGGTATCGGTAATGTAGCCCGAAAAGGTGTCCCGGTCCACCGCCAGCGCGCCGCCCGCGGGCACCCGGGCCTTGTCCGCCGCCATGAGGATCAGCGAATCCAGGCGTCGCATTTCCTCCTTCAGCAGACCCACCGCGTTTTGCAGCCGGTCGGACCGCAGGGAATTGGAGCAGACCAGCTCCGCGAACAGGGGCGAATGGTGAGCCGGGCTATAGTTTTCCGGCTTTTGCTCGATCAGCGTGACAGGCACGCCCCGCTTTACCAGCTGCCACGCCGCTTCGCAGCCCGCCAGCCCCGCGCCGATGACGGTGACGCTCATTCCTCGTCCTCCGTTTCCGGGCTTTTCACTTCCACCCGGTGCCGACAAGTTTCATTGCTGCACAGATACCAGGTCTCCCCTTTCCGGGAGCGCTTCAAGGTCATGTAGCTGCCGCACTTTTCGCACTTCTGATCCACCGGCATTTCCCAGGACACGAAATCGCATTCCGGGTAATTTTCGCAGCCATAGAACTTGCGGTTTTTCCGGCTGGTTTTTTCCAGCAGCCGCCCGCCGCATTTGGGGCATTTGGCGTCAATATAGGTCAGGATGGGCTTGGTGTTGCGGCAGTCGGGGAAATTGGGGCAAGCCAGGAATTTGCCGAACCGGCCCACCCGGTACACCATCTGGGCCCCGCACTTATCGCAGATCACGTCGCTGGGCTCGTCCTTGATTTCCACCTTCTCAATTTCTTCCTCGGCGTTTTCCAGCATCTTTTCAAAGGGCGGATAGAATTCCCGCAGCACCTTGTGCCAATCCTCGGTGCCCTCCTCCACCGCGTCCAATTCCTCTTCCAGCTCGGCGGTGAATTCGGTGTCCACGATGGGGCCGAAATACTGGATCATCATGGCGTTGATGGTGCGGCCCAACTCGGTTGGATAAAGCCGCTTGTTTTCCCGCATCACGTAGCCGCGGGCGATGATGGTGGTGATGGTGGGAGCATAGGTGGAGGGGCGGCCAATGCCCTTTTCCTCCAGGGTTTTCACCAAGCTGGCTTCCGTATAGCGGGAAGGGGGCTGGGTGAAATGCTGCTGGCTGTCCACCGATTCGATGGTCACGGGCGCGCCTTCCTCAAAGGCGGGCAGGGTGGTTTCCGCGGCCTCCTGGGTTTCATCGGTGCTTTCCTCGTACACGCTGGTGAAGCCCGCGAACCGCTTGTGCTCGCCGTAGAAGCGCATGCCCACGCCGTCACCGCTGACGTCCATGCTCATGGTGTCGTAAATGGCGGGGTTCATCTGGCTGGCCAGGAAGCGGGAATAGATCAGCCGGTACAGCTGGAACTGCTCTTTGGTCAGCGACGCTTTGATGGATTCCGGCGTGCGCGTTACGTCGGTGGGACGGATGGCCTCGTGGGCGTCCTGGGCGTTGCGGCGGCCCTTGAATTCATTAGGGGTTTCGGGCAGGTATTCCGCGCCGAAGCGCTCGGGGATGTAAGCGCGCACCGCGTCCAACGCTTCCTGGGAAATGCGCACGCTGTCGGTACGGATGTAGGTGACGATACCCTGTGTGCCTTCGCCCTCCAGATCGACGCCCTCATAAAGCTGCTGCACCACCTGCATGGTCTTTTGCGTGGTGAAGTTCAGCTTGCGGCCCGCCTCCTGCTGCAAAGAAGATGTGGTAAAGGGCGGAGCGGGGGTCTTTTTCTTTTCCCCGTGCTTGATGCCGTACACGGCGAACCGGGCGTTCTCCACCCGCTTCTGCGCTTCCTTAGCTTCCGTTTCGTTGTGCAGCTCGGCCTTCTGGCCATCCAGGGTATTGAGGCGCAGGGTGAAGGTGGTTTTCCGGCCGCGGGCGCTGGGCAGCAGAGCGTTGGCGGTAATATCCCAGTATTCCTCAGGGATGAAATCCTCGATGTCCTGCTCACGATCCACCACCAGCCGGGTGGCGACGGACTGCACGCGCCCGGCGCTCAGGCCCTTTTTCACCTTGGCCCACAAAAGCGGGCTGATCTTGTAGCCCACCAACCGATCCAGAGCGCGGCGGGCCTGCTGGGCGTCCACCCGTTCCATGTCGATGGGGCGGGGATTTTTCAGCGCGGTTTCGACCGCCTTCTGGGTTACTTCGTGGAATTCGATGCGGCAGGGCGCGGTCACGTCCATGCCCAGGGTCTGGGCCAGATGCCAGGAAATGGCTTCGCCTTCGCGGTCAGGGTCGGTTGCCAGAAAGATTTTGGAAGCGTTCTTGGCTTCCTTTCTGATCTTGGTCAGGATCTTGCCCCGGCCATGGATGGTGATGTACTTCATAGCGAAGTCCTGATCCACATCCACGCCCAGCTGGGACTTGGGCAAATCGCGCACGTGCCCCTGGGACGCTTCCACTTTGTAGCCCCGGCCCAGAAATTTGGCGATGGTGCGCGCCTTGGCCGGAGATTCCACGATAATCAGTTTCGATGCAGTTGCCACGGTTGTTGTCCTCCAAATGAGTTCGTATTTTTAAGTTCAAAGTTCTAAGTTTTAAGTTCTAAGCAGAATATACATTTACTAAGTCTTTGGCTTTCTCGGAAGGGGCCTGGGGAAACTGCTCTTTGGCCTCCAAAGAGCGGTTTCCCCAGCGTTCTCTCCGTTCCTTAACGTACCAGCGCGAACGCCCTCCCGGCACGGCGCTCGATCTTGCCGCTGATTTCCAGGATGGTAAGCTGTGCGCCTAATTCCCCAGCGGTACGGCCTGTTTCCGCGATCAGCTCCTCCAGCGTTTTTTCCTCCATCGCCAGGGCTTTCAGGATGGGATAATCCGGGTCGGTTTCGTCCAGGACGGATTCCTCCGTCAGGAAGGACGATTGCTCCGCGCCCTGCCCCTGCCAGCCCATCTGCACCAGAACATCTTCCGGGCCGGCGCACAGGTTAGCACCACTTTTGAGCAGCATCAGCGGCAGTTCGCTGCCCGGCGCGTCCACATTGCCTGGCAGGGCGAACACCTCTTTCCGCTGCGCCTGGGCGTATTCGATGGTGCTGTGGGTGCCGCTTTTGAGCTGCGCCTCGATCAGCAGCACGGCAGACGATAAGCCGGAAATGATCCGGTTCCTGGCCGGGAAATGGTAGGGAAGCGGCTGCGCGTCCGGGGCCAGCTCGGACACGATGGCTCCGCCCTCCTCCAGGATACGCTGGGCAAGCTCCTTGTTTTCCGGGGGATACATCCGCCCCAGGCCGCTGCCCAGCACCGCCACGGTGGGGCCGCTGCCGTCCAGCGCGCCTTGGTGGGACGCCGCATCGATTCCCCGCGCCAGGCCGCTGACAACGATCACGCCTTTTTCAGCCAGTCCCTTGGCGATCCTCCGCGCCTGGGACGCGCCATAGCGCGTCGCCCGGCGGGAACCCACCATGGCGATGGAGCGGGAAAAATCCTTGAGCAGCGTGCTCCGCACAAACAGCACATCCGGCGGGTCAGGAATCGCCGCGAGGGAAGCGGGATAATCTTCCTCCCCCAGAAACAAAGGGAAAGCGTGTAACGTGTCCAATTCCCGCAGTACCGCCCCGCAGCGGGAAGCGCGAAGATCAGCCAGGAAGGAAAAGTTTTCAGGCCCCAGCAGGTCGTAATACTGCGGCGTAAAGTTTTCCCACACGCCCAGCGCCCCGCCGTGCTTTTCCTTCAGTCCCGCCAGCCGAGCCCACGCCCCCATCGGCGCGCATTGCAGCCAGACCCGGGCCAATTGTTCTTTGGATAATTCCACGGTCACATCCCCCAGTATTTGCTGTCCAAGGCCCTATACTGAATGGCCTCGGCGATATGGGCAGGCTGAATGTCCTTTGTTCCGTCCAGGTCCGCGATGGTGCGGGCTACCTTGATGATACGGGTATAACCGCGCATGCTCATGCCCATTTTCTCCACGGCGGTGGTTAAAAGCTGCTGGGCCGGGCCGTTCAAGGAGCAGAATTCCTTCAGCATTTGTCCGTCCATCTGGGCGTTAGCGTGGGTATTGGTATTGGCAAAGCGCTTCTGCTGGATGGTTCTGGCTTTCTGCACCCGCTCCCGCACGGAGGCGGAGCTTTCGGCAGGCGCGGAATCGTTGATTTCGCTCACCGGCACCGCGTCCACCTCCACCTGCAGGTCGATTCTGTCCAGCAGCGGGCCAGAAATGTGGCTGAGATACCGGCGGATAGCCGCTTCCCCGCAGTGGCATTGCCGGATGCGGCTGCCGTAATAGCCGCAGGGGCAGGGGTTCATGCCCGCGATCAGCATACAGCGGGACAGATACTGGGCCCGGGCCTTCACCCGGGAGATGGTGGCAAAGCCGTCCTCCAGGGGCTGGCGCAGGGCTTCCAGCACGTTCGGCGCGTATTCCGGCAGCTCGTCCAGGAACAGCACGCCGTTGTGGGCCAGGGAGATTTCCCCCGGCCGGGCGTCGCTGCCGCCGCCCACCAGCGCGGGCGCGGACACGGCGTGATGCGGCGTGCGGAAGGGGCGCTCGGTCATGAGGCCCTGACCCGGCTTAATCAGCCCCGCCACCGAATGGATACGGGTGGTTTCGCAGGCTTCCTCAAAGGTCATTCTTGGCAGGATGCCGGGCAGACACCGGGCCAGCATGGTTTTCCCGCTGCCCGGCACCCCGATCATGAGCATATTGTGACCGCCCGCTGCGGCGATTTCCAGCGCCCGCCGCGCGCCCTGCTGGCCCTTGACCAGAGACAGGTCGAGCAAAGGTTTGCTGTCGGTCAGGGAGTCGGAATAAGAGGTCTGTATCTGCGCGGAAAGCGGCTCCTTGCCGCTCAGGTGGTTGATGGCTTCGGATAAGTTCCGGGCGGGATAAATCAGCATCCCAGTCAAAGACTGGGCTTCCGGTGCGTTTCCGGCGGGCAGGATAACGGTTTCGACACCCGCCTGCCTTGCGGCGATCACCATGGACAGCACGCCGCGCACGGGAATCAGGGAACCATCCAGGCCCAGCTCGCCCAGCAGCAGCACCCGATCCAGGTCGGGCAGCGCCGCCTGGCGGCTGGCCGCGACGATGGAAACGGCGATCGGCAGGTCAAACGCCGCGCCTTCCTTGCGCAGGTCGGCAGGCGACAGGTTCACCGTCACCCGGCCCGCGGGCATGGCGTAGCCCGAATTGCGCAGCGCGCTGCTGACGCGGTCGCGGCTTTCGCGCACCGCCGCGTCGGGCAGGCCCACCATGGCCCAATTGTACAGGCCTCCGCTCACGTCGGTCTCCACCGTGACCGGCCTGCCATCCACCCCTTGCAGGGCGAAGCATATCGTTCTTGCCAGCATGGCCTTCCTCGTTTCTCAAAGAGCAGGAAAATTACTCCTAATCCCTATTCCCTATTCTCTAATCCCTCACTCAATACCACAGCCACCGGTCGAACCATTTCATCGCGTCCATCCAGGAACGCTTCGCCAGCATGCCGCTGGCATAGGGGAAGAACAGGACGAACAGCACCGCCGCGGCAAGCAGCAAAACAATCAAAAGAATCAAAACACCGCGTTCGACGTACTTCTGCTTCTGCTCAGCGGCACCGCTGGTTGCGACCGCTTTGACGCCCGCATCCGCCAGCAAGTCCAGGCACAGCACAGTTGCCAGAATCAGGAACGGAACACAGGGAAAATAATGATAGATATACGTTCCTCTGGGCACCAGAATCCAGGGCATGAGCTGACCGAAGTAGCACAGCAGGATCAGCGCAGGCCGGGTATCGTCCGTTTCGGTAAAAGGCGTCAGGGTAGTATCCCGCCGCATATGCCGCTTGATCCACACGGCCAGACAGATCACAATGCAGATCAGTCCGCCCCACCAGACCGCCGGATTACCCAGCGCCATGATGGAGCTTTCGTAGCCCTCGGGTTCAAAGCTGTTAGCGGCATACCACATGGGCTTGCCGATCACCGGCCACTGATACCAGGGGGAATAGAAATCGTGGTCCATGCCGCGGCCCGGCTCGCTGTGATAGCCCAGCATGCCGCCTACCTGGCCATTGGTGAAGTAGGTGCCCACGGCGGCCTCGATCACCTTCTTGGGTGTCACGCCCACGCCGTCGTAAGCAAAGTATGGGATATAGGAAAGATAGTATATTAACGCGGGAATCAGCACAAAGAAGATCAGGCAGCTGGCAATCGTGATCATGAGCTGCTTTGCGCCTTTGGAGGCGGCTGTCTTTTCACGTTCTGTGCGTTTTGCTTCGGCTTTCTTCTTCGCCGCCGCAATCAATCGCGTCCGCCGCCAGATACCGGCAAAAAAGATGATTGCCAGAATGACGCCCGCGTAGCAAGCCGTCCATTTGCTGGCCACGCCCAGGCCCATGAACAGGCCGGACAGTCCCAGGGGGATCAGCGTCTTCCAGAAGGGTTTTCCGAAGAAATCCTGGAAGAACCAGACGAACATGAAGTACATCATCCAGATGATGAACAGCACCGCGAAGCTGTCGATGGTAGCGATGCGGGTCTGGGTGAAGTGCATCAGATCAAAGGCCATCAGCAGCGCCGCCGCCATGCCGCCCCACCAGCGCTTCGCAAACAGTTTGCCCAGCAAATACATGCCAGGCAGCATCAGCACGCCCGCCAGCGCGCCCGCGAACCGCCAGCCAAAGGGCGTCATGCCGAAGATGGCGATGCACCAGCTGATGAACACCTTGCCCAACGGCGGGTGGGTAGTTTCGTAGGTTTGCAGGTGATGGAGATGCTCGTAGCCCGTGCGGGCATGATAGATTTCGTCAAAGTAGGTGGAGTTGTACCAGCCGGGTTCTCCCTCCAGGGTGTCCTGTTCATCCAGCAGATTTACCGCGGTTGCGTTATCGCCGCTGTTGACGATGATCGACGCGGGATAGATTTCGTCGCTGTAAGCGTCCTTGAACAGCACTTCATGCAGCGTCAGGCTGTAATGCTCCGCCGTCAGGCGCACATAGCGGCCGTTCACCGTGACAGGCTGGGAAGCGCTGGGGCTGTAAGACAGATACTTCCATTTGAAGCAATCGCCCTCCGCCATGCCCGCGGTATAAAACTGGTCCCAGTTTTCGCCGTCGCTGCTGATTTCCACCCGGAAAGGACTGTCGTAATGGTGGATGCCGCCGTAATAGAGCATATGGAAATCCCGGATTTCGCCCAGGTCGAACGTGATCTGCTCATCCGGAGAATCGGACACATAGGCGGTTTGCGGCGCTTTCATGGAACCCAGGTTCACAAAGGCCAGCACCCCATAGGCCACCGTCACGCAGGCCAGGATCACCCAGTCCCGTTTGGTCATTTTCCGGGTGGGTTCCTCCTGGGGAAGCGGAGAAGCCACGGCCGCTTCGGAATCGAATGCGATGGTTTCGCCCCGGCTCAGCACGCTGCACAGGGCCAGCGACAAAAAGCAGATCAGCGTGTTCAGCGCGGCGGAGGCGTACTCCAGCACCGCCATATCGCTTTGCAGCCCCACCGCGGGTGCGTCCAGATGTCCGGACGCGCCGCCGATGCGGACGTTGCGGTCCAGCGCGCAGCCCACGTTCAGGAACCCGGCCACCGTCACGCCGACGGCCAGCCACAGGATACGGACATCCTTGTTCCACAGATAGCCCAGCAAAAACAGCGCTACCGCCGGAAACAGATACCGCTCGTGCATCATGGCGCCGGTATTGAACAAAAGCAGCAGCAATCCCGCGCCGAACACGGGCAGATGCTTTGTGTCGTTTGCAAATGCGTACAGCGCGGCGAACACCGCCACGGCGTACACGATCATCAGGGTGCTCAGGGTGGCGTAATCCAGCTTGCCGGTGGCAGACAGCACGATCATTGCCAGGCCCAGCGCCGCGGCAAGCCCGCCCAGGGTATACAGGCGAAGGCGGTCTTTTTTCTCCCCCAGCCGCTGATGGAATATCGGCGCGCGGCCAATCGCCGCGGCCAGCAGCGGCAGCACCGCCAAGCACCACAGCAGCAAAGGCAGCAGGAATTCCCCGCTTAGATTGCTTTCAGCGGCAACCCAGTTTTTGCCCAGCAGGAAATACAGGTTGCAGCTGTTCACCGTGGCGTAGGCATATCGGCCCATGGTTTGCCCATACAAGGTGAAAAGCCAGTCGGCAGGCAGGTGGATGGAGAAGGGAACCACGATCACCAGCGCCGCGGTGATCATCAACGCCAGCCCCAGGCCCACGTCCCGAAGCAGCGCTTTGCGCGCGGTTTCGTCTTTCCAGTTCCGCATGATATGCAGAATCAGCGCCAGCAGGCCCAAGGGCCCGAACATCAGCGCCTGAGGCTTGAACAGTACGGAAACGATATAGAAAGGCAGCGCGGCCTTCCACTGTCCCCGAACGGCGTACAGCACCGTCATCACCAGGAACAGCGTCATCAACGCGTCCGCCTGGCCCCAGGCGGCGCCGGTCACGATGACGAGGGGATTGAGGGCATACAGCGCCATGAACGCCAGCGCGGCAGGCCCGGGCAGGCTTTGCTTTTTCGCCTCTTTGTACAGCACGGCGCAAAGCGCGATGTCCGCCAGGATGGGCGGCAGCTTCACCATGAACTCCGTGGCCCCGGTGCCCGCCGCTTTCCCGATCAGCCCCACGGCCCACAGGATCAGCATGTAAGCCGGCGGGTAGTCACAGGAGGCAAAGGGGTCCAGGGGGTCATAGAAATCGGCTGGTCCTCTCTCCGCCATGCGGTTGGCCCATGCGCGGAAACAGCTGATGTCCACGTCATAGCCGGCTGCGTTCGCCGCGATCACCAGTCGCAGCGCGCAGACGCCGAGCAGAACGGCGACCGCCCACCAGGGGCTTTCGCTGATCGTTTTCTTTGTCAATTCCGTTTTCGGTCTGCGCAGGAAGCGGCAAAGCACCGCAAAACACAGGATATAAGCGGCGCTGCACGTCACCAGCAGGAAGCCCGCGCTGCCCTGACCCGCGTTGTCCGTGTACATCGGTAACGTGCTTTCCCTGTACCAGGCCTGGGCGGAATAGCCTTCCGGCACCCCGTTCACTTTCTCCAGCACAATGTCCCGGAAATACGCTTCGCCGATGGCCTCGCCGCTGTATCCGCCCAGGCGGACAAACACGTTCACGCTGTGCTGTTCCTTGCCCGTGCGGCCATAAAGCGACACCTGACGCCATTCTCCAGCGGAATCATACACATTTTCCGTGTACAAATACACATCTTCAACAGACAGGTTCGCGCCCCAGCCGTCCTGGGCGTCGGCCTTGATATACCCGTGAAGATGGTAAACCGTATCCGGCTCCACCTCCACGGTCTGAGCGAAGCGCGCGTCCTTGAGCATGTGGTTCACGATATGAGCGGCTTTGCCCTCGTCGGTATCCACCACTTCAAAATCCGACCCGGTCAGGCCGGCGTAAGCGTCCCTGTACCAGCCGACGGGCAGGCTGTCCTTCACTTCGGAAAAGTCGCCGTTGAACAGCAGATTTTCTCCCGTAACAGCTGTTTTGGCGGCAGGTCGGAACAGGAAAAAACAAATCGCGCCCAGGGCCAGGACTGCCGCGGCGGCCAAAACGTACCGCTTGAAATTCTTCATCATTCTACCTCAAAAAGCGTTTTTGATATGCTGTAAACCCGCTCCGCTGATTTCGATCACGTCGAAGCGCACCTGTTCCCATGGATGGGAACGCAAATAGACCTGCGCCGCGTAACGCAAATGTCCGCGTTTCTTCGCGTTCACCGCCAGCAGGCCGTCCCCTTCGTTTCCGTTGGGCCGGGCCTTGACCTCCACAAAAACGAGGGTGTCCCTGTCCTGGGCGATCAGGTCGATTTCACCGTGGGGCGTGCGATAGCGTTTTTCCAGAATGCGCATTCCCTGCCGTTTCAGGTATGCCGCCGCCCGGTGTTCGCCCCACAGGCCCGTTTCAAAGACGCTGCTCATACCGCCACAAAATGCCCGATAAAGCTGCGCCGGTGCTCCGGGCACGGCCCGAGGCTTTTTAACGCGGCAATATGCTGCGCGGTACCGTACCCTTTATGTTTGGCAAAACCATAGCCGGGATACAGCTTTTCCAATTCCTCCATCTGCCGGTCACGGGTGACCTTGGCGATGATGCTCGCCGCCGCGATGCTGTAACACACGGCGTCGCCATGAATGATGCCCCGTTCCTCGCCGGGCAATCCCAGTCCTTTCACCGCGTCGATCAGGAACACATCCGCCGGGGCGTTTTCCGCCGCCCGGCGCATGGCCATTTTGGTCGCGCCTAAAATATTGTATTCGTCGATTTCCTGCGCGCTGGCCTGGCCCACGCCGACAAACAGCGCGGTCGCCATGATTTCGTCATACAGCTTATCCCGCCGCTGAGCGGACAGCTTCTTGCTGTCGTCCACCCACAAAAGCAGCGGTTCCCTGGGCATCACCACGCAGGCGGCCACCACGTTGCCAACCAACGGGCCGCGCCCAGCCTCATCCATCCCCGCGAAACGGATGCCCGCCTCCCACAGGGGCAGGTCAGTCTGAATCAGGGCGTTCAGCCGTTCCCGGCGCTTCTCCTCGATCTTGCTCATCCACCGTATCCTCCGGCGCTTTTTCTTCTTCCCGGCGCGGCGCTTCCAGGGTGATGCGGCCCAGCTTGCCGCCGCGGAACTCGTCCAGAATCACCTGGCAGGCGCGTTCGGTGTCGTACACGCCGCCCTTCATCAGGAAGCCTCTCCCCTGGCATACCGCGTCAAGCAACTCCGGGCCCCGCAGGGACGTGTCCTTGATCTTGAACCGTTCCACCACCTTGTCCGGGGCGGTTTCCAGCAGGTCGGTCAATAATTGGATGGACAGCGCCGCCGTGTCCACTACTTCGTCCCGGATGGCGGCGATATAGGCCAGCCGCCGGGCGGCCACCGGGTCGTCCAGCCGGGGCCAGAGCAAGCCGGGGGTGTCCATGATTTCCAGGTACGGTGTGACTCGCACCCACTGGTTGGAGCGGGTCACGCCGGGCTTGTCCCCTACCTTGGCGATGCTGCCGCCGTGCAGGCGGTTGATCAATGTGGATTTTCCCACGTTGGGCACCCCCACGATCATGGCCCGCACGGTCTTTTTGATGCCGCGCTGGGCCGCCCGCTCCACGGTTTCCTTCGCCGCCCGGTCGATCAGGGTCAGGGCGCTTTTCGCCTGCTTGTTCATATCCAGCGCCATGCAGTTGTCAATCCCACGGCGCTTGAATTCCTTCAGCCACTGGCTGGTCATGTTCGGGTCCGCCAGGTCGCTTTTCCCCAGCAGCAGCACCCGTTCCTTTCTCGATGTCAGCCGCATCAAATCCGGGTTCCTGCTGGAAAAGGGCAGCCGCGCATCGCACAGCTCGATCACCACATCCACCCGCGACAGCTGATCGGACAGCAGCCTCTTCGCCCGCGCCATATGCCCCGGATACCAGTTAATTTCCATAAAAGATGAACCTTCCAAAATTTGTAAGTTAAACGCATGATTGCGTTCTGCTTATAAAAAATAGCACTTTTTATGAAAAAACGCAAGAGGCAATTCTCCGGTTTTACATTTTCGCCCCGTTGGGAAGGAAGCATAGCGGATTTGCAAAAGGCGCATACTATGCCCAACCAAACAAGGCGGGAGGAGCGATGAAATTTGTCATTACAGGCGATCATTATGGCGGGCGGCGAGGGCGTACGATTGCGCCCCTTGACGGTGCACACCCCAAAACCTTTGTGTCCGCTGCTGGGCGAACCGGTGATGGGATACGCCGTCAAGCTGCTTAAAGCACATGGCATAACCGACGTTGGCGTGACGCTGTGGTATCAGCCGCAGAAGATCCGGCGGACATTTCACAAGGGTGAGCGGTACGGGGTGAAGCTCAAATTTTTTGAGGAAAAGGAGCCGGTCGGCACGGCGGGCAGCGTGAAGCTGGCCCGGAAGCAGCTGACCGACACCTTTTTCGTTCTGTCCGGCGACGGCTTAACGGACTGCGACCTGACCCAAGCCCTGAGGTTTCACAAAGAAAAAAAGGCGCTGGCCACCTTGGTGCTCAAGCGCGTTTCGGTGCCGCTGCCCTATGGCGTGGTGCTGACGGACAGCGACAGCCGCGTGACCCGGTTCATCGAAAAACCGGATTGGAAGCGGGTGTTCAGCGATCTGGTGAATACCGGGGTGTATATTCTGGAGCCCGATATTTTTGATTATATTCCTGATACCGGCACCCCGGACTTTGGCAAGGACATTTTCCCCGCCCTGCTTTCCGGCGGCCTGCCGGTGTACGGCTATGAAACGGAGGGCTACTGGTGCGATGTGGGCGACCAGCGGGCTTACTTGCAGGCGCAGGCGGATTTATTAAAGGATATTGTCAATCTCCCCCATGCCACCGGAATCCATGAAAACGCCCAGATTGCACCGTCGGCCAGAATCGAGGGGAATTGCTTCATCGGCGACGGTGTGATCATCAGCTCCGGCGCGGTGATCAAAAACGCAGTCATCGGCAGCCGCGCGTATATCGGCCCCGGCGCGGTGGTGGAAAACAGCTGTTTATGGCCGGACACGACCGTGCAGGAAAAAGCGCGGGTTTCCGGCAGCGTGCTCTGCGACGGCGCGGCGGTGCGCCAGGGGGCGGAATTGTCCGACGGCTGCGCCCTGGGCCAGCGGGCATCGGTGGGGGCTTTTGCGCTGTTGCGGCCCGGTGTCAAGGTATGGCCGCATTTCCGGGTCGCGCCGGGCGCCGTCGTTTCCCAGAACGTGACAAGCGGGGATTGGAGCGCGCCGCAATGGACGGCGGGCGGCGCGGTTTGCGATACGGCGGAAAGCGCCTGTGCGCTGTGCGGAGCGTATGCGCGGGTAACCGGCGCAAAGCGGGTCATCGTGGGCCACAGCGGGGCAGCGGCGCTGGAAACCCTGGCCGCAGGCGCGTTCAGCGCGGCAGGGGTGGAAACGCGTACGGCAGGCGAAATCACAGCCGCTATGCTGGGCACGCTCATTCGCGCGTTGCGGCTGAACGGCGGCGTGTTCGCCAGCGGACAAACGCTGCAATTTTTTGATCAAGCCGGATTTCCATTGACTACCCGGCAGACCGCCGCCATGGACGCCTGTGTGCTGCGCCAGGACGCGCCTGCCGCTTTCGCGCATCCCGCTCCGATCCATTCTTTGCATGGAGCGGAAGAAGTGTACCTGGCTTCCATCCTGCCGCCCGATACCGCAAAGCCTTTGTTTTCTCCTTTGGCCGTGTTCTGCGATAACACTTTGCTGCTCAAATGGGCGGAGGCGGGGCTGCGCCGCATGGGTGCGCGGGACGTTCGCTTTGGTACGGTTGCGGAAACAGAGCTGCGCCCGGTGGAAACGGGCTTTCTGCTCTCCCCGGATGGCGGCACCGTGACCGTGTTCACCGCTTCCCACACGCTGACACCGGAACAGAAAACGCTGTTGGTATTGGCGCTTTTGTATCAGCAGTCCGGAAAACTCTACGACCTGCCCGGCGTTCCCCGCGCGGCGGAAAGCATCGCGCCGCTGGCGCTGCCGGATCAGGAAAAGGAATGTATCGCCCAGCGGGCGGCGGAACACGACGGACTGTTCGGTATGTTCCTGATTGCCGACGCCCTGCGGGACGGGCCGCTGGAAACGCTGCTGAAGAGCCTGCCGGAAACCCATATACAGGCCAAAGAAATCGCCTGCGGCGCTCGGGACAAAGGCCGCATCCTGCATCAGCTATGCAGCCAGACCGACCTGCCCCACACCCTGGGCGAGGGCTTGCGCGTCAAGCATAACACCGGCTACGCCACCATCGTACCCGACGCCCATCGCAATCTTGTGCGCATCACCGGCGAAGCCATGAGCAGCGAATTTGCCCAGGAGCTGTGCGATTTTTATTCTGATCAAATACAGAAAATCACTGCAAAAAATAAAATCCTCCCGTAATGGGAGGAAAAGACTCATCGCTCAATGGTATCGATAATGCCGCCGCCGAGACACTTGTCGCCATCGTAAATCACGGCGCTCTGTCCCGGGGTGACGGCCCGCTGGGGCGCGTCGTAAACGAAATGCAGTTGGTCGCCCAGGCGGGTGACGGTCACGGGCTGGTCAGGCTGGCGGTAGCGGAACTTGGCGGTCAGCCTGCAGGGGGTGCTTTCGGGCAGTGGTTCGCCCACGAAGGTCGCCTGATCCGCCGTGCAGGCTTTGCTGTACAGCAGCGGGTGATCCTCGCCCTGAACCACGATGAGCTGATTCTTTTTCAAATCCTTATCCACCACGAAGAAGCTGCGGCCATCGCCCCGGCCGCCGATGCCAAGGCCCCGGCGCTGACCCAGGGTGTAATACATCAGCCCGTCGTGACGGCCCACCACCTCGCCCGCCGGCGTCACCATATCGCCGGGCTGGGCGGGCAGAAAGCCCTTCAAAAACTGCTTGAAGTTTCTTTCGCCGATGAAGCAGACGCCCGTGGAATCCTTCTTTTTCGATACAGGGAGGCCCGCTTCCTCGGCGATTTTCCGCACCTGCTGCTTGGTCATGTGCCCCACGGGGAACATGGCCTTTTGCAGCTGTTCCCGGTGCACCATATACAGGAAATAGCTTTGGTCTTTGTTCGGGTCAACGCCCCGCAGCAGATGGCCTTCCCCGTCGGTCTGCACGAAGTGGCCCGTGGCCATCTTTTCAGCCCCGGCCTTCATGGCGAAATCCAGAAAGGCCTTGAACTTGATTTCCCGATTGCACAGCACGTCGGGGTTGGGCGTGCGGCCCGCCTTATATTCGTTCAGAAACAGGGTGAACACCCGGTCCCAGTATTCCTGGGCGAAGTCCACAGCGTAATAGGGAATGTCGATTTTATCGCACACGTCCCGCACGTCGCGCCAGTCGCTTTCGGCGGTGCACACGCCGTCGTCGTTGTCCTCGTTCCAGTTTTTCATGAACACGCCGATCACGTCGTATCCCTGACGTTTGAGCAGCAGGGCGGACACGGCGCTGTCCACGCCGCCGGATAAACCAACCACCACGCGCACGTTACAGCACGCCCCTTTCCTGCATCCGCCGGAACAGCTTTTGGAACGCTTCTTCGGTGACCTGCTCCGGAGCCTGGTCAGCGTTCACGGGAATGAACCGCTCGGGATACTGCCGGGCCAGTTCTTCAAAGCCCGTTTCCGTCTGAGCGTGGAAGGTGTCCCCCGCTTTTTCGATGCGGTCGGGCTGGGACGCCGCCATGCGCCGGGCCATGGCTTTTTCGTGGGACATTTTCAGATACAGCGTCGCGCCCGGCGCCCCTTCGCGGAAGGCGGCGCGGTTGATTACTTTTACCCAATCCAGTCCCAGGCCGCGGGCCATGCCCTGGTACACCAGGGAGGAATCCACAAACCGGTCGCACAGCACGATTTCACCCCGTTCGATGGCGGGCAGGATGACTTCCTTCACATGCTGAGCCCGGGATGCGGCGAACAAAAGCGCCTCCGTTTCGGCGCACATGCCGCCATCCTCTTTGGCCAATACAATCTTCCGGATCTCCTCTGCGATGGGACAGCCGCCCGGTTCCCGGGTATGGCGCACGGTGTAGCCGAACTGCTCCAGCCGTTCCTTGAGCGCCGCCGCCTGGGTGGATTTGCCGCAGCCGTCCACACCCTCCAGGGTCACGAAAAAGCCTTTCGGCGCGTCCATATCGGGACACAGCAAATCGCACAGCGCCTGGGTGGTTTCCACGGCATGGGTAGGCTTCGCGGCCAGAGTTTCGCTTTTTTCCCCATAGCCGTACAGGGCGGCGATGGAATCAATGCCCGCGTTCTGCGCGCCGATGATGTCCCCGGCAATGTCGCCCACCATCACGGCCTTTTTGCCTTCCGGCAGCACGCGGCGGATCAGGTCGGCTTTGTTGATGTGCAGCTGCTCCGGGGTCGGCCCGGCCACAGCGTCAAAGTATTTGAGCAAATCAAAGTACCGAAGAATATCAACGGAGGTATGCTGGGGTTTGCCGGTCGCAACAGCCAGATAAACGCCCCGCTCCTTCAAAGCGCTGAGCAAAGCCCGGATGCGGGGATAGACCTTGTTTTCCTTCCAGCCGATGGGAATATACCGCTCCCGGTACAGGTCGGTGGCGTAAGCGGCCTGCTCCTCGGTCATGCCGCAGTATTTCATATAGCTGTCCGCCAGCGGTGGACCGAGGAACCGCCGCAGGGTCGCTTCCGGAGGCACGGGCAGGCCCATTTTCTGTAAAGCGTATTCCGTACAGGCAAAAATACCGGGCTGGGAATCGGTCAGCGTCCCGTCCAGGTCAAAGATCACAGCGTCGTACAAAAGCATGAATAGCATCCTTCCAAAGTGTTATCATACGGAAGCTATTGTAGCATACTTGTCAGTTCGCCGCAAGGCTTGATTTCTCGAGCATATGTTCTATGAGGACGCGGTTTTCCTGCAAGCGTTTATTGTCAGGGGCAAATTTCAGCGCTTGCAAAACAGCTTCGTGCGCCTTATTATGTTGGCCTGTATAGAAATACGCCAGCGCCAGCAAGTCCCATGGCAGGCTACCCCAGGCGGTGTTCTCGGTGATGTAATTTCTGCTTCTCTCCTGGATCGCCAAAGCCAGTCCGGTCAGGTAAATGACCGCTTCCCAATTCTTTTGTTTGTATTTTTCCCAAGCTAAATCCATGAACGGCTCCCGCAGGTACGGGGCTTCCGCCATCGCCCGCCAGTACCATTGTTCTGCCGCGGCATTATCACCTTTGCCAAGGTATGCTTTGGCGATATAGCGCATGGACGCGCAGCGTTCGTCCTTCCAGGTGGCTGTGGAAAGAGATAAATGCTTCTTCAGCATTTGAATACAATCATCCCAGCGGCCATGAAAATAATATTCCCGGCCCAGGTAATGGGTGTTGCGGTCGTCCTCCGGCGCTTCCCGGACGGACAGCTCCAGCAGGGGCAAATACTGCGCCCGGGATTTTTCCGGGTCAGGATGGTGATTGAGCTGCATCCCCTCCACCGTGATTCGCTTTTCCTGCCCCTTCCCCTGCCAGGTCAGCACTTCGTGGACGGGATGCGTCCAGCGGTATCCATGGCGCGTATGGATTTTGTCCAGCCAGAACACCCGGCCCTCCGAGCCGTCCGGCTCAAAGCTCCAGGTATAGCGGTAGGACGCGCGGGTCGTTCCCGGCTTCCAGGCGCTTTCCAGTTTGCTTCGCCAGCCGGGCTCGAAGACTTCGTCCAGGTCCGTGCAGACGCAGATGTCAGCATCCTGCGGCACCAGCGCCAGGGAAGCGTTCCGAGCCGCGTCGAAGCGCCAGGGGGCGATCTTTCTTTCCGTCACATGTACGTGATGCTCCCGCAGGATGGAAACCGTACCATCCCCGGAGCCCGTGTCCAGCACACAGATGTCATCCGCCTCCCGCATGGATTCGGCCCAGCGGGAAGCGAACTTTGCCTCATCCTTTGCAATGGCATAAACGCAGATTTTCATATCGTCCTCCTGAAAAAGGGGCTGTGAGGATCTCACAGCCCCGGTCGGTTGGTTCAGGTATTGCTCAGGTATCCAGCCAGGCGCAGATGATCCAGCAGAATATTGAACTGGGTCAGCAGGTCATCGACGCTCCTGGCGTTGGCGACGGCAGCGGCCTGAATGATTTCAGGCGCAGGCCCGGTGGGGCCGGTGGGGCCAGTCGGGCCCGTGGGACCGATTTCACCGTCTGCACCCGCAGGGCCAGTCGGGCCCGTGGGGCCGGTTTCACCGTCGATACCGTCCAGGCCATCCTCACCGGCAGGGCCGGTCGGACCCGTGGGGCCGGTCTCGCCGATTTCGCCCTGGGGACCCGTGGGGCCGGTCTCGCCGATTTCGCCCTGGGGACCCGTCGGGCCGGTCTCACCGATTTCACCCTGGGGACCTGTCGGGCCGGTCGGGCCAGTAGCACCTTCGCCCGAACCCGCAGGCCCGGTGGGCCCGACGGGGCCGGCAGGGCCCGCAGGCCCGGTGGGCCCGACGGGGCCGGCAGGGCCCGCAGGCCCGGTAGGCCCTCTCAGACCGATGGGACGGCAGCCGCAGCCGCAGCCCAGATAATTCAGCGTGGAATAGGCGCGGGAGTTTCCAGAATTATACGCATTATTGTTAAATTGCGGATCAATCCAGTTTTGAATTTCCATGGTTTTCCCTCATTTCAGTTTTTCATTCTTTTGACCGGGCAGTGGTTTTCCCCTGCCCAATTTCAGCTTATGCCCGAATGAAAAAAGCGTGAAAAAAAGAAAACCGCGTTGCCGCGGTTTTCGCTTATTCTTGTTCTAATCAAAAGGTATTTTTATACTCTGTGCACCCACAGCACATCGGGCAGAACTCGGGCGATGGCCTGGGTTTCCGGGACGATTTCGCCGTCAATGTTCACGCGCATCCGCGGCGCGGAAAACACGACGGAGGACGCGCGGAAAAACTCCGTTTCCGGGAAAGTCATGATCTTTCCCCGCATCAGGCCGACGAGCCGCGCCGGCAGGTTCCGCTTGCTGATTTTCCCCACGATCACCACGTCGAACAATCCGTCGTCCGCTTTGGCTTCCGGGGCGATGGGGATGCCGCCGCCGATGATGCCGCCGTTGCCGACCGCCATCACGAATGCTTCCCGCGTGATCGTTTCGCCGCCATCGATGGAAAAAGTGATTGGAACAGCGCGGAAGCGAAACAGCGTTTGAAGCACCCCATAGAGGTATGGCAGCAGCCCGCGGCAATAGCGTTTGGCCTTTTCCGCGTAATCCAGCACCGACACGTCAAAGCCCGTGCCGATTTCGTTGAGGAACATCCGCCCGTTGATTTCCCCCGCGTCCGTCCTTTTCGCCGGATGAGACAAAACGAACGCCAGCGCCGCTTCCGGGTTCAGGGGCGAGCCGAGTGTTTTGGCAAAATCATTTCCCGTCCCGGCGGGAATGATGCCCAGTGCCGTATCTGTCCCGGCCAGTCCCTGCGCCACCTCAAACGCGGTGCCGTCGCCGCCGATGGAAAGAACGGTATCTGCTCCTGCAGCGCTGGCTTCCCGGGCCAACGCCGGCGCATGGCCGGGCCCTTCCGTCCAGAGCAGGCGATATTCCACCCCTTGTTCGGACAGCAGCTTCCCGATTCTTTCGCCTGTTTTTCTCCCGCGGCCATTCCCGGCGATGGGATTGCAGATGGCGCAGATCATCCCCTCGTTCCTCCCTCACATTTTCTTATCCGCCTTACTTTACCTGAATTTTTCATATTTGTAAATACCATGCTTCTGACAAATTGACGCCACAGAAATTTTACATCAATTTCCCGATTTCAGATTGACAAAAGAACGGAATCAGGCATAAAATGAAAAAAAGTTTGTCCGCCGCCGGATCACCGCGGCGAAGGAAAGGAGCGGGAGGATGCTGAAAAAATGGCTGGCTGGAATGATGGCTGTTCTGCTTTTGGCCGCCTCCATTCCCGCTTGCGCGGAAAACACGCCCCTCAGCGCGCGGGACGAGCTGATCGACGCGATCATCGAAACGGGGCATCAGCTGTTTATCGCCGCCAACGGCAAATTGCAGCGCGCGCAAAAGGCCGGAGACATTTACGTTTGCAAAAATTTTACGGTGCATGTATTCCGGCAAAACGCCTCCGGGTACCAAATGGCGGAATTTCCCGGCGTCGCCCTGCGGGTGCCGAACAACCTGCCCGCGAAAGAATGCAAGCCCCGCGCTTACGGCTACTGCTGGGAGGACGTGGCGGCAGAGGACGGCAATCCGTTTTACATCGCCGCGCAATTCCTTTATGACAGCAGCGAAACCAAGCAGCAGAACATGGAGCGGGCCATCGAATTCATGAAGCAGGTGAAGCGCGGCGACTATTTCCAGATGAGCGCGGAATACTATTACGGCGTGGGCGCCCACAGCGCTATCATGATCGCCGACTATGACCCCCAGACCAACACTGTCCATTGGATGGACAGCAACATGGTGGGCGAAAAACGAAACGGCGTGCGCTACGGCAAGGTGCAGTATGACGCGGTGAAGGATATATCCTGGTGGGCCGACGCCTTCTGCAAGAAAAAGCGCGGGGCGACGATCTACCGCCTGCGGGATGATATCGTTCATGCGTCCGATTCCAACGGGTCACACGAGTAACCGTTTCGCTTTTTCCATGGGATGATTCTGAAAATTATTCACAGATGGGGATGTACATTTTCGGGAAAAAATGCTATAATACGAATGATAACAAATTGAAGCGCGTAAATACAGGCAACCTCTGATTTGAGAAGGGAGAACCCGGAATGGATAATCGTCTACTATTTCAGCTTCAGCAGATTTTTTCCCGACTCCATACCCCGATTTCTCTTTTGGACGCTGACGGAAACAGCCTGATTCCCAACGAAGACATCCGCTTTTCCCTGCCCCAGCTCACCCAGCCTGGCGTTCCCGTGGCCCAGGACGGACGGCTGTACCAGATTTGCGCCTCCGCGCCGCACTGGGTCATCATGACCACGATCTCCGACGCCGACGCGGCGCGTGATGCATTTTTGCTCTGCGACGCAATGATCGGCGCCGCCATCACCGCCAACGAAGCGGGCAACGACTTGAATAACGCCTACCAGCGGATTCTGCAAAATGAATTATCTCTGGCGGAACTGGACGCGGTGGTGGACGAACACGGCATCGCCGCCAACATGCCCCGCTGCGTGCTGCTGATGCACATGGTGCAGGTGCAGCAGCGATCCGCTTATGAAATATTGGAAGAATTCCTGCCCCGGGCGAGCACCGACGTGCTGGTGTCCATGGACAAGCATACCGCCGCCTTCGTCAAGGACGTGAGCGGCCTGGAGGACGAGGACGAATTGCGCCAGTTCGCCTGCGCCGTGCAGGAAACGCTGATGGGCGAAATCGCCCTGCCGGTGATGATCGGAATCGGCGAGGTGGCGAAAACCGTGGGCGAGCTTCACGCCTCCTACCGCCAGGCCCGCCGGGCCATTGAGATCGGCCGCGCCTACGCCCCGGAGCGCACCATCCACGTCTACCGCTCCATGATGCTGGAACGCTTCCTGTCCGATCTGTCCCCCGAAATGGCGGAGCACTACCATGGGCTTTTGTTCAACCGTTCCACCGCCCGGCTGTTCGGCGAGGAAATGCTCTACACCATCGAGATGTTCTTCAAGAAAGACCTGAATTTGTCCGATACCGCACGGCAGCTTTACATCCACCGCAACACCCTGGTGTACCGGCTGGACAAAGTGCAGCGCCAGGTAGGCCTCGACCTGCGTAAATTCGAGGACGCCGTCACGTTCAAAATGCTGCTTGAAATGCGCAAATGCGGCAATAATAAAACAAAAGTAAAGAAGGGGCGGTGACATAACCGTCCTTTCCACCGAAGGGAGAACGCATGAAGAAAAAGATATTGACCGTCTGTCTGCTGCTGACGCTGATCACCAGCGCCATCGTCGTAACCGCGAACGCCTCCAGCATTTTCGACCTGCTGAACAAAAACAAAAAGACCGTTACGATCAGCCAGGAAGAATACGACCGGCTGAGCCGGTACAAGAAGATGGACACCGTTCTGCAGTATATCGAGGAATGGTACATCGACGAGCCGGACACGGACAAAATGATCGAGAACGCCACCCGCGGTCTGCTTTACGCCCTGGAAGATCCTTATACCTTCTATTATAACCCCGAAGAATGGAAGCAGATGCAGGAGGACGACGAGGGCGAATACGGCGGCATCGGCATCCAGATGCTGGGCAATGCGACGGATTACACCGTGACGATCACCCGCGTGTTCAAGGATACGCCTGCAGAACGGGCGGGGGTAAAGAAGGGCGATTTGCTGGTTCGCGTGGAGGACCTGGAAGTGGACTTCTATTCCATGCAGAACGCCGTGAACATCATGCGCGGTATCGTGGATGAAGTCGTGGAGATCGAGGTCAAGCGCGGCGAAGAATACCTGACCTTCCGGATTCCCCGCGCCACCATCCATGTGAATCGCGTGGAATCCACCATGCTGGACGATGGTATCGGCCTGATCGTGCTGTACGAATTTGCCGGGGAAAGCGAAAAGGAATTCATGGCCGCGCTGGACGCGCTGGAAAACCAGGGAGCCAAAGCCCTGATCGTGGATCTGCGCGACAACGGCGGCGGGTGGGTGGAATCCGCCCGGCAGATCGGCGATCTGTTCCTGGATGACGGCATCCTGTTCTATACCCAGGATCGGGCCGGGTATCGGGAGGAATCCAAGATGAAGCCCGGCGCGGACGATATTCCGCTGGTGTTCATGGTGAATGAAAACAGCGCTTCTTCCTCCGAAATCCTGTCCGGCGGTTTGCACGACCGCGGACGGTGCACCCTCGTGGGCACGAAGTCCTACGGCAAGGGCATCGTTCAGGCTGTGCTGCCGCTGGACGACGGAGAAAACGCGGACGGCTTCCAGATGACCATTGAGGAATACTTCCTGCCCTCCGGAGCAAAGGTGCACAAGGAAGGCCTGACGCCGGACATCCTGTCCGAAATGCCGGAAGAGCTGAAGAACGCATACTTTGAGCTTGGCGACCTCAGCGACCCGCAGCTCAAGGACGCCTGGAACGCAGCAAAGGATTTGACCAAAGAATAATACTCTGCCAAATGATTGGCCGCGAGGCGATTCGCTCCGCGGCTTTTTCTGTCCCCGCCGACTGATCTGCCAAATAAAGCATCTTGGTGTCATCGGTGGATTTTGGGGAATACGTGTAGTATAATGATTTTGATACTTGCTGAAAAGGAGGAAGGCTATGCGCTGTTTGAAAATGCTTGCTGCCGTGCTTTGCTGCCTCCTCCTTTTCCCGTGCCTGGATGCAGCCGCCGAGGAAGAACCGCTTCCCCAGGGTCAGCGCAGGGCGCTGCTCATTGGCTGCGATCATTTTCTGTCCCAGCCCGACACCTGGCCCGCGGCGGAAAACAATGTGCGGATGCTTTCCGACGCGCTGTTTTCCGATGTCCGCCCCTACGCCCTGGTGCGTACCGCGTCCAATACCATTCCTTCCGTGGAAGCGTTTGAAGAAGCGGTGCTGGCGGCTTTTCATAACAGCGCGGAAAATGATACTTCTGTGCTTTATATCAGCACCCACGGGATATTTGAAGAAAACGTCAGCAATGCCGACGCAGGCCTGCTTCTGAGCGACGGGAAAACGGAAAGCCTGCTGACCGGCGAAGCGCTGGAGCGGATTCTGGATCAGGTGCCGGGAAAAAAGGTGGTCATCCTGGATGCCTGTAATTCAGGGGCCATGATTGGCAAAGGGCTGTCCGGCGGCGCGGACCGCGTTTTCCTCTCCGGGCCGGATTACAAGGTGCTGTGCAGCGCGGGCGGCAGCGAGGCCAGCTGGTATTACCAAAGCCCCAGCGCCGCCGCGGAGGGGGCCAGCTACTTTGCCTCCGTGCTGGCTTTCGGGTTTGGCGCGGCGGGCGGCCATGCCGCCGACCAGAATGACGACGGGCAAATCACCCTGGCGGAAACGTACGCTTATCTGCTGGAACAGTATGCCGCATCCACCCCCCAGGTATATCCTCAGCAGGACGACGCCGAAGTGCTGTTCCAGTATGACATGAACGCGCCGGTGCGGATCACCAAAGCGATCACCGACCTCACGTTTGAAGAAACGCTCCTCACAGCGGGCAGCACCGAAGTGACTTTTTCCTTTACCGTCCAGCGGCAGGCGGCGCTGTATTATCAAATCATCTATCACCGCGACGGTATTTGGCAGTTTTCTCAAGCCCAGCAGATTCCCGACGGCGAGCAGGACGACGGCACCATCCTGCCCGGCCGAAAAATGCGCGTGCTTTCTCTGAATACAGGAGAGGATGATTACGGCTACGCGATCATTCAGCTGATCACCCTCGAATCCGGTACGCCCGTGTTCCAAGGCGCAAGCCTGCTTTGCGTGCAGCCCGCGGCGGGAGAAGTGAGGCTGCGGGCGGTTACGGGCACATCCTTTGTACCGGCGCTTGGTCAGGAAATGGCCATTCTGGTTCAGCATGACGTGCCCTGCGGCCTGACCGTGAACATCCTGAACGAGGAAAACAAAATCGTGAGGCGGCTGGCCTACGAGACGCCCTCCAGACCGCAGCAGCTCTCCCCCGCCGCCAGCAGCTTTTCCTGGGATGGAAAGCTGACCGACGGCAGCTTTGCCCCGCCCGGCCGCTATACAGTGCAGATCAAAACGACGGTCAACGAAACGCAGTTCATCTCCCAAAGCGACCCGTTTTTGCTGGAAGAACCCGGTCAATAAAAGAACCTGTTCAAAAGCTGAACAGGTTCTTTCAGCGTGTCGAAAAAGAACTTTTCGACACGCTGCGAATGGAAGGCCGGTAAAGCGTCCTTCCATTCGAAACATCAATTTGCTGTAAAATGGCATTTCAAGCATCAAAAGATGCTTGAAACACACATTTTACGGTCGCAAATTGATAAAGGAATGCGGATTGCAATCGAAGGACTGCGGCCCTTCGATGCATCCCGGGGATTTTTTCGACAGTCTGAAAGAACCTGTTCAAAAGCTGAACAGGTTCTTTTATGTGGAAAAAAGTTTACAGAATGATCAGCAGCCGCCCGCAGGTTTCGCATTCCACCAGTTCGCCGGCCTTCACCTTCCTGGAAACGGAGGATGGCAGCGACATGTTGCAGCCCTGGCACTGATCGCCGTTCAGGGCGGCCAGCGGCGGCACGCTGTGTCGCTTGATCTCCTTATAGCGTTCCATATATTCTTTTTCGACAGGCTTCGCCTTTTCCGCGGCGGCGGCTTTCACGGCTTCCAGCTCGCCATCTTTGGCGCGTTTTTCATCGTCGTAGACCAGCTTGAGCTTATCAAATTCGCTCTTGGCCTTGGCGGCGCGGACGCGCACATCGTGCTGCTGACGCTCGCGGTCGCCGGCGTCCTTGCGGATGCGCTTCACTTCCTGCTCATAAGCGGTCAGGTTATTCTGGAAGCGCTTGGCGTCGCTCATATACTGCTGCACTTCAGCGGCGGATTTGGGTTCTTCGCTTTCCATTTTCGCGTGCAGGGCATGCACCTGTTCGTTGGTCATGCGGATGGCGTCCTTGAGCGCTTCCAAACGGTCCTGCATCGTGGCCACTTCGCTTTCAATGCGCTTCATGGCGTTTTGCTGTTCCGCGTAAAGATCCCTGTATTTCACCAGTTTCTGTCTGACAGGAGAGCGTCTGATGGAAGCTTCGACCTTATCCACTTCCACGTCTGCCTTCTGGTATTCCCACAAAAGATGCAACTGATCCATCTTTGTGCCCTCCTTTTATCTGATTAAACGCTGCCAAAGGGCGCGCACTGAGACGGGAAAACCCGCACATTGTATTGTACATCATTCAGGCGGTTTTGTAAATACTCTGCAAGAAATGGCACCAGCGGCGCTTCGGTGCCATAATGTCCGCCATCGAAAATGACAAAATCGCTCATGGAGGCGGCCAAGGCGTTGTGGTGGCGCACTTCGCCCGTCAGCAGCGCCTGCGCTCCGAGCGCTTTTGCGGCCAGCCAATCCCCGTCGTCCGCGCCGCCCGCGATGGCCAGGGTGGAAACCATAGCGTTTCCATCGCCGTAGCAGCGGACAGGGAAAGAAATCGCGGTGGAAATTTTCTGTTCCAGCTCGGCGGCTTTCATCGGAGTTTCCAATTCACCCAGGAACAGATAATTGGTTTCCTTCCTGAGATTCTTTAAACCCAGCAGCTTCGCGCACGCCGCGCTGCCGCTGTATTCCGTCTGGTCCAGGTTGGTATGGGCCGCCACAAGCGACAGATGGTTCCGCACCATTTCGCACAGAATGCGGCCTTCGGCGTCCTCTTCCAGCAGATTTTTCCGGGCGTGGAACAAAAGCGGATGATGGCTCACGATCAGCTCTGCGCCCAGTTGTTCCGCTTCCTTTACCACATCCCAGGTGCAGTCCAGCGCCACCAGGATTTTGGTGACCTGCGCCTCCCGGCTTCCTACCAGCGCGCCCACGTTGTCGTAGCTTTCCGCCGTTTCTACCGGAGCCAATTCGTTCAGCATATCTTCAATGGTTTTCACTGTCGCGTACACGTGCTTCTTCCTCCTTCAGCCAGTTCAGTTCCCGTTTTCCTTCGGGCGACTGTTTTTTTTCGGCAATCCCGATGCGCCATTGCAGGTATTCCAGGTAATGCGTTGGAAATGTTTCCATCAGCCGGGGGCCCAGGCGAAGCTGCTTTTCAGACAGCGCTTCTTTTCCCGGCGCCGCCCGCAGCAATACATAAAACCGGTTCGCGGCAAAAGCGATTTCCTCCGCTTCGATGCGGTAACCCAATTCCATCAGCGTTTGACGCACCAGCGGCATGTCTGTGTGGGCAGATAAAATCAGCGCCGCCCCTTGCAGTTTTTCTTGTCCTTCGGTCAGGATGCCGCCCAGGGTATGCCCGCCCATACCGAGAATGGCGATAGCGTCAGCAGGACGATCCAATACGCTCAGTCCATCCCCCACCCGGAAATCCACCCGGTCATTCAGGCCCTGCTCCGTCAGCAGCGCTTCCGCTTTTTTCAGCGAATCGGCGCTGATATCCGCCACGCACATGCGCTGAACCTTTCCCGATTCCAGCAGAAAACAAGATAACCGCCCGTGATCGGCGCCGATGTCGGCGCCATACTCACAGGCGGGAAAAAGCGCGGATGCGCGGGACAGCCGGTCGTCCAATGCAGAAAAGCGGTTCATCAGTCCAGATAATCCTTCAGTTTCTTGCTGCGGCTGGGATGGCGCAGCTTGCGCAGGGCTTTGGCCTCGATCTGGCGGATGCGCTCGCGGGTGACGTTGAATTCTTTCCCCACTTCCTCCAGGGTGCGCTGGTGGCCGTCGTCCAGGCCGAAGCGCAGGCGCAGCACCTTTTCTTCCCGGGGCGTCAGGGTGTCCAGCACGTCCCAAAGCTGCTCCTTCATCAGGGCGTGGGACGCGGCTTCGGCGGGGGCCAGGGCCGTTTCATCTTCCAGGAAGTCCCCCAGGTGGCTGTCCTCTTCCTCGCCGATGGGAGTTTCCAGCGACACGGGCTCCTGGGCGATCTTGATGATTTCCCGCACTTTGTTTTCGCTGATGCCCATGTGCTTGGCGATTTCCTCGGGCGTGGGCTCCCGGCCGTATTCCTGCAAGAGCTGGCGGGACACGCGGATCAGCTTGTTGATGGTCTCCACCATATGGACGGGGATGCGGATGGTGCGGGCCTGATCGGCAATAGCGCGGGTGATGGCCTGGCGGATCCACCAGGTGGCGTAGGTGGAGAACTTGTAGCCCTTGCGGTAATCAAACTTTTCCACGGCCTTGATGAGGCCCAGGTTGCCTTCCTGAATCAGATCCAGGAACAGCATTCCCCGGCCCACATACCGCTTGGCGATGGACACCACCAGGCGCAGGTTGGCTTCCGCCAGCTTTTTCTTGGCCTCCTCGTCGCCCTGCTCCATGCGCTGGGCGATTTCGATTTCTTCCTCCGCCGTCAAAAGCGGCACCCGGCCGATTTCTTTTAAATACATCCGCACCGGGTCATCGATGCTGATGCCCTCGGGCATGGACAGATCCAAATCCTCCGGCAGGGGTTCGGGCTGCTGCGGCGCGGTGTCCGCGTCCCGGGTCACGACGACGCCCATGCCCTCAAAGGTTTCCAATATATTGTCAAACTGCTCCGGGTCGATTTCGTAATTGGCCAGCTTGGAAATGATTTCGTCGTAGGTCAATACGCCCTTGCTTTTGCCCAATTCGTATAATTCGTTCAGTTTCGCCTGTTTTGCGTCCGTATGCTGCGTGCTCATGGCTCCACTCCTCCCCATCAGCGTCCCTGCTGCTTCAACTGTTCCAATTCCTTGGAAAGCCCCTGTATCTCGGTCAGCATTTGTAATTGCTTATCGGCCGAATCCAGCGTGCGCATGGATTCAGTCAGGTTGTTTATTTCTTTATTCAAATACAGTATCCGCATCTTCCGCAGGCAGTCGCCCGCCACGGACGCGGCGTTATCCATTTCGGCGGCGGTCAGGCTGGAAAAGGTTTCCCCCGCTGCCTGGCGCACGTCATCCGTCAAGTCTTCATCGGAAACGATGGCCTCCGGCGTTTCGCCCGCGATCAGGCGGCCCGCGATCAGGCGCAAATTTTCCGAGTCAAAGTCCGTTTCCTTCACCATGCCCTGGGGCAGCCTGCCCGTGGCGAGCAGCGCCAGCAGGGTCTGTTCGGTTTTATACCCCTCGGGCTGACGCGGCGTTCTCTCCCGCGGCCTTCTTTCCGGCTGGGGCAGCAGCGCCGCCGCGCTTTCGTTTGCCGCCGTCTGCGTGCCGATCTGGGCCAGCAGCACATCCCGGGAAAAGCCGGTCTGCACCACCAGGGCCTCCAGATAGTTTTCCAGATCGACGGGATCCCGGACGTTCCGAAGCAATTCCGCGCATTTTTTGGCGTACTCCGTGCGGCCATCCTGGGTTTCCAAATCATATTGCAGCCGAAGCCGCTGCATCCGGTAGGCCGGGGGTCGCATGGGCTGGATGGCTTCAAAGGCGGCCAGCCCCCGCTGGCGGATGAATTCATCCGGATCCAGCCCGTCCGGCAGGTAAATCACCCGGCAGGGCACGCCCTCCGATTCCAGGATATCCAATCCCCGCTCGATGGCATGCTGCCCGGCTTCGTCACCGTCATAGCAAAGGTACACCTCCGGGGCGTACCGCCCCAGCAATCGCGCCTGCTCGTTGGTCAGCGCTGTGCCCAAGGTGGCCACCGCGCCGGTGACGCCCGCCTGGGAGATCGCCACCACATCCATGTATCCCTCGACGAGAATGATCCGCTTCAAATCTCGGTTTTTCCGGATCAGGTTGATGGCGTAAACGCCCTTGCGCTTGTTGAACACAGGCGTATCGGAGGTGTTCAGGTATTTGGGCTTGGCGTCCTTCTGCATGGCCCGGCCGCCGAAGCCCAGCACATGGTTGTATTGGTCGATGATGGGAAACATGGCGCGGCTGCGGAACATGTCGAAGGCGTGGTCGCCCTTGACTACCGTCAGCCCGGCCAGGTTCAGTTCTTCCCGGGTGTATCCCTTTTCGGTCAGGTAGTTGGTCAGATCGTCCCACTGGTTGGTAGACGCCCCCAGCCCGAACCGGCGGATGATCCCGTCCGTAAGGCCGCGGCCATGCAGGTAATCCAGCGCGGCTTTTCCTTCGGGCTTCCAAAGGGTGTCGTGGTAAAACCGGGCGGCGTCGCGGTTGGCGGCAAGCAGTCTCTCCCGCTGGCTGCGGCGGCGCTCCCAGTCCGGGTCCTCCTGCATTTCAGGCATCGCCATGTGCGCGCGGTCGGCCAGGAGCTTCACGGCGTCCATAAAAGGCGCGCGCTCCATTTCCATCACAAACTTGATTGCGTCCCCTGTTGCCTTGCAGCCGAAGCAATAATACATGTTTAGATCGGCGTTGACGGAAAACGAAGGGGTCTTTTCATTGTGGAAAGGGCACAGGCCCCAGTAGCGGCGGCCGTCCTTTTTGAGCGTCACGTAGCCGGAAACGACGGAAACGATGTCGGTGCGGGCAAGCAACTCTTCCTTCCATGCCGATGGGAGCCGTATCGCCATCCCGCAGCCTCCTTTCACGCCGCTCTCTTTACCGTTCACCTCGCGTATACGTTTTTATCAATTCGCGGTGATTGCCGATTTTCCTGCAAATGATGATAATTTTCGCGTGTTTTTCGCTGCCGTCCGGCAAAAAATAACATTCAGATGACCGGGAACGAAACGGGAACAAACAAATCCTGATAGGTGCGCAGAGCGTAACGGTCAGTCATGCAGGCCAGGAAATCGGTCACCGCCCGCTCGATGCCGTCCCGGTAGGAAATCTGGACATACTCCAGAGGCATTTTTCCCGGATGCTCCATAAAATATGCAAACAGGGCTTCCATCACATGGTCGCACCGGCGTTCTTCCTCTTTCCGCCATTCGTCCATATATACCCGTTCAAACATGAACGCGCGCATTTCGTCGCTGGCGGCCTGAATTTCATCGCTCATGCGCAGGTGGGGCTGTCCCTGGCTTTCCCGCACGATGTCGGAAATCATGGTGTTGATACGCTGGCCGTGGGTTTCCCCCAGAACGTGTAAAAGGTCCTGGGGCAGCTCGAATTCCCGCAGCACCCCCGCGCGGATGGCGTCGTCGATATCGTGGTTGATGTAGGCGATGCGGTCTGCCCGGGCGACACATTCGCCCTCCAGCGTTTCGGGCTTCAAAGACCCGGAATGCTTCAATATCCCGTCCCGCACCTCCCAGGTCAGGTTCAGCCCTTCGCCGCCTTCCAGCACCTCCACCACCCGCAGGCTCTGTTCGTTATGGCGGAAGCCGTTTTCCGTCAGGCGGTTGAGGGATCGTTCGCCGCTGTGGCCAAAGGGGGTATGGCCCAGGTCGTGTCCCAAAGCGATGGCCTCGGTCAAATCCTCATTTAAATGCAGACACCTGGCCAGCGTCCGCGCCACCTGGGACACCTCCAGGGTATGGGTCAGGCGGGTGCGGTAATGATCGCCCTCCGGCGCGATGAAAACCTGGGTTTTGAACTTCATGCGGCGGAAGCTCTTGCAATGCAGGATACGATCCCGGTCCCGCTGAAACGCGGTGCGAAGCGGACAGTCCTCCATCGGGCGTTCACGCCCCTTCGTGTCCGCGCTGCAAACGGCAAATTCGGATAAATACCCGCGTTCCCGCTGTTCCAATTCTTCCCGGATGGTCATTGCCCATCGCCTCCCTGATGCTGCATATATACAACGCAAACGCTGATTTTCCTTTTTTCGCGCTGGAAAAAGGCAGAAAAAACCGCAGGCGCATTTCAGCGCTGCGGCAAAGACTTCTTGTAGGCCTTCGGCGAGGTTCCTACATATTTATAAAAAAGACGAAGAAAGTTGGAATAATTCTCAAAGCCGCATTGCTCCGATACGGTATTGAGCGAAACGCTGCCGGGAATCAGTTTTTTCGCCAGCATCACCCGGCGATACAGCACATATTCGTATACGCTGCGGCTGGTGTACTTCTTAAATTCGTGCGAGAGGTAGGACACGCTGACGCCGAACTGCTGGGCCAGGTTTTCCACGTTCAGCGGCTTCATATAATTTTCGTTGATGTACATTAAAATATCATGAATGGCGGACGAGCCCGCGTCCGTGCGAGGCGGCGGGCCGGCGCGGCGCATGGATTCGCAGATGATTTCCAGAATAGGCAGCAGCAGGCAGTAATCCCGGAAGCGGGACAGGGGCTCCGACTCCCTTTGGTTCTCCCGCAGGCGAAGCAGCATATCCCGGCATGTCCGCGCTTCTTCAGGGGTTAAGGGAAACTGATGATGCCCGTTGGATACCTTCGCCTGGAAATATGCGTCCAGGTCAATCTGGCCGCAGCCGCACATTTTCAGCGTGTCAGAATTGATGTACAGAAACGCGCGCTCATAATCCGCTCCCGGCGGCACCGTCGCCCCATGCATGGCGAAGGGCGGAATAATATACAACTGGTGAGGCTGCATTTTATAATAATACTGGTCGATGTCCATCATGTGTCCGCCATGAAGATGCAGGAACAATTCATAAAAATCATGGCAATGGCTGATATACCGAAAGTTCTCTTCTACCGTATGGGTATAGCAGGCTTCAAAATCTGTCTGATTATTGCCCATACTGCTGTAATGGTCAAACTGAATTGAATCTATTTTTGACAATCCTTGCGCCTCCTTTCTATGCAGTTTCTATAATAATGCAGAATTTATATAAAATCAAGCAAAAAATATGTAGATTTTCTAAAATGAGATTTGATAAAATACATGTGAATGAAGCAGACCCGATACAAACACACCGTTTCCACATCTTATCCCGCTGAATGGAAGTATCAGTAAACAGGGGAATGAATGATTTTCCGTTTCAAACGGCACTGGAAAGGAAGGGATTCATTTGGGAAACACGTTAACGACTGAACAGGCGAGCGTCGCCAGAAAAAGAAATAAAAATATGGGCTTCTCCTGGAAAACCTATCTCAAGCGGTACTGGACGCTGTATCTGCTGCTGGTGCTGCCGATCGCGTTCTTCATCGTTTTCCGCTACACGCCCATGGCTTACATCCTGCTCGCTTTCAAAAAGAACAATATCCTTCAGCCCCCGTGGCAGGTGGCCTGGGCCAAGAACAACGGGTTTGAATGGTTCATCAAGGCGTTCAACGACAAAAACTTCCTGGATGCCCTGCGCAACACCATCGTGCTGAACCTGCTGGATCTGATCATCGGCTCCCCCATGCCCATCATCATGGCCATTCTGCTGAACGAGCTGGCCTATCCCAAGTTCAAGCGCATCACCCAGACCGTGCTCTACCTGCCCCACTTCCTGAGCTGGGTCATCATCTCCAGCATCACCCTGCGCCTGTTCGCCACCAACGACGGCCTGATCAACAAAGCCTTTGGCACGGCGATTCCGTTCGTCGGGACAGAGGGCAACTGGCGAGCTACATACATCATCCTGGGCATCTGGAAAGAATGCGGCTGGAACACCATCATCTACCTGGCCGCCCTGACCGCTATCAGCCCTGAATTGTACGAGGCGGCGGAAGTGGACGGCGCGGGCCGCCTGCGCAAGATCTGGCACGTGACGCTGCCCGGCATCCGCTCCACCATCATCGTGCTTTTGATCATGAACTTGGGCCACATCCTGGGTTCCGAGTTCGACCGACCGTTCACGTTAAGCAATCCTCTGGTGGAGGGGGCCAGCAAGACCATCTCCATCTTCGTGTATGAACGAGGCATCCAGGGCAGCCAGTTCTCACTGAGCACCGCCGTGGGCTTGTTCCAGAGCGTGGTCTGCGTGATTTTCCTGCTGCTCTCCAACTGGCTGGCCAAGAAATTTGGCGAGCGCGGTGTCTGGTAAGGGGGTGGACATAATGAGCACAACGCAAGCGAATCTGTCCTCCAAACATTTAAAGGACGGCATGATCAAATCCCAAAAGACCCAGATCGGAGATTTGCTGATCGCCCTGTTCTGCCTGGTTCTGATGCTGATCTGCCTGATCCCCATGGTGCACGTGCTGGCGTGCAGCCTGTCCTCCGCCGACGCGCTGGTGCGCAACGAAGTGTTTCTCTGGCCCAAGGGCTGGAATACCGAAGCCTACCGCACCGTACTGACCACGGAAAAGTACGTCCGCTCCCTGTGGTGGACGGCGCTGCTGACCGTAGGCTGCACCCTGCTTTCCCTGTTCCTGACCATCTGTGCCGCCTATCCACTGACCTATTCCAACCTGAAGGGCGGCAAGTTCATCAATTTTATCATCCTGTTTACCATGTATTTCAGCGCGGGCACCATTCCGTCCTACATCCTGCTGAACAACCTGAAAATGCTCAACACTCCCTGGGCGCTGATTATTCCCAACTGCATCAGCGTGTTCAACGTGATCATCATGCGCTCCTTCTTCTACGGCGTGCCGGAGAGTTTGCGCGAAGCCGCGGAGATCGACGGCGCAGGCCCCATCCGCACACTGGTGCAGGTCTATCTGCCGCTGAGCCTGCCGGTCATCGCCACCCTGGCGCTGTTCTACGCCGTGGGCCGCTGGAACGGCTTCTCCGACGCGCTGATGTATTTGAAAAAGTCCAGCGCCGAAAAGTATTGGCCCATTCAGCTGCTGCTGTACAACGTGATCAAGAATTCCACCCAGACCAGCGAACAGGCCGCGCAGGAGGGCTTCTTCTCCAACGGCGTTTCCAAGACCATCCAGATGGCCACCGTTATGTTCGCCACCGTTCCAATCCTGATTGTGTATCCCTGGTTGCAAAGGTACTTCGTGTCCGGTGTTACCATCGGCGCGGTGAAAGGGTAAGTTCTAAGCTAAAAGTTCTAAGTTATAAGCTGTATAAAGATCCTTCTTTGTACACGATTTGACGGAGCAAGATGGCTTAAAGCTTGGAACTTCATAGTTCATCGTTCCTAAGGGCAGGAGCCCTGAATATAAAAAGGAGGAAAAAACCTATGAAACGTATCCTGGCTCTGGTTCTCATGCTGGCGATGATCGCCACCCTGGGCGCGACGAGCGCGTTCGCCGCGGATGACGGCTTTGTGGACGGCAAGTTCACCAACACCCGCCACATCACCGTCGAAATCTTTAACCGCAACAACGACGGCGGCAGCGATCCCACCAACAACGTGTGGACCGAATACCTGAAAAAGGGTATGCTGGAACGCTACAACGTGGAAGTTGAATACGTGTCCGTGGGCCGCTGGAGCGAAGTGGATGACCTGAACAACCTCCTGGCCATCGGCGACGCCCCCGACATCTGCTACACCTATTCCGCCCCCACCATCCTGAACTATGCCGGCATGGGCGGCGTGATCGACCTGGCTCCCTATCTGGAAGAATACGGCGATCAGCTGGGAGACCTCAAGGCCCTGATCGGCGCGGAAAACCTGTTCTATGACAAGGACCCCGCCACCGGCACTGTGTACATGCTGCAAGGCGCGATGCCCAACAACGGCCGCATCACCACCTTCATCCGTCAGGATTGGCTGAACAAGCTGGGTCTGGCCGTCCCCACCACCACCCAGGAATTCCATGACGCGCTGGTCGCTTTCCGCGACAACGCCGAAACCCTGCTGGGCGCTGATGCCGACAAGATGGTGCCCTACACCACCTCCACCGACATCGGCTGGCGCAACGACCTGATGAGCATCAGCTTCGTGCCCGATGACGTGTCCGACGAAACCCTGTACGTGTACGGCTATGACGACCGTCATCTGCTGTATCCGAACTACAAGGAAGGCATCCGCACCCTGAACGCCTGGTACAATGAAGGCCTGGTGTGGAAAGACTTCGCCCTGTACACCGACAGCACCGAAGAAGACAACATGATGAAGGCCGGTTACGTAGGCGCCTTCATGCACAACTGGGACTATCCTTTCCGCAACGGTGAAGACTCTATCGCCGCCAACCTGATCCGCAATGTGGGTGAAGACGCCATGTACATCCCGATCGACTGCTTCCAGAACGATGCCGGCATCACCCGCAAGTTCCTGGGCAGCGTGGTCGGCAGCGACCGCAAGTCCTTCCTCCCCGCCACCTGCGACGAGCCTCTGGCCGCCCTGCTGTATCTGAACTTCATCTCCAGCGCCGAAACCATCAAGTACCTGCAGACCGGTCTGGAAGGCACCAACTACGTTATGGCGGAAGGCGGCGCTTATCAGATCCTGCCCGCCACCGGCGAATGGGTGAAGAACTCCGGCAACAACATCGACTACACCATGACCTGCAACGGCCTGTACCTGGGCGAAGCCACCGACGCCTCCACCGCGCTGAGCTATCCCGGCATCCCCGCTGAGATCGTCATTCAGGCCAATGCTTACAGCAAGACCAATGGCCGTATCGCCAAGCACTTCAACTGCGGCACCATCGAAGCCGAAAACGACGTTGGCACCAGCCTGACCTCCAAGCGCGACGCGCTGCTGACCAAGGCTGTCACCGCCGCGGTTGACGCCTTCGACGCCGAATTCGACGCCGGCATGGCCGATTACCTCGCTTCCGGCGGCCAGGCCATCATCGACGAACGCATCGAAAAGCTGGCCGAAGTGTACGGCATCCAGTACGAAAAGTAATTTTCTATCACCGACCAAAGAAGCGTCCTTCGGGACGCTTCTTTTTCATTGTCACCGTTGATCGTTTTCGGCATAGGATGGGGATGAAGGCTGCCCGGTGCCGCAGCCCCGACTAAACGCAAGGAGGCGCAACGCTTATGTCTTTCTACTCCTACAAAAACGCGAACCCCGGCTGCTGCCCCGGAACGATTTCCGGCAACGCCCTGGACGGCCTGGATGAAAAGGTGTGCATTCAGGTGCAGCGCGTCTATGACAGCTGTCTCCAGCAGCAGCAATTGACCAACGTGGACGTCACCGTGACCAGCTATGCCCAGGTGGTCACCACCGGCTGCGGCTGCAACGCCGACGCCGAGGAAGTGCCGCCCACCTCCACCCCCGTGCCGCCCATTACCTTTGAGTCCTGCCGCTCCAGCAGCATGGACGTGGACATCAGCAACCTGAGCGTGGAACGCCTGTGCGACCGGCCCTGCTTCGCCCGCGTCCGCGGCACGCTGCAAATTCCCATCGACATCCTGTTCACCGACAGCCGGTGCACGGAATACATCGGCAAGGGCATCGTGACGGTCAACAGGGACGTACTGCTGGCGGTGCCTGACGATTCCATCGTCCCCTTCAACCTGGAAGGCATGGCCAGCGCTGTCTGCGTGGCGGGCAGCTACCAGGGCAACAACGTGTTCCGCCTCACGGTCTGCGTCACCGTGGTACTCAAGGTCCTGGCCCGGGTCGAAATCCTGGTGCCCAGCTACGGCTTCTGCACCATCCCGCCCTGCGAGGAATTCGCAGACAGCGTCTGTGACGAATTCTTTAGTTTGCCTCTGTTCCCGCCCGCGACCCTGTGCGACAACGACAACTTCGGCAATCAGGGCATTCCCCTCAGCGCCGCCGGCGGTTCCTCCTGCTGCAATAACTGCGCCAACGCCTGCCGTACCTGCGGCACCTGTGGCAGCCGGTAATTTCCTCGTTGGGAGAAGGCGGATTCCGTCTTCTCCCTTTTCCGTTTTTTCGGCGCAGCGGCTCTGGATAAACTGGTATTCCATGCAAAAAGGCTTGACACGCCGACAATTGCCTGTATAATTTGTATAGAAAGTTGTATCGCCTTACGAAAGAAAAAGGCAGAGAACCAACGAAGGGAGAGAAGCGGAACTTGTTCAGAACGAGCACAAGCCGGGTGGAGCATTGGTGCGACAAAACCATGAGCGTGATGCGGGAGCGTCAGCTGGAAGCGTGTCAGGACCGGCTGAACCGCTGCCCCGCCCAGGGTATTTTCGGCAAGCTCTGCGCCGACGAAGCGCAGGATTTGTTTAACATATCGTTTTATTCCCAGGAAATCAAAACCCACATGCCCGACCAGGAGGAATTGAAGCGCCTGGTGCTGGAGCGGGTCGAAAAAGAAACCTGCTACCTCTCCCCCCGCGAAGACGAGCTGGTCAAGCGGATGCTGATCGGCAATGGCGAAACCTTCCTGAGCGACTGGGACGAAATCAGCGCAACGGAAGCCCTGATCTCCCGCCTGTGGTGCACGCTGCAAATCATGGATGAAGACAGCGCGCGCCTGGTGCTGGCCCCCGAATTGATGGAGCCCGTCACCCGCGCCATGATGTCCAGGGAATACGCGGAAACCCGCGGAAAGCTGTTTTCCTTTGACGCCACGCTGCACAGCCTGCTCTATCTCTCCGGCTTCCTGCATGCCTCCGTACCGCTGACGCATTTTTACCGGACCATGGGCAAGGAAGCCGACGCTGTATCCGCCCTGCTGATCGCCCGGTATCTGCGGGCGGCGTTTGACTACACCGAAACGCCGGAAGGAGAAATCCTGCTGCTGCATCCCGGCCTGGCCGATCCGGAACATCTGCTGGCCACCCTGGCCAAAATGCAGCCCGCCGAAGTGTCCATCACCCGGGAGATGATGCTGGGCGGGCTGAACGGATTGCTGCCCGAGGAAGTGGCGTCCTGCGAAACCATGCGCGGCGCGCTGACGGGCGCCATCCGTCCGGAATATGACGAAGGAGAGGCGCTGGAGGATCTGCGCATGATGGCCAAGCAGGGCGCGACGCTGCCCGAAATGCGGGAAGTGATGGAAAGCATGCTCTGCGTGCTGCCTACGCCCCGGATGCTGGAAGCGCTGCGGCAGCTGCATTTGCAAACCGTGCGCTGGATCGGAATGCCCCCGGCGGTGCTGAACTGATGCGGGTCTATGAAGCGATTGCGCCAGAGCAGGCAGAAGGAATGCGGCTGGACAAGTATATCAGCCTGGCTTTTTCTCTGTTGCCTTCCCCTGTAACCCGCGATGCGTTTTCCCACAGGGATGTGAAGGCCGACGGCAAGCGGATGAACCGGGACGCGGCGGTACATGCCGGTCAGAGGATTCAGGTGTATACCAATTATGAAGTCAGCCTGCCGCTCGTGTATGAGGACGGGCATATCATTCTTTTGAACAAACCTGCCGGTATCAGCTGCGACGCGGACGCCTGGGGCGGAATGACGGTGCAGAACCTGATGGTCGCGCGGGCAGCAGGGGCGTATGTCCCCCGGCTGTGCCACCGGCTGGACCATCCCACCTGCGGACTGCTGCTGCTGTGCAAGGACGATGAAAGCGAAAGCCTCCTGCTGGACGCGTTCAAAAACCGCACGCTGGACAAAAAATACCAATGCATCGTCAAAGGCGAAATGCGCCCTCCGGAGGCACTGAAGGAAGCGTACCTGGTGAAGGATGCGGAAAAGGCGCTGGTACGCATCGTCACCCATGAAACCCCCGGCGCGCTGCCCATCGCCACGCAGTATGAAACCCTCTGCTTTGATGGCGAAACCTCCCGCCTGCGCGTCACGCTGCTGACGGGCCGCACTCACCAGATCCGGGCGCACATGGCGTTTCTCTCCCACCCGATCCTGGGCGACGACAAGTACGGCGACCGGATGTTCAACAAGCGCTTCAAGACCACAACCCTCCACCTTTGCGCCACCGAACTGACGCTGAACGTGGAAGGCTGCCTGGCGTATCTAAACGGAAAAACCTTCAAAATTGATCCGCCGTTTTAACTGAATCCAAACCGTCAGCTTAAGGCGAATCACGATCAGCCAGGTGACTGTAACATGAGCAATAATCCATGTCATCCCGAGCGAAGTGGAGCGAGAGCGAAACGAAGTCGTGGGACCTAAAAGGTACACCTTTTATCCTGCAACACGATACCCAGCGCTCAGATCCCTCGACCGCGGTTCGCGTCCCGCTCACCTTCGCTCGGGATGACAAAGCAGAGTTCTGATTGAAAAGTATCTCAGTAGTTTTACTTGCTGTTTTCTATTTATACTGTTCAGCTTCTAAATCATTGAATCTAAGAACACCCCAAAAGCCTTCCCCTCGGAGGGGAAGGTGGGCCGCGCGGAATCAAGATTGAGAGAGAAGTCAAGCCTTTTCGCGCGGCTCGGATGAGGTGAACTCACCCGATAATATATGAATAAGTAACAGGGAGGAACACCTCATCCGTCAGGCGCGACTTGACTTGATTACACTACCAATGTTGTTTCCGCGCCCGACACCTTCCCCTGCGAGGGGAAGGCTTTTGGTCGGTATTCTTATTCAATGTTTTAAAGAACAAACAGTATAAGTTGATGGTATTGTTAAAAGGGCTGTCCATTTGACCTGGACAGCCCTTGTGTATTTTTATGTCTGATTTTTTTCTATCTCTGCTTTTCCCTGATCCCACGTGGCATATTTCAGCGTGTCGCCGTCGTCGCCTCTGGCGTAGGATACGGTCAGAAACGTGTCAATCGTGGACGTGACCGGGTTCTTTCGCCCCGGCAGACGATAGGTCACTTCGTCCCCCTCCAGCGCCACCACGCGGATGTTTTTATACTGCATCGTGTCCGCAAACAGCGCTTTGACCGGACAGTCATGGTGCAGCGAATACAGCAAAAAACGGCGCACCATCTCAAACTCCCTTGGCGGAATAAATCACGATCCCGCCGTAATCGCCTTCATAAACCACCGGGAACAGCTGTCCCAGCGCGTCGTAGTCGATTTCATACCGCGCCCGCTCGTTGTTGCTGACCAGGATATAATCCACGCCGTATTTGTCCAGCACGTCCAGATTGTTTTCCGGCGCTGTATAGAAGCGGCGGATGTCGTTCTTTCGTTCGTCCGTGCGGTAGCCGTGATAGTACAGCCAGGTGTCCGGGCCGCAAACAATGTTCCGGCCCGTCAGGCTGCTGACGAAATTGATGTGCCAGTCGCAGTCCGTCAGGAACATGGCGTGCTGATCGGTGTTTTCCTCCACGAACGCAGCGGCCTCCACCGCGTCCTTGGAAAACATTTCATAATCGCTTTTCCATTCCCGGGCCACAGCCAGAACGCCCGTGGAGAAAAACAGGATGCAGCTGAGCACCGCCACCACCGGCTTGGCCCGCATGCCGTTCAGCTTTGCCAGCAGTTCAAAGCCATAGTCCGCCGCCAGTACGGCGCAGAGCATGTACCAGATATAGAACAGCTTGTTATTGTCGTAATCGTTGGGCTGGATCTGAACAAACTCAGCCACCAGGAAAATCACGAAAGCGCCGGCGGCGATGAACCGCCGCTTTTCGTTTTTCTCCAGCAGCGACAGCAGGATCAGCAGGAAAGGCAGGCCGATATTTTTGAGATAGAACCACAGGTAGCCGTCCCGCAGGCCGCTGCCCGTGTTGTTGACCCAGTTGAAATGCCACCGCAGGAAGCGCGTGTTGCCCACCGCCTGGCCAAACGTCCAGGTGAACAGCTGCGGCGCGGCGATGAGCACGGCGATGCCGCCATACGCCACCCAGAACAGCAGCGCGTTTTTCAGGTGATGCCGGGCGGTGATCAGGTCGTATGCCATCCAGCCGGCGCTCATCAGGCCCAGGGCCAGGAAGCAATGGGTGTTCACCATGGGCAGCATGCCGGCCCACAGACCCAGCACCGCGCCCTGCCGCCAATCCATCTCCCGCTTATGCCACACCGCTATGGGGCCGTCGCCGCCGTTAAGCAGCTCCATGCCCCATGGCGTTTCGGGCCTAAGCGCATCATATAACAAATAGATGCAGGGAATCACTTCGCACCAGCCGCCCAGCGTCGTGCGCTGGGGCACCATCATGTCTACAATTACGTTGCTCCAGCGAAGGTTGTAGGTGCCAAACTCCGCGTGGTTAGCGGGCGTCTGATACCAGCCCTCCAATACGTGCTGGATGCGGGGCCACAGTCCCGCCACGCTTTGCAGCTCGTTGCTGCCGCCCGTGCCCAGCGCCGCGCCCTGCATATCCAGCAGGTAGAAAAAGCCCAGCCCCCCGTTCAGGAAAAACAGCAGCGCCGCCAGGCCCGCGGCTTTCCTGCTGTCCGCCATGCGTTCCGCTAAAATGCAGTAGCCGGAAAAAACCAGCGCCGTCATGGCGATGCCGGGAATCAGGATGGACGTACGCAAAGAACAGCCCAGCAGCATGAAGCTGGTGGACAGGGAATCCGCCAGGAAGGGATAGGCCAGCCTCTCCCCCGGCAGAATATTATAATCCGGCGGAAAGGAGGCGTTGCGAAGGCTGGAGATGATGCCCATGTGCAGCGGCAAATCGCCGTAGGTGCTTTGGCCCACGTGCAGCGTGCCGTCCGCCATGGGGCGGATGTTGTGGGTCCATTGGAGATAGCCTCCCACAACGCTCAGGGGCAGCGCCACGAAAAGCAGCAGCCTGATCAGCTGTTCATCGCGTTCGCCCCAGGCCGTCCAGGCGCTGCGGTCCCGCGTAAAGTAAGCCGCGGCAGACAGGATAATCAGCAGCGCCATCGCCGCCACGTGGGCAAGATAAGAAAACTCCCACACAAAAGCAAACAGCACGGGCAGCCACATCATCAGCGCAATGCCCAGGCACGCGCCCAGCCAGCAGCGAACCACCACCGGCTTCCGGGGAAAAAGCGAAAAGGTCATGATCATCCCGCAATGGATGTACAGCAAAAAATAAGCAACGGCCAGCATAGCGACCTCCGATTCCGAGGATTCCTCTCTATTGTACCCGAATTCGGCAAAAAACGCAATGCTGCGGCAGGATTTCTGTCAGGCCATTTCCTCCGCCATCCGCTTCAAATCTTCCTCTGAAATCACGGGAATACCCAAGGATTGGGCCTTGGTCAGCTTGCTGCCGGCATTCTCGCCCGCCACCACGTAGGCGGTCTTTTTGCTGACCGAACCCGCCGCCACGCCGCCATGATCGCGGATGAAGGCTTCGGCCTCCTGACGGGAGAAGGTGGGCAGGGTGCCGGTGACCACCATCGTTAATCCGGTGAAGGCGCCGCCCTGCTGCTTTTGCTCGCTCTGGGGCGTCACGCCTGCCGCCAGCAGCCGGTCGATCATGCGGTTGTTTTCCGGGAAGGAGAAAAAGTCGATCACGCTCTGGGCCACGATCTCCCCCACGTCATCCATGGCGACCAGCGCTTCCATGGTCGCCTTGCGCACGTTCTCCAGCGTGCCGAAGGCGGCGGACAGATCGCGGGCCGTTCTGCGGCCGATGTTGGGAATGCCGATGGCCAGCAGGAAGCGGGACAGGGGGCAGTGCTTACTGTCCTCCAGGGCGTTGACCAGGTTCTGGGCGCGCTTGTCCTGGAAGCCGTCCAGCGCCTGCAATTGATCCACTGTGAGGGAATACAGGTCGGCGGGGTCCCGGACGTTCAGGGTGTCGTACAGCAGTCCGGCGGTTTTTTCGGAGAATCCGGTAATATCCATGGCTTCGCGGGAGGCGAAGTGAGCCAGCCGCGCCACCGCCTGGGGACGGCAGGTTTCCCGGTTCAGGCAGTAGAGATGCGCTCCGCGCCAGGTAAGGGGTTGGCCGCAGGCAGGGCAGACCGTGGGCGTTTCGATGGGTGTGCCGATAATGCCGTCCTCCACGCTGCCCAGGATTTCGGGAATCACGTCGTTGGAACGGCGAATCCACACCGTGCAGCCCAGGGTCAGCTTCTTGCGCTGAATGTCCCCGGCGTTGTTGAGGGTCGCTTTCTTCACCGTGACCCCGGCGAAGTCCACCGGCGACACGTGGGCCAGGGGCGTCAGCTTGCCCGTGCGGCCCAGCTCCCAGGTGACCTTTTCCAGGGTGGCGGTGTTTTCCTCGGCGGCGAATTTGTACGCCACCGCCCAGCGGGGGAACTTGTCGGTGAAGCCCATCATGGTTCGCGTTTGCTGATCCATCACCTTGATGACCGCCCCGTCGATGAGGAAATCCAGATTGGGCCGCTGCTCCTCGATGGCGCGGATGAGGCCGATGACCCCCTCCCGGCTGTCCGACGTTTCAAAGTAGGGGCTGATGGGGAAGCCCTGCTCCTTGATGAACTCCACCATGCCCACCTGATCATGATAAGGCGGGTTGTCAATGGTGCCCACCTGGTAGAAAAAGGCGGACAGGTTGCGGCTGGCGGTCACGGCGGGGTCCAGATTGCGCAGGGCCCCGGCGGCGGCGTTGCGGGCGTTTTTCAGGGGCTCGGCGGCGGTTTTGTTGTACGCCTCCAAAGCGCTCAGGCGCATGATGCATTCGCCCTGCACCTCGATCCTGCCCTTCCACGGAATGGATAGCGGCACGCCCCGCACCGTCCGGGCCTGGGGCAGGATGGCTTCCCCCACCTCGCCGTCGCCCCGGGTGGCGGCCTGGGTCAGGAGGCCGTCCTCATAGGTCAGGTTCAGGGTCAGCCCGTCGAACTTGTATTCCACGCCGTAGCGCAGCGGCGGCAGTGTCCCGTCCTGGGCCCACAGCTTTTCTGTCCGGTCGAACCAGGCGTTCAGTTCGTCTTCGCTCTGGGCCTTGTCCATGCTCCACAGTCGGGTGATATGCCGGTGCTGGGTGAATGCGGCCAGCGGCGCGCCGCCCACCCGATGGGTCGGGGAGTCCGGCAGCACCGTGCCCGTTTCCTTTTCCATGGCCAAAAGCTGGTTGTACAGCCCATCCCACTCCGCGTCGGAGATGCTGGGGTTGTCCAGCACATAGTATTCATGGGCGGTCCTGTTCAGGTAATCCACCAGGGAACGCATATCGGAAAACTGTTTCACGGCCTAAAAGCCTCCTGGATAAGATTTCTGTCCGATTTTCGGGTTGCTCATCAACGGCGGCAATCAATAATGCGCAATCTTGAGCTGAGTCCGCAATTCCTCCGCGCTGATATGGGACAGCGTACCCTTGCGGGGAAGTGTGACTGTGACAGCCTGATTGCCATGAATATCGAACCAGTTGTCGGAGAACACCGCGTCGTGCTCCCGCAGGGACAGGCAAACGCTCTTGGTATAGCAGGAGGCGGTAAACCGCAGGATGAAAGCGTCGTCCGTTTCGCTGATGCCGCAATCAACTTGGGGCACGATGAAGTCGAACCCCTTGGGCCGCACGAACAGGGTGGTGCCCGCGCTGAGGGTTTCGCCGTCCCGGATGAGCGCGTACTCGATATACTTTGTGCGCTTGTCCCGCATCGTGACCACATCCGCGGACAGGTCGAGCTTCAGGCATTCCATGGCGGTCAGGGCGGGGACAGATACCTTGGCGGTGAACTCCCGCAGCACATTGGCCTGGTTGTCCCGCAGGCGGCAAATGAGGGAAGCGCGGACTTCCTCCCGCGTGTCATTGGTCACGTGCAAAACAGGACGGATGGGGTCAGTGTCGTCGCAGCTCAGCAGCACCGGCGCGTAGAACCGGCGGGCGGCGTAGTGCAGGCCCTTCCAGCGGCCGAAGTAATCAATGCTACTCCAGGAGATGACCGGGTTGGAGTCGTTCACCTGCCAGTAGGCCGAGCCCATGCAGCGGCCCCGGGCGCGGCGCATGTGCTCCACGTTGGAGCGGATACAGTCCGCCTGGACGAGCTGAGAGCAGTAGATCAGGCGTTCAAAATCATAGGGATAGTTGACCATCTGGGCCAGGTAATACATCACCTTTTCGTTGCCCTGGGTGCATTTCTGGTGGGCCTCCATCACGTGGCTGCACAGCTCCAGGTCCTTTTCCTCCGCGAAGGTGCGGACGGTCTTGATGACCGGCAGGCTTTCAAAGCCGTATTCGGAACAGAAACGGTAATAGAATTCCCGGAAGGCCTCGATGGGCTTGAAGTTGTGCCACACGGCCCAATAGTGCATATCGCCCGCCCGGTTGGAGGAGGAATCCTTGAACCCGCCGCCGGAGGAGGGAGAGGAAGGCCAATAGAAGGTTTCCGGGGCCAGGGTATGGACGGTTTCCGGGATGATGCCCTCAAACAGCTTCAGGTAGTCCGCCTTTGCCTCCGGGTCGTCGGGAATGCCCCAGGCTTCCCAGGCGGATTCGATTTCGTTGTTGCCGCAGATCAGGCCCAGGCTGGCGTGATTGCGCAGGCGCAGCACGTTGTCGATGATTTCGGCGCGGATGGTTTTTTCCAATGCCGGGGTCAGCCGGTACGCGGAGCAGGCGAACATGCAGTCCTGCCACACGATCAGGCCGTTTTCGTCACACCAATCGTAAAATTCATCATCGGGATAGATGCCGCCGCCCCAGACGCGGATAAAGTTGTAGTTGGCGGCCTTGCAGTCCTCCAGCAGCTGACGGGAGCGTTCCTTCGTGGCGCGGGGCAGGATCTGATCCTCCGGGATATAATTCGCGCCCATGGCGAACACCTTGATCCCGTTGTTGATAAAGCAGAATTCCTCGCCCCACTCGTCCTTGTCCTGGGAGACGGACAGGGTGCGCAGACCCACGCGGCGGGTGAAGGTATCGACGGTTTCGTCCTGGTTCATCAGAACCGTTTCGCAGGTGTACAGCGGCTGTTCGCCCAGCCCCCGCACCCACCAGAGCTGGGGCTGCTGGATAATGATTTCCGCTTTGCCGTCCTGGATTAGCGCTTCAAACTGCTCTCCGTCCGGCGCGGTGACGCGGAACAGGGCGGTCAGGCCCTCCGTCCAGGTTTCGATGTCCGCGTCACAGGTGAGGGTCACGCGGCCGTTTTCATGACGCTGACCATAATAGGCCGAAAGCACGCGCCCCCCGTCAAAGCTCATCAGATGCACGGGCCGCCAGATACCTGCGTCCGGCAGCATGGGGCCCCAGTCCCAGCCGAACATATAATGGGCTTTGCGCAGATGGGGATAGCCCGCCATGGTGGAATCCACGCCCCAGATCGGGCGTTTTTTCTGCATATCCGCGATGTAGCGGTTGGGGGAAGCCAGCTCCACGCGCAGCAGGTTGCCTTCGGAACGGACGAGTCCGGTCACGTCGTATTCCCAGACACGGTGCATGTTGTCCGTTTCGCCCAGCAGCGTGCCGTTCAAAAACACCTTCCCCAGCGTGTCGATGCCCTCGAACCGCAGAATCAGCCGCTCGGCAGGACGCGTTGGTATCGGTGCGTCGAATGATGTTTCAAAGGCAAAATCCCGGTCGCAGACAGCGGTCGCGGCCCACTGATTTTCACCGACATAAGGATCGGCAATCGCCCCGGCATTGATCAGGGTGTCATATACGGAACAGGGCACCCGGCAGGGAAAACGCTTCCCGCCGTCCACCATCGTCCATCCATCATGAAGCAGTATATCCAAACCAATCAGCCTTCTTTCCTCTTTTCTGTGTGCGGCCCCTCCTATTAACCTGTTCATTATAGGCGATAAAACGATTCATGAGAATGTTAAATAAGGAACCAAATTCGACATGAATAAAACGGATACACCTGCTTTCGGAGGACTTGAAAAATCTTTCTGCTCCAGCTATTGACGGCGGCAGAGAGGAATTATATAATAGGAAATAAAAAGGGGCTTGAAAGCAGAGGCTTTCGGGGCTCCTGTATATTACATTTACAGAATGGGAGGGTACCCCTTATGTCCGTGGTTTGGTACATTCTGGTGCTGTGCGTGGTCGCCGCGGCTATCGCGTATGTGGTGTACAACTACCAGCGCATCCGCAAAATGCCGGAAGGCACCGCCGAAATGGCGGAAATGGCCGGGATCATCCGTTCCGGCGCGAACACCTTCATGAAAACCGAATACCGCACCATCATCATCGTGGTGATCCTGCTGGCGGCGGTGTTCAGCCTGTTTGTTGAAAAGACCAGCGGCATCACGTTCCTCTTCGGCGCGCTGATGAGCTCCTGCGCCTGCGTGGTGGGCATGCGGTCCGCTACCTACGCCAACGTGCGCACCGCCAACAAGGCCCGCGAAAACCTTTCCATCGGCGAAACCGTGAAGGTCGCCCTCTGCGGCGGCTCCATCTCCGGCCTGTGCGTGCAGGGCCTGGGGTTGCTGGGCCTGGTGGCCGTGCTGCTGATCTTTGGCAACGTGCGCCATGACGTGACCGGCGGCGGCTACATCACCTCCCTGGCGGGCGTGAACCCCACCATCATGCGCATTTCCACCTACTCCCTGGGCTGCTCCCTGGTCGCCATGTTCAACCGCGTGGCAGGCGGCAACTACACCAAGGCCGCCGACATCTCCGCCGATATCCTGGCGAAGGTGCGCAACGACCTGCCCGAGGACGACAGCCGCGTGCCCAACGTCATTGCCGACTTCATCGGCGACAACGTGAACGACATCGCCGGTAACTGCTCTGACCTGCTGGAGTCCTTCGTGGCTACCATCTCCGCTTCCCTGATGATCGCCGTGATCCTGTTCCAGCAGTATGAAGCCCACTTTGCTGAGAGCAAGGCCACGCTGGAAGGCGTGTTCAACGGCACCATCCTGTTCCCCGTCCTGCTGGCGGGCGTTGGCCTGCTCAGCTGCCTGCTGGGCCTGTTCTACGCCGACCGCAAGAAGATGAGCGACAATCCTTCCCGCGAGCTGAACCTGGCCACCTGGATCTCCGCCGGCCTGACCATCGTGCTGGGCTTCGTGGTCACGGCGATTTCCTTCGCCGGCGCCGACGGCGCTGCCCTCAAGGAAGTGTACGGCTGGGCGGCTGGCTGGGTGTCTCCCTGGATCTGCGCCGTGCTGGGCATCCTGAGCGGCGTGGCCATCGGCTCCATCACCGAATACTACACCTCCACCGACTATAAGCCCACCCGCAAGCTGGCTGAAATGGCTCCCGAAGGGGAAGCCTTCGTGGTCACCAAGGGCGACGCCGTAGGCTCCCGCAGCGTGCTGCTGCCCGTGCTGGTGATCGGTATCGCGCTGTTTGTGTCCGGCAAGCTGGCGGGCATCTATGGCGTTGCCACCGCCGCCCTGGGCATGCTGGCCTTCGTAGGCGCGACCGTGTCCATCGACGCCTTCGGCCCCATCGCGGACAACGCGGGCGGCCTGGCCGAGAGCTGCCACCTGGATGCCAATGTGCGCGTCATCACCGATAAGCTGGACGCCGTGGGCAACACCACTGCCGCCGTGGGCAAGGGCTTTGCCATCGGGTCCGCCGCGTTTGCCACCGTGTCCCTGATCGTTTCCTACGTGGGCAACTACTCCGCTGAAATGACCCTGAACATCGCCTCCTTCGTGGTCGTGGCCGGCGCTATCATCGGCGGCGCGCTGGTGGAATACTTCTCCGCCATGCTGACCGACAACACCATCGAATCCGCCAAGCTGATGGCCGACGAGGGCGATAAGCAGCTGACCCCCGAAGTGCTGGCCGGTGAAAAGACCCCCGACTACAACCGCATGATCCAGCTGGCCGCCAAGCAGGCCCTGAAAAAGATGCTGGTGCCCTCCGTGCTGGCCATGGTCATTCCCGTCATCGGCGGTTTCCTGTTCGGCGTGGACTTCGTCGGCGGCCTGCTGATCGGCGCGACCATCGTGGCCATCCCCCGCGCCATCTTCATGGGCAACTCCGGCGGCGCCTTCGACAACGCCAAGAAGTACATCGAATCCGGCGCGCTGGAAGGTCACGGCAAGGGCTCTGCCGCCCATAAAGCCGCCGTTACCGGCGACACCGTGGGCGACACCCGTAAGGACGTTGTGGGCGTGGCGCTGGACATCTTCATCAAGACCATGTCCACCGTCGCCAACACCCTGGTCAGCGTGTTCCGCAACATCACCCTGATTCGGTAATCGGGTTTCCGAAATAGAAACAATGCCCCCGGAAGGAGCGTTCCTCTTTCCGGGGGATATTTTTGTACATAAAAACCGGCGCGCCTTTCATGGAGAAAGACGGGCCGGTTGCTTGATGCGCTTTGGCGAAAATTACTTTTTGCCGCGGGGAGCGCTCCAATCATAATTCTTCAGGTTGATGCTCAGGTGGCGGGGCAGGCCCTCAACCATCATGGGCTGGTAGTGGCCCTGAATCAGAGGACGCACATAGTCCAGGAATTCCTCGGTCACATAGTTGCCTTCCTTGTTGATCCACTTGCGCGGAACGACCTTTTCGCCGTTGGCGATGCGATGCACGTCGTACACGCCGGTGGCGCTCTGGTAAGGATCGTCGGACACGCGGTCGATCACGACCATGACGCCGGAGGAGCCTTCGTCAGCGGCCTTGACGGTGGCGCCGCCCACGTTGAAGGCTTCGTCCACGTCGATCTTGCTGGCCAGGTGGGCAGCGGCGCGCTGCAGGGTGGAAAGCTCCACGGCGCGGGTCTTGCAGCCCAGCTCGTTCTTGACCACCTGGGCCAGATAGGCGGCGGTGCCGCTCATCTGAATATGGCCGAACGCGTCGGTGGAAGCGTTTTCAGTGGCATATTCGCAGACATACTTGCCTTCCGCGGTCTTGATGCCTTCGGACACGACGGCCACGACCACGTCCTTCTTTTCCAGCAGCTTCTTCACTTCATCCACGAAGCCTTCGATGCTGAAGGGCAGCTCGGGCAGATAAATCAGATCGGGGCCTTCGCAGTCCTCGCTGCGGGACAGGGCGGCGGCGCCGGTCAGCCAGCCCGCGTTGCGGCCCATGATTTCCACGATGTTCACGTTCTTCTTCTTGTAGGAGAAGCCCATGGCATCACAGATGATTTCCTTGGTGGAGGTGGCAATGTACTTGGCGGCGCTGCCAAAGCCGGGGGTATGGTCGGTGATGGCCAGGTCGTTGTCGATGGTCTTGGGGCAGCCGACAAACTTCTGCTTCGCGCCGGTCAGCAGGGAGTAGTCGAACAGCTTGCGGATGGTGTCCATGGAATCGTTGCCGCCGATATAGATGAACACTTCGATATCCAGCTTATCCAGCAGCTCGAAAATGCGCTCGTAGATCGCCTTGTCCTCATGGATTTCGGGCAGCTTGTAGCGGCAGGTGCCCAGGAAAGCAGAGGGGGTGCGCTTGAGCAGCTCCAGGTCCAGTTCGTTCTTGATATGCTCGGACAGATCCACATACTGTTCGTCCATGAAGCCCTGGATACCGTAGCGCATACCGTAAACCTTGTTGTAGCCGCGTTCTTTGGCTGTCTTGAACACGCCCGCGAGGCTGGCATTGATGACGGCCGTAGGGCCGCCGGACTGACCGACAAGTACGTTACCCTTCATGATGTTGCCTCATTTCTTTTTTTCTTATATATCCATTGATCACCGGAAGATGAACAATGTATTGACTTCTGTGCGGCATGCCGCTGCCGGGCGGAACCGGACCGCGGCCCTCGTCAAATAAACCGAACCTTTGACATTATACTACCGGGATTTGTGCTTGTCAACCGGATTATCCCAGGTTTTGTCAAGCCTGCGCTGTACTTCCGCGGTACGTATAAATCGTTTTCCGTCTTCCCATACTAAAGGAAAAACGGCGGGAGGGAACGCCATGCGGACAGAAGCGGACTGGGAACCGGGCAAGCCGGGCGTCATCACGGGGAACTATCGGGACAGCCTGGCCCTGATCCGGCAGGCCACCCGCGCGGAGGACAGCGAGGACGTGGTGCTGCGAGAGTTTACCGTGTTAGGCCACCCCGCCGCGCTGCTGTATGTGGACGGGCTGGTAGACAGCGAAAACGTGCAGCGCTTTTTTCTGGAACCGCTGCTGCTTGCTCATCCCGTTCCGGAGGATGAAGAACTGGATGATTATTTGGTCAATACCGTCCTGCCCCTGGCCTCCGTTTCCCTCACGTTCCAATTGTCCACCGTGCTTTCCCGGGTGTTCAGCGGCGACGCGGCGCTGATCGTGGACACCATGCCGGGCGCTTTGGTCGCGGACATGAAGGGGTTTGTGAAGCGCGGCATCGCCGAACCGGTGAACGAGTCCGTGGTCGCCGGGCCCCACGAGGGCTTTACCGAATCCCTGCGGGACAACACCGTGCTCATCCGCCGCCTGATGCGCACCCCCGCGCTGATCTGCGAAGCCGCGACGGTGGGGACCAAGATTCCTGCCCACGTTTGTCTATTGTATCTGGACGGTATCGCCCGGCGGGAAAACGTTGAAGAGGTCAAGCGGCGGCTGAACGGCTGCAGCGTGGATTACGTGTCCAGCATCGGGATGCTGGAGCAATTGATCGAGGACGACCCGGCGGCCCTGCTGCCGCAGATCGCTTGCACCGAGCGGCCCGACCGGGCGGTGAGCTTCCTATCGGAAGGACAAATCGTGATCCTGATGGAAAACGCCCCGGCTGCGCTGGCGCTGCCGGTAGGCTTTCTGCACCTGTTCCACGCCCCGGACGACACCGCCATGCGCTGGCAGTACGGCACGTTCCTGCGGCTTCTGCGGCTGTGCGGGATGGTGATTTCCCTGCTGCTGCCCGGGCTGTTCATCGCGCTGACGGTGTACCACCCGGAAGGGCTGAGCCTGTCGCTGATGACCTCGGTGGTGGAAAGCCAGGCCAAGGTGCCCCTGTCGCTGTTTCCGTCCATGCTGATCATGGTGCTGATTTTCAGCCTCATCAACGAGGCGGGCACCCGGGTGCCCGGCGCGCTGGGGGCCAGCCTGTCCATCGTGGGCGGGCTGATCCTGGGCCAGGCCGTGGTAGAAGCGGAGCTGTTCAGCCCGCTCATTCTGATCGTGGTAGCCCTTAGCGGCCTGGGCAGCTACGCCGCGCCGACCTTTCCGCTGACCCTGGCCCTGCGCATCGGGCAATTGATTTTGCTGCTGGCGGCGGGCTTTGGCGGCTATCCCGGCATGACGCTGGCGCTGTTCTGCCTGCTCCTGCGGGCGTTTGGCGTCACGAGTCTGCATATGCCGTATTTCTCCCCGATTGCCCCCAAACGCCCAGCTAACCCCGACCACGCTCTGCGCCTGCCCATCTGGCGGCAGCGGCTGCGGGGGGCGATTGCCAATCCGTTCCACATGAACCGCGCCCGGGTCCGGATGCGGGCGTGGGACGAACCCAACAAGGAGACGCCATGACAGCGCAAACGACGACGGATGTGCACAGTACGGCTCAGATGAAAGCCCAGCGCTGGAAAGCATTAGCGGAGGATCGCTGCGCATTGAGCGGGATTTCCGTATACACGCAAATCTTCATCGGTATGGCGCTGTACCTGTACGGACATGTGAGCACGCCGGGCTATCTGTCCATCCTGCTGACGATCCCCTTTGCTTTCCTGCTTTTATTTCTGGCCCGGAGAACAGGACGGAACGCCGAGGGACAAAACGGCGTGATTGCCTGCGCAGCGGGGAAGCGGGGAACAAAAATCGTTCTTTTCCTGTTTCTGCTGCTCCATCTCATGAACGCCCAGTTGATTTTTGTGTCCCTGTGCGCCATGCTGCTGGACGCCATGCCGGAGCACAGCCTATGGAAAATGACGCTGCTGGTGGTGCCTGTGCTGGCCTGGGCCAACAGCGGACGGCAGGAGGACGCTCTTGCCCGGCTTTCTCGTTTCCTCAAATGGGTCATCTTTCTCCTGCTGCTCTCCGCCTTTCTCAGCGCCGCGCCTCATGGCCGGGCCGCGCACTTTTTCCCCGTATTAGGGTACGGCTGGAAAAGCATCGTCCATGGCGGGCTGTGGATGTGCGGTGCGGTGTGGAGCTGTGCCTGGCCGCTGTTGATGCCCCAGAATCCCCAGACTCTTTCCCCCATGCTGACAGGCAAACGTAAAACAGTTATTCCCGTTCTGATTTCCATCCTCGCCGGATGCGCCACCATGGCGGTCAGCGTGTGGCTGATGCCCTTTTACGCCATGGCGCGGGCGGAGACCATGGGCTGGCGGCTGATGCTGGTGGCCAACATGACCCCCTCCATCCCCGCCTGGAGCACGGAGACGGTGGGCATTTTGCTGCTCTTTTTCCTGTCCCTCAGCAACAGCGTCAGCCAGGCATCGGCCCTGGCCGCGCAAATGGCGGGAAAGCGCGAATCCTCCGGATGGGTGACGCTGCTCTTGCTGCTCGCCCTCGTTCCCTGCGCCGTGATGCAGGACGCGGCAATGCAGGAAACGCTGATCCACCTGGCGTTTTGGCGCGGGCCGGTCACGCTGATCTTGCTGCTGGGGTTGTATCTTTCCAGCACAATCCAAAAAAAGAAGCGGCAAAACGGAAAGGAGCAAACACCGTGAAACGATTGCTTCCCTTTGCTTTGCTTTGTCTGCTTTTTCTGACAGGCTGTGCGCCGCGTCAGCTGGAAGAAGAACTGCTGGTGATCGTGCTGACGGTGGACGGGCTGGAAACGGGCGACGTGACTGTGTCCGTGAAAGCGCCGCGCAATGCCTCCGGGGAGGGGGACAATGATAGATACCTCACGGTGGAGGCGACGGGCTGTTCCTTTTCCGACGCCGTGACCATGCTGAACGCCGCCACGCCCCGGCCCCTGAACTTTTCCCAGGTGCGGGAGGTCATCATCGGGGAGACCGCAGCGAAGCAGGAGAACTTCGCCCGCCTGCTCCAGCAAATCGACGCCCTGCCCCGGTTCCGCTGTTCGGCGGCGGTGATCGTGACCAAGGGAGAAGCCAGGGCCTTTTCCAAGGCGCAAAAGCCGTATCTTGGCACCCGCCTGAGCCGCTACACCGAAACAACGCTCAGCAATTACGCGGGCAAGGGCTTCACCCCGAACACCACCCTCTGCGACGGGGTACGGGACTTGGGCTACGGCTTCTGCGACCCGCTGTTCATTTTAGGCGCGGTGAACGATTTTTCCGAGCCTGTCCCTGACACCCATAAAAAGACACTGGACAATGAAGCGGGGGCTTTGCCGCGAAAAAGCGCGGAAGCAGTGGAGGTGTTCGGCGCGGCGGCCACCGACGGCGTGCGGGTTTCGGGCTATCTGACCGGCTACGAAATGGCGCTGCTGCATTTGATGGAGGGCCACGTGGAAGCGCTGTCCCTGCGGGACCCGAACGGAATCGCCGTCCGCGTGGCGGCGCTGCGGCCCGCGGAAGTCCGGGTGGATGTACACCAAGACCCCATCCGCCTGTCCGTGCGGGTGTTCTGTGAAGGGCAGCATGCCCCCGGCTTTCTGCCGGATCAAGCATATCTGCAAAACCAATTGCAGACGGATATTGCCGATCTATTATCCCATCTGCAAAGTTTGCGCTGCGACGGCTTCGGCTTTGGCCGGGTGGCCGTGCGGCAGTTTTTGACCATTCAGGATTGGGAAAAGCTGGGCTGGCGGGACGCTTACTGTCAGGCAGACACAGAGGTAGAAGTGATTCTGACCCTCAGGGAAAATTGAGGATCGCCGCTGCCGCCGCGTATCCCGGCAGGCCCAGCAGGGTCACTGATACCAGGTTGAACAGATTCAGTCCCACCCCGCCGACTGCCCCGCTGAACAGCAGCAGCGCTGCCGCCCAGAACACTCGCCGCGTCCACCGGTACAGGCGGCTTTGCGGCTCATGCGAAAGAGAAAAAACCGTCAGCGCCGCCGCGATCGCCGCCGTCACGCCCAGCAGCGTCCAATGCGCCTCATTCATGCGCCCACCTCCTCCAATGAAGGTATGCGCAAACATTGACAAACAGACCCGCGCGGTGTACAATGTCTTCGTATTTTTTCCATATTATTGGAGGTAATGGCCATGGGAATCATTCCTTCCCGGAACCTGGAAGATCAGCGCCGTGAACAGAACGGCATCGTATATTTTGACCGCGGCACCGTCACCGGCAAGAACGGCCGCAAATACGACCGCTTCGCCATCCAGACCCACTTCGTCCAGCGCGGCGAAAGCCAGAAGGAGCTGGTGGAAAAGTACGTGCGGCCCCTGTACCAGGAGGGCGACGTGCTGTCCTTCGGCGCGAAGGTCATGTGCATGTGCGTGGAATCCGTCAAGACCCGCGACGAAGTGAAGCCCGGCTTCTGGGCCAATTTCCTGTGGCGCTTCGCCGGCATCAACCACACCGGCGTGGGCATGCACGAGCCCTACAAGCTGCAATTGGTCATCGACATCTGCGGCCTGCCCCGAGTGCTGTTGGCCGTGTTCTGCTCCGCTGTCACGAAGCCCTTCGGCATTCACGGCGTATTCTACAAGGTCTGCGGCAAGGGCGTCGGCGGCATCGACGGGTTCTATTTCCGTTCCAGCTTTGACGTCTACAAGGAAATGGCGCTCATTAACCCGGACAACCCGGTGGAGCTGTGCGACGACCTTTACAAGCAGACCGGCATCCCCGTCGTCCTCATGGACGCCAACGACCTCCAGCGCGACCAGCTGGGCAAGTGCCACGGCTTTCCCCTCACCGACGAGGAGATCCAGGACGCCATGCAGGACAACCCCTCCGGTCAGGGCGACGAGCTGACGCCCCTCATCCTGATCCGGCCGTTGAAGTAACGATTTTTTGTGGGGGAAACCGCTCTTTGTGGGCCAAAGAGCGGTTTCCCCCACTCCCCTTTCCGAGAAAGCCATAAGAGGTTGCGTTATGTTTAAACGTCTTTTTCTTTGCCTGATCTGCCTATGCCTTCTTCTCCCCTCCTGCTTCGCCGAAGCCGTCCCCGAATCCATGGGCATGGATTGGCAGGAAAACGACCCCTGGCCCCACGCCATCCGCAACGGCAGACGGGACGAACGCCGCGTGGCCGTCACGATGGACGACTGCTACGAATTTGAATACGTTCGAAAAACCTGGGAGCTGATCACCTCCTACGGCGGCAGCATCACCTTCTATCCTGTGGGCGACCTGCTGAAGGAAGAAAAGCTTAAGGACGCCGACAAGGAGCTGTGGCGAGCAATTGCCGCGTCCTCCAGCGAAATCGGAACGCACACCCACCACCACAACCGCATGACCAAGGAAACCCAGTTCAACCAAATCCTGTACAGCAAGTATCCCCAGCACGTGCTGGATCATCTGCTGGGCTACCACTATCCCATCCGCTCCCTGCGCCCGCCCTTTGGCAGCCACGACGCTGTGTTCCAGAAGCAGCTGGAAAAGGTAGGCTACCATCACGTCATCCTCTGGGACGTGGACTCCACCGACGCGGATGAAGTGAAAAAGAACGTGCAGAACGGCAGCATCATCCTGTTCCACGCCCGGAAAAAGGATTACCTGTGCCTGGAAAAGGTGATTCCCTGGCTGGCCGAGCAGGGCTATGAGATGGTCACCATTAGCGAACTGCTGAATCTTCCGCCTCTGGAGCCGGTGGACGAGCTGTTCGACTGGAGCGTCCGCAAGACGGAATACCTGGGAAAGTAGACGAAATCTTCCCGCACGATTGCGCGGGAAGGTTTTTTTTGCTATAATGGCTTGTGTTTCCCGAATCATGAAGTACGCAGGAGGTTGCAGCCCCATGCCGGAAAATTACGAAGGTTACCTGTCCCCCTTCTCCACCCGCTACGCCAGCAAGGAAATGCAGTATCTCTTTTCCGCCCAGAACAAGTTTTCCCTCTGGCGGAAGCTATGGATCATCCTGGCCGAATCGGAGCAGGAACTCGGCCTGCCCATCACGGATGAACAAATTGCCGAAATGAAGGCCCACCAAAATGACATCGACTTTGACGCTGCGGCGGCCTATGAAAAGAAGCTGCGTCACGACGTAATGGCCCACATCCACGCCTGGGGCGACCAGTGCCCCATGGCCCGGCCCATCATCCACCTGGGGGCCACCTCCTGCTATGTGGGCGACAACGCCGACGTGCTGATCCTGCGGGACGCTTTGCGCCTCGTTCGCGCCCGGCTTGTGGCGGTCATCAAAGCGCTGGCCCAGTTCGCCGAAGACCACGCCGCCCAGCCCTGCCTGGCCTTCACCCATTTCCAGTCCGCCCAGCCCACCACCGTGGGCAAGCGCGCCACCCTGTGGCTGAACGATCTGACGCTGGACCTGGAGGAAATCGACTTCTGCCTGTCCACCTTAAAGCCCCTGGGCTGCAAGGGCACCACCGGCACCCAGGCCAGCTTCCTGGAGCTGTTCCATGGGGACTTTGAAAAGGTGAAAAAGCTGGACAGCCTGATTTCCGAAAAGATGGGCTTTGCCGCCGCCGTGCCGGTGTCCGGCCAGACCTATTCCCGCAAGACCGATTCCCGGGTGCTGAATGCCCTGTCCCAGATCGGCCAGAGCGCTCATAAATTCGCCAATGACATCCGCCTGCTGGCCCACAAGAAGGAGATCGAGGAACCCTTTGAAAAGAATCAGATCGGTTCCTCCGCCATGGCCTACAAGCGCAACCCCATGCGCTCCGAGCGCATGACGGCTCTCTCCCGCTTCCTGATCAGCAACGCCCAGAACGGGGCCATGACCGCCGCGGAACAGTGGTTTGAGCGTACCCTGGACGACAGCGCCAACCGCCGCCTGAGCCTGGCGGAAGGCTTCCTGTGCGCCGACGCCATCCTGAGCCTGTACCTGAACATCGCCTCCGGGCTGGTGGTGTACGACAAGGTGATCGAAAAGCACCTGCGGGAAGAGCTGCCCTTCATGGCGACGGAAAACATCCTCATGGACGCCGTGGAACGGGGCGGCGACCGGCAGGAGCTGCACGAGCACATCCGGGTGCATTCCATCGCCGCCGCCAACGCGGTGAAGATGGAGGGCAAGCCCTGCGACCTGCTCTCCCGCATCGCCGCCGATCCCGCCTTCCAGGCCGACGAGGAAGCCCTGGAAAAGGCGCTGTTGCCGGAAAACTATATCGGCTGCGCCGCCATGCAGACCAAAGAATACCTGAACACCGTCATTTCGCCTTTGCTTTCCGCCAACCAGGACAGCGAAGTCAAGGCCCAGGAAATCAACGTGTAACTTGAATACACAGACAAAACGGCGTGAACCCCTGCAAAATACAGGAGGCGTTCACGCCGCTTTTTTTTATTCAATGATTGAAAAGGCACTTTACCACTACGAAAAGGTCTTCCAAAAGCCTTCCCCTCGCAGGGGAAGGCTTTGGGTTGGTTTTCTTCTGCACACAATAAATTGAATGATGTAAAGTGTCCTATAACGGACTGGAATACTGTTACAAAATCAAATCCTCCACCACATCGTCCAGCACGGCCATGACCACGGGCTTGCCTTTATCAGTCAGATCCTGACAGGGCAGGTCGTCGCTCTGCATGGGGGTCATGATGCCGCCGTGCTGCAAAACGGTGAAGGCGCGGGAGGACGTGACGCGGGCGGCGCTGGCCACATAGGTTCCGGTGGAGCCGGACTTGTTGAAGTAAATGCACTTGACGCCCTTGCCCGCGCGGCCCTGGGCGTCGAACATGGCGCTCATCAGGCGCTTGCCGTAGCCACGCTCGGTGAACAGGATGATCTGATCGGACACCGCGATCGGGCAGGCCAGAATCACCTGATCGTCCAGGCCCACGTTCATGCCCTTCACGCCCGCGCTGACGCGGCCCATTTCGGGCACAGAATCTAGCGGGAAGCGTATGGACATGCCCTTCCGGGTGATCATGAGAATGTCGGCCCCTTCCTCCGCGGGCACGACACAGAGCAGCTGGTCGCCGTTTTTGAGGTTTACCGCGCCGAACTTGGAGCGGCGCACATCGTACTCCGCTGCGCTGGTGCGCTTCACCTGGCCCTGTTTGGTGAAGAACAGCAAATCCCCCATTCCCGCCAGACTGCCCGGCAGCATCAGCAGCAGGGAAACGCACTCTTCCCCATTCTCCAAACCGGCCAGTACGCTGCTCAGGCCGCCGCCCCGCTCCCGGGGCTTGCTGGTTTCAGGCAGCGCGCCGACGGACAGTGGGTAGCAATTGCCCAGGTTGGTAAAGAAATACAGGGTGTGGTCGGTCTGGGTGCGGAACAGATAGCGGGGCATATCGCTTTCCTTTTCGGGCATGTCCAGCTTTTCGTACAGGCGCGGGGCCATGCGGCGCAGCTGGCCGCCCCGGGTCAGGAACACCACCGCGTCCTCGGGCAGCGGGCCTTCCTCTACTTCGGGCAGGGCTTCCTCCGGCTCCTCCTTCACGATCTGGGTGCGCCGGTCGTCGCCGAACTGCTCGGCAATTTCCCGCAGCTCCTTTTTGATCAGGTTCAGCAGCTTCTTTTCGGTCTTCAAAATTCCTTCCAGGGTGTCGATCAGCTTTTTGATTTCATCGTATTCTTTGCGAAGGGCCAGGATTTCCAGGTTGGTCAGGCGCTGTAGGCGCAGGTCCAGAATCGCCTGGGCCTGCACGTCGGTAAAGCCGAAGCGGTCCATCAGGCGCTGTTTGGCTTCCTTGCCGTTTTTGCTGGCGCGGATGAGGGCAATCACCTCGTCCAGGTTGTCCACGGCGATGATGAGGCCCTCCAAAATGTGGGCCCGGGCCTTTGCCTGATCCAGCTCATACTGGGTGCGGCGGGTCACGACGTCCTTCTGGTGGCGGATGAAATGGCTGATAACGGTTTTCAGGCCCATCTGCACGGGCTTGCCCGCCGCCACGGCCACCATGTTGACCCCGAAGGTCACCTGCAAATCGCTGTACTTGTACAGCGCGGCCAGCACCTTCTGGGGGTTGGCTTCCTTTTTCAGCTCGATCACGGCCCGCATGCCGGTGCGGTCGCTCTCGTCGCGGATGTCGTGGATATAGCCAAGGGTGGATTTCTTTTCTTCGCTGAGCTTCAGAATCTTTTCCAGCATGGCGGCCTTGGCCACACCGTAGGGGATCTCGTGGATCACGATCAGCGTACGGCCCGCAGGCCCGGGCTCCATCGTCACCTTCGCCCGGACGGTCAGCTTGCCGCGGCCCGTTTCATAGGCGGCGCGAATCTCCGGGGTGTCCAGCAGAATGCCGCCGGTGGGAAAGTCCGGGCCGGGCACGGCGGTCATCAGCTTGTCCAGCGACACGTCGGGGTCGTCGATCTGCATGCAGACCGCGTCGGTCACCTCCCGCAGGTTGTGGGGCGGGATGTTGGTGGCAAGGCCCACGGCGATGCCGGAAGCGCCGTTCACCAAAAGGTTGGGGAAACGGGCGGGCAAAAGGTCGGGCTCCTTTAAGGTGTCGTCAAAATTCAGGCGGAAGGGCACGGTGTCCTTCTCGATGTCCCGCAGCATTTGCAGGGCCAAAGGAGCCATGCGGGCTTCGGTGTATCGCATGGCGGCGGCGCTGTCGCCGTCGATGGAGCCGAAGTTGCCGTGGCCGTCCACCATGACACCCCGCAGGGAATAGGGCTGGGCCATGCGGGTCAGGGCGTCGTACACGCTGCTGTCGCCGTGGGGGTGATATTTACCCAGGCAATCGCCCACGATACGGGCGCACTTGCGGTGGGGCTTATCGGGGGTGAGGCCCAGCTCGTGCATGGTGAACAGGATGCGCCGCTGCACGGGCTTCAAGCCGTCCTCCACCCGGGGGATGGCGCGCTCCAGGATCACGTATTCCGCATAGGGCATCATGGATTGATGCAGCACGTCCTCCAGGGGGGTTTGGATAATATCCGGGGTCAGGATTTGTTCCGGGGGCTTCTTGGGCATGGGGATTCCTCCAATAGAATGGTCATACGTTCAAAGGCGCGCCGCAATATCGGCAGGCGTCGCCAGTTTTTTTGATGGCGTTTTTCGCGCCGCAGCCGGGACAGTAGCGCACGTGCACCGGGCTTTGGGGCTGAGCGGCGAAAACAAGCTGCTGCCGCTGGTGATCGAGATACCCGTTAAAGTAGCCGCGCCGGCACATTTCCGTCAGCTGACCTTTGACTTCTTCCAGGGGCTTATTCAGCGCTGCGGCCAGTTGGGGAACGGACTTATCCGGTTCATGGGCCAGCACAGGGCCGTACAGCCGAAAGTCCTTGATCAGGCGCTTGGTTTTCCTGGAGGCCAGCAGCAGGGGAATATTCGCCGCCGCAAAGCCGAAGCTCACGAAGGGCATCACCTTGTCTACGGTGTCCGCGGCCTTTCCGTTCATCAAATCGCCCAAGCCGACGATGCCCATCAGCGCCCAGAGGACGAGCCAGAACCAGGCGTTAAAGCTGCCGATACGGGCCAGCCAGGTATCGCATACGATGCGGAAGGGGTTGTTCTGTTCGTTTGCCATGTGACTTTTCCCCCTTCGTATTTGAAAATCAAATGTACCCAAAAGCCTTCCCCTGGTAGGGGAAGGTGGGCCGCGCGGAACAAAGCAGGAAAGAAAGATCAAGTAAATTCGCGCGGCTCGGATGAGGTATACTCACCCGCCACAATGAGAACATGTTTAGGAAAAGGAGCACCTCATCCGTCAGGCGCGAATTTGCTTGGTAACATACTCCTTCTTGGTTCCGCGCCTGACACCTTCCCCTGCGAGGGGAAGGCTTTTGGCTCCGCCTTTCTTACTTGTTCTGTTGCAGAGTTGAAGCGCCATTTCCTCTCAAACTAATAAGTTTCCCTCGCTTCAGGAAGCCGAGGACTTCACTTCATACACCAGCCCGCTCTTTTCCAGCTGCCGGTCAAAGTGGTCGGCTTTGTTAAATTCGGCGTGCTCGATGATGTATTCCCGCCGGGGCTCCACCTTGTCGCCCATAAGAACGGTGATCAGGGAATCGGCCTCGGCGGCGTCCTCGATGGTCACCTGCATGAGCTTTCTGTGGGCAGGGTCCATGGTAGTTTCCCAGAGCTGCTCGGGGTTCATTTCGCCCAAGCCCTTGTAGCGCTGGAGGGTGTAGCCCTTCAGGCCCACCGTGACCCTTTTCAGTTCTTTGTCGTCGTAAGCGTACTGAATCCCATTGCTTTTCTTCACGGCGTACAGCGGCGGCATACCGATGAACACATGTCCGTCCGCCACCAGCTCGCGCATATAGCGGAAAAAGAAGGTCAGCAGGATGGAGCGGATATGGGCCCCGTCCTGGTCGGCGTCGGCCAGGATGATGACCTTGTGATATTTTAAGGAAGAAAGGTCGAAGTCCTCCGCGATGCCGGTGCCCAGGGCTGTAATGATGGAACGGAATTCCTCGTTGGCCAGCACCTGATCCAACCGCTTTTTTTCGGCGTTCAGGGGCTTGCCCCGCAGGGGCAGGATGGCCTGGAACCGCCGGTCGCGGCCCTGCTTGGCGCTGCCGCCGGCGGAATCGCCCTCCACGATGAACAGCTCGTTTTCCACCGCCTTGCGTCCCGTGCAGGCGGACAGCTTGCCCACCAGCGGCGCGGCCTCCAGCTCGTTCTTGGCCCGGGCCAGGTTGCGGGCCTTACGGGTGGCCTCCCGCACCTTGGCGCTCTTGACGGCCTTTTCGATGATCTTCTGGGCCAGGTCCTGGTTCTTTAAATTCTCCAGGAATTCATACAGCTTCTCCCCCACGATGGCTTCCACGGCGGGGCGCACCTCGGTGTTGCCGAGACGCCCTTTGGTCTGGCCCTCGAACTGGGGGTTTTTCACCATCGTGGTCAGAACGACCGTGATGCCTTCCCGGAAATCCTCGCCGGAAAGGTTGTTGTCTTTTTCTTTCAGCGCGCCGATTTTCCGGGCGTAGTCGTTCAGCACCTTTGTCCATGCGGCGCGGAAGCCCGTTTCATGGGTGCCGCCCTCGCCGGTGGGGATGTTGTTCACGTAAGAGAAAACGGATTCGGTGTAGCCGTCGGTGTACTGAATGGCGGCGGTGCAGATCACGTCGTCCCGTTTGCCCTCAAAAAAGATCGGCTCCTCATGCAGCGGCGTCTTGTCCCGGTTCAGGTACTTCACATAGTCCACGATGCCGCCAGCGAAGCAGTATTCCGCCTGGGCCTTGCCCTCCTCCTTCGTGCGCTCGTCGATGAAGGAGATTTTGAGGCCCTTGTTCAGATACGCCAATTCCCGCAAGCGGCGGCGCACGTTGTCGCCGTTGAACACGGTTTCCTCAAACACCGTGTCGTCCGGCAGGAAGCGCACCAGGGTGCCGCGCTTGCGGGTGTTGCCCACCTTTTCCAGCTCCGTCACCGGATGCCCGGCCAGGAACTTTTTCTGCTTGGGGTCGTACCAGTTTTCGTACCGCTGGGTATAGTGGGCCCAGTCCCGGAAAATATCCACCGTCAGCCACTTGCTCAGGGCGTTCACCACGCTGGCGCCCACGCCGTGCAGACCGCCGGAATAAGCGTAGTT